>OMXR01000066.1 GCA_900315045.1 uncultured Sutterella sp. | reverse complement strand
CCGCTGACGGTAACCGATCCCTCAATCGCGGTTGTATCGCCAGTCAGAACAAGCGTTCCCACACTTTGCTCTGCGCCATAGGCATCAGCCCATGACGCCGTATTTTGTGCGCCTTTGAAATCTGCATTCGTCCAAACATATGTTCCAGGATTCCCGATGTTGCCGTTAGGACCGGTTGATGCGCCCATTTCAAAGGAAACGCCGGTAATAAACGTGTCAGGCTCGTTGCCCTGATTCGAATCGAGTATTTTCCCGAAATTCTCTAAACCGGAGACTCCTCGGATCGATGCCAGTTTCGCATTGTTCAGTATGGCGGAAGCCGCCCCGGAATCCTCACCCGACTCCCGATCGACCGTCGCGCCTTCAAAGTAATACTCTCCATCATCAACATAGGCATGTGATCCGTTAGGATCAGGAAACACTATATGCGGTCCATCAAAGTCAGTGTCTGCAGGCTGCACATAAGCCATCGCCGGCGCAGACAGCAAAACAGCCGCACCAACCGCTGCGGCCGTCTTGACAGAACCGGAGGATTTCACGTGAGAGCGGTGATGTGCGGCCGTCTTGACAGAACCGGAGGATTTCACGTGAGAGCGGTGATGTTCGTCGCTGACGACAAAAGCATGACGCGCCCAGGACCAGATAGTTTTGTAGACCTTGTTCATGAGGGGAACCCCGAAATACCAGAAAACGGATTAAATTTCGGGTTTATACCACCCTCCTTGCAGATCCATCAATCATCACAAACTATATTTTTAGCTATGGTTTGTTATATATCAAACAACACCAAGGAAATACCTCTATGGCTATCGAAAATAGTCAGCAGCTCTCTTGACAATCGGCGGCTGAGCACGCCCACCATAAATCACACGGGACAGTTCTGATCGCCTTGCACATCTGCCGAATTCCCTTGTATCTCAATGCAAAAGAAAACTCCGAACCAGATTTGCCGTCCGATCCGGAGTTCCGGGAAAAATCCTGTCCGGACTCCTCAGGGGAGCCCGGAACAGCTGACGCATCAGCTTAGTTCAGCGTGTACATCGCAACCGTCGTCACAATCAGGGCGATGAGAACAGGCAGAGCCGTACGCTTGGCAACCTCAAACGGGTTCACGCCAGCGATGCCAGCCAGGATGATGACGCCGCCCGCAACCGGGGACATCGTGCGGCCGAGGCCGGCAGCGATCTGGGCAACGGCACCCAGCTGAACAATCGTGAGACCGAAGTCAGCGGCGTGCGGAGTGATCGCCTCGTTGAAGGCCAGGGCGGCAGCGTTGCCGGAACCGGAAATGGCAGCCATCACGAACGGACCAGCGGCAGCCGAGAACATGGCGATCGACTGGGATCCCTTCATGGCGTTCACGAGCGCGCCGGTGAGGCCGATCGACTTCATGCCGGCCGCGAACAGGGCGGCGGCGGCAATCAGGATCACGACGTCGGCAAAGCCGTCGCCGGCACCGCGGCAGAAGCGCTTGGAGCAGTCACCGAGGCTCTGTCTGTTGATGAGGCCGACGATCATGCCGATGCCGGTGCCGATCAGCATGCAGACGGGAACCGTGAAGACCTTGGTGGGCAGCCAGCCGACCTGCTTGGAAGCGATGACGAGCAGGAACAGCGGAATCACGGGAACGATGGCGTAGATCGGGTTGATCTTGAAGTCCTTGGCGGCTTCAGCAGAAGCGTCGTCCTTGTTCGAGCCCACGCCCTCGCGCATCACCATGGCGAGCACGGCAAGCAGAACGGCTGCAACAAGAGCGCCGATCACGCAGGGCACAAATTCCTGGAAGATCACGATCATGGCGTCAGGAGCGGGAATCTCCTTGGCCTTGAAGGCGATGTCGGCAACCTGCGGGTTGAACATCAGTCCGGGGGAGACAACCGAGCCCCAGGTTCCGAGGAACACGGCGGCAGCGGCCATCACGGGACGGACCTTCAGCGCGATGAGCGCCGGGATGAGCAACACGCCCACGGCAGCGGCGATGCCGGCTGCGGACGGCAGCACGATGTTCAGCAGCCAGGTGATGATCACGGCGCCCGGAATCACGATCGCCGGCACGTGCGTGAGAGGCCGCACGAGCGCATTGACGAGGTGATCGGAGCACTTGGTGAATGTCATCACGTAGCCAAAGCCCATCACCGTCACGATGGTCGGCACGAGGCCGCCATTGACGAGCTGCTTGATGAATGCCTGAACGGCGGCGGAAACCGTCATGCCGCCGCACAGGTACTGTCCGAGCAGCGCCATCACAAGGCCCGAGAGGGCAAGCACGAGGCGCGCCTCATAGTTCTTGTAGATCAGCCAGAACGTTACGATAACGATGGCAAGTCCGACCCATAGCATGGTTCAACCTCCTTTAGGAATGAACATCCCTGCCTCACTGCCGAGGCGGGCGTTTCTTATCTGCCGCCTGCGCGGGAAGGCTTCACGCGGAGTTTGATCCGCTGCAAGCTCCCCTCGCCCGGCGGGCTTTTTACTTCAAAAACTTTTCAAACTCGCTGTTGAGCATGCTGTCCGCCTTCTGAAGCTGGGCAACCTTCTCTTCAAGCCACTTCAAGTCGGCCGTGAGCTTCTCGGCACTCGCGGCAAGGCCCTTTGCAACCGTTTCGGGCGCGGGCGAGCCGGTGCCCACGCGCGTGCGCACGACGTACTCGGGCGAGAGCGTCTCGCGGAACCCGGCTTCGTCAAGCGGCAGCTCCTCGTCCTTGCCCTCGAGCTTTTTCACCGTTTCGCGGAAGATCTCCTGAGCCTTTGCAAACGGGAAGTTCTTCGGGTAGTAGCCCTCGCGGCGGGCAACCGTGACGATGCCGCTTGCGAAATTGTGTCCCACGCGGAAGGGCACGCCAAAGCGCATCTGCAGCGTCTCGGCAAGCGCCATCGTGCAGGTCCAGTCGTTCTCAAGCTCTTCGAGCGCGCGCTCCTTGTTGATCTTGAGCATCTCAAAGGCCCAGCGGGCGAGCTCGAGCATGTGCACGGCCTTCACGAACACGGCCGTGTTGTCCTCGCTCACGCTCTCCTTGTTGTCGTACATGCCGAGCGGCAGGTTGTGCGCACGCATGAAGGACGTCTGCATGGCGCCAATCACGTCGCCCGCCTTGGCGCGGGTCTTGTTGATGATGCCCGGGTTGCGCTTCTGAGGCATCGCGGAGGAGCCGTACGCCGCGGACTCGTCAAGCAGCATCCAGGGCCGGGTCTGCGAATACTGCTGCGCGATGTCGGCAAGCAGCGTCGTGATCCGGATCGCCACGTTGGCTGCAATGGAAGCCTGCTCCAGCGGCACGTCAAAGAGGCTCACCTGGGAGGAGTCAAGGGAATTGATGATCGGGCCGTCAAAACCGAGGAGCTCGGCAAGGCGCTCCCGCGAGAGCGGCCAGGCGGAGTTCGCCATCACGGCCGAGCCGAGCGCGGAGCGATTCACTCGGGCCCAGCCTTCGCGGATGCGGTCAAAGTCGCGCTCGAACGACTCGAGGAACGCCCAGAGGTAGAAGCCGAGCGTCACGGGCATCGCCTGCACGCCGTTCGTGTAGGCAGGCATCCAGGTCTCGGTGTGATCCTTGGCAATTTCGAGGATTCGGGTACGCAGGGCGTTCAGGCTGATGGCAAAGTCGATCACGGAAGAGCGCAGGCGCGCCTGATTGAGCGTAGCGAAGATGTCCTGGCGGCTGCGGCCGGTGTGGATGAGCGAGGCCATCTGCCCGCACTGGGCGATCAGCATCTTCTCAAGAGGCATGATGTCCTGGACGGGCGCGGCGCCGGGGGCGGCCTGCTCCTCTTCGGCGTGGCGGTGCGCCCTGGCGATGACGCGGGCCGTCTCGTCGTCGAGAATGCCCTGCTCGTGCAGCATCACGAGCGAAGCGCGATTGATCTTGTTCTGCCAGTAGGCCCAAGTCTCGGCTTCTGCTCTCTCGCTCGTCGAGCGGGGAATGTCACGTGACCAAGGAATCGTTGTGACTTTCATTTTTTTCTCCCTGACGTTAATTATGGATGAGGCCATTGTAAATTTCGAATTTTGCTTTAGCGTATGATTTTCATCACTCTTTTTCGTGCAAATTATCCGCAATAAATTCCACATTGCGGAATATCGCAAAAATTTATTGCGTTTTTGCTTTATAATCGTTCGCGAATTGATTTATCTTTCGTGCAATTTTCGACACGCATGTCACAAGCAAAAACACTGGAGAACCTGCAGGACTGGGCGCTCATCATCGAGATCATCGAGAAGAAGTCCATTTCCGCCGTTGCCTTTTCCCGGGGACTTGAGCGCTCGCAGCTCTCGCGCGTGGTGAGCGGCATGGAGCAGGCGCTCGGCTACAAGCTGTTCGAGCGAAGCGGCCGGGTGATCATTCCCACGCAGGCGGCGCTTGAAGCCGCGCGCAGAATCGGCCCCGTGGTGCAGGCCATGCACCAGGCGATCGCCGAGCTGCGCGTCTCGGGCGCTGCCGAGGAAGGCAGCATCCGGTTCGGCGCCATGCCGGGCTTCATGCAGGAGCAGATCGTGCCCCTGCTTGTGGAGTTCCAGAAGATCCATCCGAAGATCACGTTCGACGTGATCGCGGACGACGACCCGCAGCACTTCATGCGCGGGCAGTCGGAGCTGATGCTCTACTACGGGCCGGTGCACAACCCGGCGCTCGTCGAGCACTTCGTCACGCGCTCGGCCTTCATCGCCTGCGCTTCGCCCGAGTACCTGAGGCAGTCCGGACATCCGGCGGAGTCCCCCGCCGACCTCATCCACCACGCAGGAATCATCTACAGCGGCCGCGTGCGGCCACACTCGGACATGCTGGTTCTGGGCAGCAGCCAGGCGAAGATCCGCTTCAAGTCGATGCTGCGCTTCAACAACATCCTCTCGACCAAGCAGGCGGCGGTCTCAGGCGCGGGAATCGTGCTCGACATGCCGCTGCACCACTGCTACCGGGAGCTGATCGAGGGCAAGCTCGTGCCCGTTCTGAACGGCTGGCACGTGCCGAACCTGGACAACTACATCGGCTCGACGATCGAGGCGGCAAGGCTGCGCCGCGTGCAGATCTTCACCGACTGGTACATCAAGCGGCGCCGCGAAATCGAGGGCGAGCAAAAGCGCTACGTGCAGGAGCACTTCGGGGTGCTGATCTAGCCTTTCGCTCCGTAGTCGCGTCCGCGCTCATGCCCATGGACAGGGTGTCAAGGCCGAACTCGTCCTTCACCGACTCAAAAAGCGCGCGCATGGCCGCAAGGGGCTTCATGCGCTCCTCGTCCGACCCCGCCGGCGCCGGGATCGCCATGAGGCCGCGAAGCCGCAAGCGGGGCAGGCCCTGGATGAAGCGGCAGAGCGCCGGCACCTCTTCGGGACGCACGCCGCTCTTGCTTTCCTCGCCATCGATGTTGACTTCAACAAGCACGTTCAGGGGCGGCATGTCCTGCGGCCTCTGGTCGTTGAGCCGCTGGGCGATTTTCTCCCGGCACACGGTCTGCACCCAGTCGAAATGCTCGGCGACGATGCGTGTCTTGTTTGACTGCAGCGGGCCGATGAAATGCCACGTGAGCGCAAGATCGGGCCGGTTCTCGCGCACCCAGTCGATCTTGCCGCAGCCTTCCTGCGCGTAGTTTTCGCCGAAGGCCCTCTGCCCTTCGAGCGCGGCGATCAGCACGGCCTCGACGGGAAAGGTCTTGCTCACGGCAAGCAGTTCAACGCGCCCCTCGGGGTCGGCCCTGCGCAACTGCTCGCGCACGCTCTGCAGCCTCTGCTCGATTCCTTCGATGAGTTCGGTCATTTCGTCCTGTCCTTTCCGGGCGCTGGAGCCCTTCTCACGGGGCAAAATCTTAGCCGCTTTGCCCGGCGCCGAGGCACCCGGAACAACGCAAACAACGCATCGTGCATTCTTGCTAGCATTTAACCTGTTATCAGGTTTGTTCCCGGGGCCAATGCGTTCCCGCGCCGAGCGTGCGCCTGCCGCATGCATCTCCCCCGCCAGTTTTATGAAGCGCTTACTGATCCTTTTCTCCGCCCTCATTCTCTCGGGCTGCGCCAGCGTCACGGTGTCGCACCTTGACAGCTCCAAGTACATCGAAGCCAGACGCGGCGACGTGATCACCACGGGCACGCTCAGCCATCAGACGGACGAAAGCCTGTTCATCCTCGGGTATGACACCCCGGACTGCACGTCGGACCTTGACAAGTGCATCCACCTCGTGCAGACCGAGGGCGGGCTCACGCGCGAGCAGCGTCAATCGGCTCTTTCCGAAATCTGGCTCCTCAAGGCATTTCGCCTGCACGACTCGCTGAAACGCAGCAATGCATCGAACGAAGCCGAGTACCGGAAGCTCGCCAACCGGGCGATCGACGCATACCTGCAGTCGGCAAGGGCCGCCTACCTGTACCTGTTCTACTCCAACCGCACGATCAACATGCGCGCCCTGGAGGACCGCCAGACCCAGGTGCGCGACTATTACAACCTGTCGGCGCAGAATTCCGTGGCGATCCTCTACGACCGCTACAAGGACATGGATCCCGAAAGTCCCGAGATGCAGGAGACCTCGGAGCAGATTGAGAACTGGACGCTCTATTCGGACGTGCGCTACTACCCCATGCTGAGCGACAAGGACCTTCAAATCCTCAACATCACCGCCGACTCGACCGTCTCCTTCAAAGGCATCCGCAACGAGTATGTCAGGGACGGCCTGGGCGCCCGCACGATCCTCACGCTCGGCAGCATTTCAAAGCGCAAGCGGCAGGCCGCCCCGGAAAAGCACCCGGAGGAGCCGCAGCTGCCCTGGGAGCGCATGCCCTACGCGCCGGCAACCGTTCTGCTGCACTTCCCCGGCAAGACGTACAAGGAGGTCGAGGAGACCAAAAAGGCCATCCTCGCGCCCTACGACATCGACAGCGGCATCGGCGTCAGCATCAACAAGATCCAGGTGCCGCTCGCGACCAACTACTCGGGCGCATACGGCCTGTGGCTTGCAAATTCGAATTTCGCAAGCCAGTCGCTCGGCACCGTGTTCGGCAGGGGCGACGTGCTTGAGCGGCCGCGCGTGTTCCTCATGCAGCCCTACCGTCCCGACAGAAAAACGATCGTTCTTGTCCACGGCCTGGCCAGCAGCCCCGAGGCCTGGGTGAACACGGCCAACGAGATCATGGGGGACGAGGAACTGCGCGACCACTACCAGATCTGGCAGGTGTACTACCCGACGAGCTGGCCAATCTCCGTCAACCGCAAGGAAATTGCCAAGGCCCTCGAGGCGACCTTCCGCCACTATGACAAAACGGGGCGGAATCCGGCCGGGCGCGATGTCGTTCTCATCGGCCACAGCATGGGCGGCATCATCTCGCGTCTTCTCGTTTCCTCTTCCGGCAACGTGATCTGGGATGACTATGTCAAGCGGTATCAGCCCGATGCGGCAAGGCAGAAGGAAGTGAGGGAAAAGCTGAGCGACATCTTCTTTTTCGAGCCTATGAAACGCGTCAACCGTGCGGTGTTCCTCGCAGCCCCCCACCGCGGCACGCCGTACGCAGACAAGACTCTGCCCAGGATCCTGATGAGCATGGTCAAGCTCCCCGGCGCAATGCTTTCAGCGGTGACGAACACCGTGCGCATCATGGCTGGCAAGGACGTGCCCTTCAATCCGGACACGATGACGGGCGTGGGAAATCTTTCGGACAAGAATCCCGACATCCAGGCTCTTGCCAAGTGCGAAATCTCGCCCAAGGTGAAGTACTACTCGATCATCGGAGACGAGACGGACGGGCCGATTGAAGAAAGCACGGACGGAATCGTCCCCTACTGGAGCTCGCATCTGCCCGGCGCAGAGCGCGAGCTGATCATTCCCTCGGGACACAGCGTTCAGGAAACCCCCAAGGCGATTCTGGAAATCCGCGCGATTCTGAAGGAACACCTGCTCGCGCTCAAGATCGGAAAGAAAGCTCGTTGAGCGCTGCGCTGAATGCGGACAAACCCGCCCGAGCCGCTTGGCTTGAGGCGGGTTTCTGATGTCAGGCCAGGCAGCCCGACGCGCGGCCGCAGAAGCCTTCTACCACAGATGGAAGGCGACGCCGGCGATGTATCCGACAAAGATCGCAAGGCCGCCGAACACGACGCCCAGCACCGCGCGGGTGATGAGCTCGGTTCTCTGGATGCGGCGCGCCTCCTCGGCCTCGGCAGCCATTCTCTGCGCCGTATCGATCCGGATTTCGGAGTCGTCGAACTCGGCGATCAGCTTGTCGCGGTCGCCCTTGTACGTGATGCCGACCACGAGCGCCGGCTTGCCGTGTGCAATGTAGGCGTGCGAGACGTAGTTGCCGTAGAAATAGGGCTTGTTCTCGACACGGTAGTCGATCACGGCGTTGCCGCCCGCGGCGCGGATCTTTTCCTTGAGCTGCTCAAGAGCCTCCCTGCCGATGCTGTGGTCGGCATAGGCCTCGACGTCCTCGGACATCTTGAGAACCTCGATGTACTCGGGGATCTTCTCCTTGGGACGGAAGATGAAGAATTTGTTCAGTTCGCCTTTGTCTTTGAGTGCCATCGTTTTTCCGATATGAGTAAGAGAGCGATTGCGCGATCGGCGTCGCGCTTTTCGTGATTGTAGCAGGGAGAAAATCCCTTTGTTTTCCGATTCCTCAGGTCTTTGGCATTACTCCTGTCGCCGGGCCGAGCGAACCTCCTCGGCGCGCCACCCGAGCAGGGCCATTGCGGCAAAGTAGCTCGCCGCCGCCCCCGCGATCACAGCTCCCACGAGCGCGATTCTGAGCGCCCACTCGGACTGCATCGCCGCCCAGTCGACGCCCTGCTGGGCCCAGACAAGGAACGCGGCCATGGCGGCCGCCCCCGCCGCGCAGCGCAGCGCAAAGAGCCCCCAGCCGGGAAGAACCCGGTACCAGCCGCGCCGGATGAGGATCACAAGGAGCGTGCCCGCATTGAAGCACGCGCCGAGCGCCACCGAAAGCGCTAGCCCCGCATGCGCAAAGAGCGGCACCGTCACGAAGTTGCATGCCTGCACCACGGCGACCGACGCGATCGCCACCTTCACCGGCGTCTTGATGTCCTTTCTCGCGTAAAAGGCCGGGGCAATGATCTTGATGCCGATGAGGCCGATCAGCCCCACGGCGTAGCCGCGCATGGCGATCGAGGTCTGCGCGACGTCCGCAGCAAGGAAGTTGCGCCCCTGAAAGAGCACGGAGGAGAGGCCCTCGGCAAGCAGGCCCAGGCCGACCGCCGCGGGCACCGCAAGGAGCACCACGATCTTGAGCCCCCCGTCGAGCAGCCGGTTGTACCGGTCAAGATTGCCCCGCGCAAAAGCACCCGAAAGGCTTGGCAGCAGCACCGTGCCGAGCGCAACGCCAAGGAGCGCCGTCGGGAACTCCATCAGCCGGTCGGCGTACGAGAGCCAGGTCACGGCGCCCCGGGCAAGACGGGAGGCAATGTTGGTGTTGATGAGGATCGAGAGCGGCGCCACGGACACGCCCACGAGAGCCGGCACCATGAGCCGCAGCACCTGCCGCACGGCGCCGTCCTCAAGCGCCCTGAGCGGCGAGCGAAGACGCGGCAGCAGCCCCATGCGCCGCAGCTGCCAGAGCTGCATGCCAAGCTGCATCACGCCGCCCGCGATCACCGCAAAGGCCAGCGCCCAGACGGGCTGCTCGAGCCTGTCGGCAAGGAGCAGAATGAACGCGATGAAGCTCAGATTGAGAAGCACCGGCGTGAAGGCCGGCACCGCAAAGTGCTTCCAGGTGTTCAGAACCGCCGCGGCAAAGGCCACCAGGCTCATAAACACGATGTACGGGAACATGAAGCGCGTGAGCAGAACGGCAAGGTCAAACGTCTCGGGGTGCTCGGAAAACCCGGTTGCGATCACCCAGATCACGGCCGGCGCAAACAACACGCCGAGCATGCTCGTTGCGAGAACGGCCGCCGCCAAAAGCGTGAACACGTTCCCGATGAACTCATCGGTGCGCTCAGCCCCCTCCTGCTCCTTCACCTGCGAGAGCATCGGCACGAAGGCCTGGGAAAAGGCGCCTTCGGCAAACAGACGGCGCAGCAGATTGGGGATCCGGAACGCCACGTAGAACGCATCGGTCGCTCCGCTCACGCCGAAGTACCGGGCAATCAGCATGTCTCGGATCAGCCCCGTGACGCGGGATAAGAGCGTAAGGCCCGAAACGGTGGCGGCACTGCGCAGCAACGACATGAGAGAAATCCATCCCAAGAAAACAAAACAGCAGCCGTTCAGGCGTGCCCGATCTTTTTTCTTTCGGGATTCTTGTCTCCCGGAAAGAATTTCCATATAATAAAGGGCTTTTCGGAGATGGCAAAGGCTACACAACCCGGCAGCCTCATTTGCGCCTGAACCGGAAAGAGATTGTAAACACTTAACCGGCCGAGCCCACGGCTGAATGATGCACGGGCGAGGCGGCAGACAAATTTCATTGTGTGCTTCTCGTCAAGCATCCTTTTTTAGTTTTAGGAACACTAAATGGCCAATACCAAACAAGCCCGCAAGCGCGCCCGCCAGGCCGTTGCGCAGAACCAGCACCTCTCCGCTCAGCGCAGCCAGTACCGCACCGCCATCAAGGCCGTGCGCAAGCAGATCGTCGCCGGCGACAAGGCCGCTGCTCAGCAGGCCTTCGTCAAGGCTCAGAGCGTCCTCGACGCCATGGCTCGCAAGCATGTGCTGCACCGCAACGCCGCTGCCCGCCAGAAGAGCCGTCTGTCGGCTTCCATCAAGGCGATGGCTTAATCGCCGGAGCGCACGCTTGATAATCTGAGTCCCTCAGCTCGGGCTTATCAGGCCATCCAAAGAGAAACGCACTGCAATTGCTCCGCAGTGCGTTTTTCTTTTGCCCGTAGGAAACGCTCGGAAAAGCGCCCCGAGCACTGGGCCGGTCCAGAGAAAACCAATTTCATCCCCTTCAAAAGAGGGAGCAGAGGAGAGCTTTCCGGAGAACAGATGAGCACAGAGTGCAACAAATGGTTAACAAGTATCAACGCCACTTACAGTTTTTCCTTCACAATCACAGAGGAAGAGACGCATAATCGCAGAGTGAGGTTGGCTAGCGTTTCACACTCACCAACCTTGGAGAACGAAAATGACAGCAAAGGTTTTATCTACCGTCGCAGGGGGACTCACAATTCTGATGACGCCGTGGATAGTCAAGCGTTACGCCAAGTTCAGCAGAACTCCGTTCGCTGACGACCGCCGCAACCTGCGCAAAGACTACGAAAATGTTCGGATAGACATCTCAAAAAGTGTTCAGAAGGTAAAGGAACAGCATGTCTCAGAAGCACACTGCCGTTGAGCTTCAGGCTCCATCTGGGACGCAGGTCCGGGCGATTTCCCATGAGAACGATTTCCCGCTGCCTGCAGTTGACGAATTGGAGAAACTCCATGGGTTCAGACCAGATTTAGTCGACAAAGTCATTGAGATGACAGTTCAGGAAGCCGAACATCGTCGCTCGAGATCTTCAAAAATTGACGGTTACGTCCATCGTCAAGCGATGGTTTCCACTGTTGGATCTATAGCGGTTGCTTTACTTGCTTTCGGAGGAGCCATTTATTTGGGCTACACCGGGCACGAATGGCCCTCTATAGCGATCGTAGGATCAACACTCGGTGTCGTGGTCTATGCCATCAAAAAGTCCAAAGAGCCATGATTTCCTGCAACATTAGCTAATTCAGCCCCGCTGGCGAAAACCTCCGGGGCTTTGCTTTTACCCTGAACTCCGAATTAGAAATCAGAATCTAGTCCGGAGTTCAAGTCGGAAACTGTCAAAGACAGGGGTAAGTACCAATAAAAAGCCGGTTTAGGGAATCAAATCCGCGTCAGGAGGCATCTTGCTATGTCTCACTCCAGCATCAAACAGGCGGTTCTTCTCTATTGCTACGCTATAAGGGTGGACCAAGCCACTAAAACCGGCAACATGCGCGTGATCCCCGAAAAGAAGCGCACGAACGACCGCATGCTCATGACCGACGTGATCTTGGAGTGCAAAACCGCGAACGCCTACTCCGCCGCCAAATGGCGCGACACACAGGAGCACGAGATCCGGACCGGCTACACAAAGCCGCACCGTCGCTCAGGCCGCAAAAGGAAACGCTCAGAAAAGCGCCCCGGTCTGCCCTTCGGAAGGAGTTGCTTCGCCTTCCTCACCCAGCATCCGACGCAGCTCAGCCTCGTCGATCACCGGCACGCCAAGCGCCTGCGCCTTCTCGAGCTTGCTCCCTGCGGCGCTGCCCGCGACAACAAAATTGGTCTTTTTCGAAACGGACCCTGACACGACGCCGCCCGCGGCAATGATCCGGTCCTTGGCTTCGTCCCGGCTCCAGGTGGGAAGCGTCCCCGTAAGCACGAACGTGCGCCCGGCGACGGCTTCGTTCTTCGGGCCTTCGGCCGCAGACTCGTCCCAGTGCACGCCGGCCTGAACAAGGCGCGCGATCTGCTCGAGGTTCCTCGGTTCGTGGAAGAACGAGTACACACTCTCGGCGATCACCTCCCCCACGTCGTTCACGGTGAGGAGATCCTCGATCTGAGCCCCCTCAAGCGCTTCGAGCGTCTTGAACCGCGCGGCAAGATCCCTTGCGGTCGCTTCGCCCACATGGCGGATTCCCAGCGCAAAGACAAACCGGGCGAGCGTCGTGCTGCGGCTCGCGCTGATCGCCTCGACGAGGTTGGAAGCACTCTTTGCGCCCATGCGCTCGATTTTGAGGAGCTGCTCCACGGTGAGGGCATAGAGATCCGCGGGGCTCTTCACCGAAACTGACTCCGAGTCCACCAGCAGCTCGACGATCTTCTCGCCCAGCCCATCGATTCCCATCGCGCGACGCGAAGCGAAGTGCACGAGCGAGAGCTTCATCTGCGCCGGGCACACGAGGCCGCCTGTGCAGCGCGAATCCTTCTCCTCCTCGTCCCGCACCACGGCCGAGCCGCATACCGGGCAGTGCTCCGGCATCCGGAACGCGCGCGCATCCGCGGGGCGCCGCTCAGGAAGCACGCGGACGATCTCGGGAATCACGTCGCCCGCGCGCCGCACGACCACCGTGTCCCCGATCATGAGCCCCAGCTCGGCGATATGCTCCTCGTTGTGCAGCGTCGCGTTCGAGACCGTGACGCCGCCCACGAACACGGGCTCAAGGCGCGCAACGGGCGTTACGCGCCCCGTTCTGCCGACCTGCACGTCGATCGCCGTCACAATCGAGAGCGCTTCCTGCGGCGGATACTTGTGTGCGCAGGCCCAGCGCGGCTCCCGCGCGACAAATCCCAGATCCCTCTGCAGGGCAAAGTCGTTGACCTTGTACACGACGCCGTCGATCTCAAAGGGAAGGCTCTCCCGAATCTCAGCCACATGCCGGTGGAAGTCGGCCAAAGCGGCCGCTCCCTGCACGGTGCGCCGCTCGGCGGCAACGGGCAGCCCCAGGGCCCGGAATTTTTCAAGAAGTCCGCTCATCGAGTCCGCAAACGCCGGATCCGAGCACTCGCCCAGTCCATAGGCGTAAAAGTGCAGAGGGCGCGACGCGGTGATCCGGCTGTCGAGCTGCCGCAGAGAGCCCGCCGCCGCATTCCGGGGATTCACGAACCGCTTTTCCCCGCGGCCCGCGAGCACTTCGTTGATCGCCGCAAAATCCTTCTTGTGCATGATGACTTCGCCGCGCACTTCCAGAATCTCGGGCGCCCCCTCGATCCTGAGCGGAACGGTGCGGATCGTGCGCACGTTCTGCGTGACGTCTTCGCCCACCACGCCGTCGCCCCGGGTCGCAGCCGAGACGAGGTTTGCCGCTAGTCCGTCGAACTTGAGCTCGCAGTCGTATTCAAGCGGGGCGTCCGCATCTTCCATGCCGAGCGCCTTGCGCACGCGCGCATCGAACGCCTCGGCACCCGCATCGGTAAAGTCCGTTTCAGTGCGGATCGAGAGCATCGGGACGCGGTGCGTCACTTTTCCGAGATCCTCGCGCGCCTTGCCGCCCACGCGCTGCGTGGGAGAGGCTGCATCGCGCAGCTCGGGATACCTGGTTTCCAGTTCCACGAGCTCCCGATACACGCGGTCGTACTCGGCGTCGGGTACGCTCGGGGCATCCAGAACGTAGTACTCGTAGTCCCACTTGCGGATCAGGGCCGCATCCTTTGCGGCAAGTTCCCGAAGCGCGTCGGTTACCGTTTCTTCGGCCTTTTCAGGCGCAAAAAGATCCAGCGTCTGCTGCATGCGTGTGCTCCAGTCGAAAAGCCGGAATCAGATCCGGGAGAAAATGCGTCTTGCCCGCAGCGATCCGGCGGACACTCCGCTCACGGCCATCTGCTCGTACATTTCGGAAAGCTGCCTGCAGATCATCGTGGCCACCGCGGGTCCGATCGGCTGGCCGACAGGGTCGGTCATCACGGCGCCCAACCGGCAGCACAGATCGTTGCCTGCGGCAAAGAAATCGCCAAGGGGATTGGCTGCCGCCGAAGTCATCGGGATATCCAGCGAGAACTCCATCTCGTTGGGCAGCTGTTCCGAGGGCCAGAGCTGCATCACGGGCAGATCCGTGCCGCCTGAGCAGCGGTCGTAGTGATCGCCCTTGTAGGTGAAGCCGCAGGCCGTGGCGGCGGCCCTCACCGCGGACTGGTCAAAGTCCTCCGCCGCCGCGATCTTGATGCTGAGCGCGCTGTCAAAGTGCACGATGACGTCGGTGATCTGCTGGGCCGCGTCAAGCATCATCTGGCTGTCGGGAAGGGATGCGTCCGCGCCGATCTCGATGGCGATGCGGTCGGCAAGGGTGAGGAAACTCGAAGCCGTGAGCGCATCCAGTGTTCTGCCCCGGTTGGCAAGGAGCAGCGCCATGTAGACCTGCGAGCAGGATGAAAGCCCCTTGGAGGAATGGCTCCAGCGGCCGGTTTTCCCGTTCTGGTAGTCCACGCGCACGATGTCGCCGAAACGGCTCTCGGCGAGCATGCTTTCGATGGCGCGGATCTTTTCCGCATCAAAGGTGCCGCTGCGCGGCGTGAAATTCACGACGGCTTCGATGCCGGAATCCACGTCGGCGGAAAGCCGCCCGACATTGCGCGGAACCGCAGGGTTCATCGCATTGAAGTCAAGCTCTTCCTGCACGGGCTGAGCCTGCGTCTCGGCCGCCCCGGAAGATCCTTCCATTTTGCCTGAGGCCGGCTCCGGCCGGGAGCCGATCCTGACGGTCGACGGCTGTCCGCGAAAAGCGTCGTCCGCGGCGGAGCCTGCAAAGGAAGGCCCCTGAGAATCATCGGCAAGCGGGTCGCCCACGCCGATGGTGAGCCTTTCCTGAAAATCCTTGGAATTCTGGTCGGTCGTCCGGTTTTTCTTCGCTCTCCAGGCATAGCCGACGCCCATGCAGACAACAAGGGCCAGACCGATCCAGAGCGGCAGATTATCAACCGGCATGCGCTATCCCCTTCCTAGAACCAAAAAGACAATCCTTCAGATCATGAATGTTACCCGTTTTGACTGTCTCCAGGGCGCTTTTCTCAGCCTTTTGGACGGATTTTTTCTCCGTCAGCTCTGCGCAAGCTTCGTGCCCTCAGCAACGTCCACGGCAACCACGCGCGATACCCCGGGCTCCTTCATGGTGACGCCCACCAAGCGCTTCAAGTACTCCATGGTCACGCGATGGTGCGTGATCATCATGAACTGGGTGCTGCCGCTCATCGCCACGATCTGCCGGGCAAGCCGATCCTGATTGGCTTCGTCTAGCGGCGCGTCCACCTCGTCGAGCAGACAGAACGGCGCCGGGTTGAGCGAGAAGATGGCAAAGACAAGCGCCGTGGCGGTGAGCGCCTGCTCGCCGCCCGAGAGCAGCTTCACGCTTGCGTTTCTCTTGCCAGGGGGCTGGGCGCGCACCTCGACGCCGCTGTCGAGAATCTCGTCGCCGGTCATCGTGAGCGAGGCCGTGCCGCCTCCGAACAGATCCTTGAACATCTGCGTGAAGTTTGCGCTCACCGTCTCGAAGGTGCTCTTGAGGAGCGTGCGGGTTTCCGCGTCGATCTTTCGGATGGTCGCCTCGAGGTTCTCGATGGCGGCATTCAGGTCCTCGACCTGCCGGGCGGTCTCGGCCATCGCCTTGCGGCTTGTCTCAAGATTCTCAAGCGCCGCATGGTTCACGGGCCCCAGGGCGGCGATCTCCTCAACCAGACGGGCGACGCGGTTCTTGAGCGTGCCTGCCTTGAGCTTTTCCCGCACCACGATGCGCGCAAGCTCGATGCGATCCTCCCCGCTTGCGTCGATCGCCTCGGTGAAGGTCTGGGACTGCGTCACCCAGGCCTGGCGCTTCACCTGGAGATCTGCGATCGCCTGCTGGCGCGGCATCTGTCCGTCAAGCAGGGCGCGCTGCTCGCTTCTTGCGGCTTCAAGCGTGTTCTCGGCCGCGTCACTCTGACCCTGGGCTTCAATCTCGGAGGCCTTTGTGCGGTCGCGCTCCTCGATGAAGACGGCAAGCCCCTCGACCTGCGCCGTGGCATTGAGCTCGGCGAGCTCTTCAGCGAGCGCCTCGCGCTCCTCGGCCATCGAGAGCGACTCCTCGCGGGCACGCTCCGCCCCCTCTTCGGTTTCGGTCTTGTGCTCGCGTGCGTCCCGTTCCTTCACGCGGGAGAGATTTGCCTGTTCCTTCAAGTCGCGGATCCGCGACTGCAGGCCCTCGCTTTCGCGCTGCGCCTTTTCAAGCGCCTGTTGGGCAGTGAGCTCGGCCTGCTGCATGCCGGAGAGCGACTCGTCAAGCCCTGAGAACTGCTCTTCGGCGGCGGCCCTTGATTCCTCGACTTCCTGCGCCCGGCGCGTGAGGCTCGCAATGTCGGCCTTGACCTTTTCGCTGCGGTTCTTGTACGCGGCAATCGCTCCCGAAAGACGGGTGTACTCGACTTCGAGCGCATGCAGCTCGTCCCGCTCGCGCCCTTCCCGGGACCGCTCGGTTCTGAGCTCGGCATCGAGCCCATCGACGCGGGCGCGCACGCGCTTTACGGCTTCGGCCTGCGCATCAGCCTCGCCCTGCGCCTCGGAAAGAGAATTCCCCAGGGAGTCGATCTCGGCCTGGCGCGAGAGAATGCCCGAAGCCACGCTCTCCTCGGCCCAGAACGCGATCGAGGCTGCATCCACAATGTGGCCTTCGCGGGTTGCAATCCGCTCGCCGGGCTTTAATTCAGCTCTTGCGGCGATTGCTTCGTCAAGGCTCCCCGCGGCGTACACGCCACTGAGCCAATGCGAGAGCGCCGCGGCGGCGCCAGCATCCCGTGTGCGCACGAACTGCGCAAGGGGCGGCAGCCCGCGGGGGCTCTCAGACTGTCCTGTGACCGGCTGGCTGTCGCGTCCATAAAACGCAAGGCGGCCGGGAGGGGGATCGAAGGTGAATCCGGCGGCGCGGCGCAGCTCTCCGACTGGCAGAGCATGCGCACGGACCGAGAGCACAGCCTCGGCGGCAAGACTCCAGCCCTCGTCGATTTCCAAATTCTTGTAGAAGGGCTCCATGCCCTCCAGGCCCATTTTTTTGAGCCACGCGGGGAGCTTGCCTTCGGCAACGGCCTTCTGCTGAATGCCCTTCAGGGTTTCAAGCCGGGCGGATAGCGAGGTCACGCGCTTTGCGGCGGCTTCGCTTTTCATGAGCGATTGCGTGAGCTCTTCGCGCGCGGCGGCAAGCGACTCGCCAAGCTCCTCCACGCCGGCTGCGCTCTCCTCAAGCAGCGCTCTTTTTTCTTCCAGAATTTCGGAGAGCTCGGCAAACCGCTCCTCGTCAGGCGCCTCGCTCCCCTGAATCTCTTCCTTGAGGGCGGCCACCTGCTCTTCGATTCTTGCGGCTTCGCGCGAGAGCGAGTCGATTTCGATTTCAACAACGGCAATGCGGTTCTGCGCCTTCTGGGCGTTTGCGCGGGCTTCTTCAAAGGCGGTCTTCGCGGCGAGCACCGCTTCGTCGCGCTCGCCCCACTCTTCCTGCAGGGCGGCCGCCTCCTCTTCGCTTTCCTCGGCCGTGCGGGCGCATTCAAGAGCCCGCTCCTCGAGCTCCCGGATGCGCTGCAGGAACACTTCCTGCTCGGCCTTGCGCCGCTCAAGGCGGTCGGTCATCGAGGAGATCTGGTTGGTGAGGGACTCGCGCCGGGCGGCGATGTGTGCAATGGCGCCTTCGGCTTCGCGAAGCTTGGCTTCGGCCTCCCAGGCGCTCCTTTTTGCCGCTTCAAGGATGTTCTTTTTTTCGGCTGCGGCGGCCTTGAGCTCTTCGATGCGGCGTTCGAGCTCATCGGCCCTGCCCTTGTCCCGAAGGCTTTCCTCTTCCTTCTGGGCGATCTCTGCGGTGAGCTTGTCGATCGCGGCCTTTGCATCGGTCTCCTGCACGAAGTGCCAAAGGATTTCCGAGCGCTCCCGTTCGGTATCGAGCTCCCGCCAGCGGCTTGCGACTTCCGCTTCCTTGGAAAGGCGCTCGATTTCCTGCGCCTTCGTCTGCTGGAGCATGTCCACGCGCTCGAGGTTCTCCCGGGTGCGGATGAGCGCGCTTTCGGTTTCCTTGCGCCGCTCCTTGTACTTGCTCACGCCCGCAGCCTCTTCAAGGTACACGCGCAGCTCC
>OMXR01000140.1 GCA_900315045.1 uncultured Sutterella sp. | reverse complement strand
GCCATGCCGGATCGTCCCGCGCGGCCCGTGCGGCCGATGCGGTGGACATAGGTTTCGGCCGCTGCCGGCAGGCCGAAGTTGATGACATGGGTGACGTTGTCCAAATCCAGTCCCCGGGCGGCAACATCGGTTGCGACCAGAACTTCAATTGCGCCGTCCTTGGCGCGCTTGATGACGCGGCTGCGGCTGTCCTGGTCAAGGCCGCCGTGAAGCGCCTCCACGGCAAAGCCGCGGGCGCGCAGAGCCTCGGTCACTTCGTCGGTCTCGACCCGGGTCCGGGCAAAGACGATGGCAAGTTCGGGAGCAGCCACGTCAAGGATCCGGCCGAGCGCGGCATGGCGATGGGCGCGGCCTACCATGTAGGCCACCTGCGGCACGCGGGGTACCTCTCCGGCCGACGGCCGTTCGGTTTCGATGACGATGCGTTCGGGCGCATTCAGGTGCTTCAAGGCGATCGATTGGATGCTCTGAGGCAGGGTTGCGGAAAAGAGGGCGGTCTGCCGATCCGCGGGCGTAACTTCCAGAATGGCCGAGAGTTCATCGGCAAAGCCCATGTCGAGCATTTCATCGGCCTCGTCAAGGACGAGCGCACGGATGGCGGACAGATCCAGCGTTCCCTTATTGATGTGGTCAAGCGCACGGCCGGGCGTTGCCACGACCACGTGCACCCCGCGCTTCAAAAGGCGGATCTGGCGGCCGTACTCCTGCCCGCCGTAGATCGGCGCGACGGTGAGGCCGCAGGCTTTGCCGTAGCTCATGAAGCTTTCGGCGACCTGCAGGCACAGTTCTCTTGTCGGCGTGAGCACCAGAACGCGAGGCTGGGCCTGAGGCTCATCGTCCATGCAATATCTGGCCATGAGGGGCAGGGCGAAGGCGGCTGTTTTTCCTGTGCCGGTCGCGGCCTGTCCGAGCACGTCACGTCCCGAAAGAAGGACGGGGATGGCGGCTGTCTGAATGGGGGTGGGTTCTTCAAAGCCGAGCGAAGAGAGCGTCTGGCAGAGCGTCTGCGGCAGGCCGAGATCAATAAAGGATGTAGACATTCAAAAAAAGAGAGATAGCAGATAAAAAGAAGACCCGCTCGAGCCTTGCGGCTGTGAGCCGCAAAGCGCACGGGCGGGTCTTGCACCGTCAAAAGAAATTACTTGCTTTCGGCGGGAGCAGCTGCGGGAGCGGCAGCGGCGGCAGCAGCCGGAGCGGCAGCCTCGGCGGCAGCGGCGGGAGCGGCGGCTTCGTCGGCGATCACCGTCACGGTGGCGACGGGCAGCTCGGGATTGACAGCAGTCACGTTCTCGGGCAGCTTCAGGTCAGCAACGCGCAGCGTGTCGAGGGCGGTCATGCCGGACTCGTCAACGTCGATGTGCTCAGGCAGATACTTGGGCAGGCAGGTCACTTCAACGAAGCTCACCAGATGGCTGATGAAGCCCTTGCTGATCTTGACAGCCGGGCTGTTCTCACCACCGAAGAAGTGCAGCGGGACGCGCATCGTCACGTTGCTGTTCGGGTCAATGCGCTGGAAGTCAGCGTGCAGAACCTGGTTCTTGTAGGGATGCATCTGGAAGGCGCGCAGCACGACGAGCTGCTCGGCTCCGTCAAGGGACATCGTCAGGATGGAAGAGTGGAACTTTTCCTTCTGCAGGCTGTAGTACAGCTCATTGTGGTCCAGAGCGATCATGGAAGCGGGTTCGTTGTTGCCGTACAGGATGCCGGGGACCTTGGCTTCGCGGCGCAGGCGGCGGCTCGCACTCGTTCCCTGCTGCTGACGCGAGGAGGCGGTGATGTTCATGGGTGTAACTCCAAATTGATAAAGTCAAAAAGGCGCCTGCGGCCGCGACCAGCTGCAGGCGCATGGGGTTTTCAGTGAGCTAGACGTTGAAAAGCGCGCTCACCGAATCTTCGCGCGCAATGCGCGAAATCGTTTCGCCAACGAGAGAGGCGCAGCTCAGCTGGCGGATCTTCTCGCAGGACTGTGCTTCAGGACGCAGCGGAATCGTATCGGTGACGACCACTTCGTCCAAAGCGGAATTGCGGATGCGTTCAATGGCGTTGCCGGAGAACACGGGGTGTGCGGCATAGGCCAGAACGCGCGTGGCGCCGCGCTCCTTGAGCGCGCCGGCGGCATTGCACAGCGTGCCAGCCGTATCCACGATGTCATCGGTGATCAGGCAGGTGCGGCCCTTCACGTCGCCGATGATGTTCATGATCTCGGCCACATTGGCGCGCGGACGGCGCTTGTCGATGATGGCCAGGTCGGTGCCGAGTTCCTTGGCCATGGCGCGGGCGCGCAGCACGCCGCCGACGTCAGGGGAGACAACCATCAGATCCGGATACTGATGCGAGAGAATGTCGGCAAGCAGGATCGGGGTCGAGTAGATGTTGTCAACTGGAACATCGAAGAAGCCCTGAATCTGGTCGGCGTGCAGATCCATCGTGAGGACGCGGTCAACGCCCACGCTCTGGAGCATGTTGGCCACAACCTTGGCGGAAATGGCCACGCGGGCCGAACGGGGGCGGCGGTCCTGACGGGCATAGCCGTAGTAGGGCATCACGGCCGTGATGCGGCGTGCGGAGGCACGGCGCAGCGCATCGGTCATGATCATGAGTTCCATCAGGTTGTCATTGGTCGGAGCGCAGGTGCTCTGAAC
>OMXR01000064.1 GCA_900315045.1 uncultured Sutterella sp. | reverse complement strand
GAAAGCTGATCACTCACCGTCTGGCAGTCGTCAACCGTGACCGAGCCGCCATTCAGCGCGTCAATCGTCACGCGCAGCAGATTGCGGGGCAGACGCTCGAGTTCAACGAACTCAAACCCGAGGCCTTCCACCGTTTTCTGAACGATTTCATTGAGTTGTGCAGAGCTGGTTTGCATTGAATTGTTCAAAAAAATCAAAAAAAAATGGGCAACTGCCCATCCCTATATTCTCTTTGACGAGAACAGCCGAACCGACCGGTCCAGCCTAGTAGCGACGCTCCGGAAAAGCAGGCTCAAGAGCCAACCTCTCCAAAGAATGGGGCGCATTATACGTACCAAGCCCCAGCATTTCAACTGCAATTCTCTGAATTTTCAAATGTTTTTCGGGGACACCGCCCCATTCCCGCCGGCCCGTCCACCCGCATCCCGAGCCGCTACAATTCGCTCCCAGCCAAACGAAGGAACCGCCTCACCATGCGATCGAACACCATCACATTCCGCGTCACCGATGAAATGAAGGAAGTCTGCCGGGAAATCCTTGATGAGTACGGGATGAGTGTCTCGGACTACTGCAGGCTGTGCTTTGAGTATCTGGTGCAGACGGGGCGGCCGGCCGTCCAGATGCGCCTCGTGAGCGACGAGGAGTCCGAACGGATGGTGCGCGAGCGGTCCAAGTCCTTGAAACTCAGGGCAAGCGCCAGAAAGGCAATCGAGGGCAAGGCCCTCGATCAGCTGGCATCCCTGAAGAAATCCCTGGACGACTTCTAGTTTTTCCTGTTGCCGGACTTGAACGGCCGGGCGGCCTTTTTCCGGTTGCCCGAACGGTCGGTGCGGTATTCGTCCCGCATCTGCCGGGCAAGAGACTTCCCGTAGGCGCTCTGCTCCTTGGATAGCGCTCCGCTCACCAGGTAGTTCACGGTGCTTGTCATCGGATCGGGCTGAGCAAACCGGCCGTTCTTGCGGGCAGGCCTGCGGCTCTTGGAAAAAGGCTCTTCGGCATACCTGCCGAGATTGCCCTCCTCGCTGTATCTGGCCTGATAGGCTTTTTTCACCTCCGGCTTCATCTGGCCGGGCTGAGCCTTTTTCGCGGGTCCTTTTCTGGCCGGCTTTCTGGCTTTCGGCCTGGTTTTCTCGCCTGCCCCCTGCGCCTTCACGGCCTCGCGCTCCATCTCGCTGAGCCAGACACTCACTCGATCGGAATGAAGCTCGCGGGTTTTTCCTCTCGGCAGGTCATCGGGCAGGCGAATCGCACCAAACCGGATCCGAATGAGGCGGCTCACAGTCAGCCCGACGGCAGCAAACATTCTGCGGACCTCGCGGTTCCTGCCTTCACTCAGGCGAACGACATACCACTTGTTCAAACCATCCCCGCCTTTTTCCTCAAGAGAGGAAAAGCACGCAGGACCGTCATCGAGTTCAACCCCGGTCGTGAGCAACTGACGTCCTTCTTCGGTCAGCTCCCCTGCGGCGCGGACCGCATACTCGCGCTCGATGCGATAGCGCGGATGCATCAGACGGTTGGCAAGCTCCCCATTGTTCGTGAAGAGCAGCAGACCTTCCGTGTTGAAATCCAGACGTCCGACGACAATCCATCTGCCGGAGGATATCTTTGGCAGACTGTCAAACACGGTCGGGCGCCCCTCGGGATCATCCATGCTGACGATCTGCCCGGTAGGCTTGTTGTAGACAAGAACGCGCGGGACCCTTCTGGTGTCGGACAGTTCCGCTCGCTTGACGACGACGCCGTTCATGCGGACTTCGTCATCAGGCATCACGCGCTGGCCGATATAAGCCGGCTTTGCGTTTACGGTGATTCTTCCCTCCAGAATCATCTGCTCCATGTCTCGGCGGCTTCCCATGCCTGCGTCGGCGAGCACTTTCTGAAGTTTTTCACTCTTGGCAAGAGCCTCGCGCTTTTCAGCCTGACGCCCGCGCCGCATCACGGCAGGATCAAAGAAGCTGCCGAACAGAAACGCCGGCTCGGCATCCCCGGCAGCACTCGGCAAAGCCTCCTGCGGCTGAGGAACCGACTCCTGCGCCAGCTCCTTTGCCGGCTCCTGCGCATCTTCCTTCGGCTTCTTTCTGGTGCCGCGCACGCGAGGTTTTGAGGACGGTTTGCGCTGCACTCGCGTGCGGCGGCGCGCGGGAGCCTGGCTTTCTCCGGACTCGGCCGCGGACTCGCGAGAAATCTCGGCTTGCTTCTCGCCCTCATCGGTCTTCAACACTTCTGAACTTTCCTGCATTTTGAAAAACACCTTCAATTGCCGGCCTTTTCCTGCGGCACAAACAAATCAAATTCTTCATGAGGCTGGTTCTGGGTCAGCTCCGGCAGATCCTCAAGGCTCTTCAGTCCCAGATCATCGAGAAACTTCCGAGTCGTCCCGAAAATCTCAGGACGCCCCGCCGTTTCCCTTCTTCCAATCACTTCAATCCAGCCGCGCTCCTGAAAGACGCGAATGAAATCCGGATTGACTTTCACTCCGCGGATATCCTCGATATCGCCTCGAGTGGCCGGCTGCCGATAGGCGATGATCGCCAGAGTTTCCAGAGCTGCGCGCGAATACTTCGGCGGCTTTTCTTCAGAAAGCCTTGAAAGATATCCCATGACCTGCCGGTTCGTCTGAAAACGCCACCCGTCACTCACCTCAACCAAACGCATGGCGCGCTTTTGCCAATGCCGGGCAAGCTGCTCCAGAGCCGAAAGGACCTCCTCCTGACTCATTGGCGGAACGAATAACCTTCTTAGCTGCTCAACCGGCAAAGGATGCGGGCTCGTGAGCAACGCGGCCTCAATGACGAGCGCCGGTTCGATTGTTTGAGACAAAATATGAATCCGAAAAGCTGTAGCTTTAACTACAAACGCATCCGTTTTTCTGACCGTGCGGCGCGAGTTCCGACCGCGAGTCCGCCGGGCATTGCACGAAAAACGAAGAACTTTCTGCCTTGAGAAGGCATCTGCGGCTTCAAAGAGCCATCTTGAAACTGAACGGGCAGAGAGCAACGCCTCCGCCTCGGGCGGCGAATCTTATACGAAACACGCCCCGGTAGCAAAAGCCCCGGCACAGTGAATGAACCGAGGCTTTTCACAGAACACTACAAAGCGTCCCGATTATTTCTTGGCCTTTTTGGCCGAAGATTTCTTGACAGACGACTTCTTGGCAGGAGCCTTCTTTTCGACGGGCTCTTCCACAACGGGAGCAGCCTTCTTGGCAGGAGCCTTCTTGGCGGGCGCCTTCTTTTCGACAGGCTTTTCTGCAACCGCTTCCGCCTTCTTGGCCGGCGCTTTCTTCACAGCGGGCTTCTTGGCGGGCGCCGCCTTAACCGGAGCGGCCTTGGCTGCCGGAGCCTTCTTGGCCGGAGCCTTCTTTGCAACGGGCTCTTCCGCAGCGGGAGCTGCCTTCTTGGCTGGAGCCTTGCGGGCAGGCGCCTTCTTGGGAGCAGGTTCTACTTCGACATTACCGATGACACCTTCGATCTGACCGAGGACTTCGCGGCTTGCTGCCAAAAGTTCTTCAAAATCAGACTGCTTGATGGTAGTGTGTCCGTGAGCGAACGTATCACTGATCTGCTTGGTAATTGCGCCCAGACGCTCTTTGGCTTCATTGAACGCAGCGAGTTCTTTTTGAGTGATTGCCATCGGAAATACTCCCATAGAAGAATTACACAGGCTTACATTACCACCTCATTAACCCGAATTGTGAAAAAAATCGAGGGTTTGGAAAATATTTTTTCTTCCCGCTTCGCTTTCTGCTCCAATCGTCTTCCCGTCAGAGAAAAAACGTTCCGGTCTCAAGTTCGGCACATCGAAAAGAATCGCCTGGACGATGCATGCAAGACTGATTTGTTTTTGGTATCATTCGCACTCTTACGCATTCTGTGCTTTTTCGGAAGGGTGGCAGAGTGGTCGAATGCGCCGGACTCGAAATCCGGTATACGGTTATACCGTATCGTGGGTTCAAATCCCACCCCTTCCGCCAGTTACGAGTCCCAGACAATTCTCTGACGTCTGGGATTTTTTCTATTGTCTCCCGTTTACCCTCTCCTCAGGGCACTTCTCAGTGCGTAGCAGCTCCCCCGCAAATCCCCGAGGCACGGAAAGCATTGCAACGAACGACACACTTGTGACATCGCATACGATTGAGTTCTGAGCCGCCTTGCTGGATCGATCCGCAAAGCCGATCCTGATCATAAAAACAGACTGAACGAACAACTAGGCGACCAGTAGAATATCCTTGGGTTTTCAAGGCTTTCACAACTCCTCTCTATGGAGATCTCGTATGTTTGACCTGCTCATCCGTGGCGGACATGTGGTCGACCCCAAAAACGGCATTGACCTTATCGGTGACATTGCCATTGAGGACGGACACGTCGTCCAAGTAGCCAAAGAGATTTCACCTGTTCTGGCATCTGAAATTCTGGATGCTTCCGGGAAAATCGTCATTCCCGGCATCATCGACATGCACACGCACATGCGAACCGTGCTTGGGCATCCTCATGCACAGCGCATGATTGCCTTGGCTGGCGTCTGTTCCACCGTAGACATGGCAGGCCCCTTGGACGACATCCTTGACACCATTCCGACCAGCGGCTCGGGCGTGAACATCGCCATACTGGAAGCGGCCCGAGAGGGACACACGATCAAAACCGGAAGACCCGACGTTCAAGAGCGACGGGATCTCATCGAAAAAACGCTTGAGCGGGGCGGAATCGGAATCAAGCTGCTTGGCGGCCACTTCCCCATGGATCTGGACATATGCAAGGCATTCATTGACGACGCCAATGATTTGCGGGCTTGGATTGGCTGGCATGTCGGCAATTCAGAGCACGGCTCAAACATCGAGGGCCTGCGCGATGCCGCCCAAGCCGCCAAGGGAAAATTTCTGCATGTTGCCCACGTCAACAGCTACTGCCGCGGCCAGGTAAGCGATGAACACAGCGAGGCGCTGGAAGCCATCGAAATTCTCAAGAGCAATCCAAACCTCTTTTCCGAGTCCTATCTCTCGCCCCTGAATGGCACGCGCATCATCATCAAGGACAACAAGCCGCTGAGCAATGTGACGGCAACATGCCTGAAAAAGGTCGGATGCACTCCCGACATGGCCGGCATGCAGGAGGCAATCCTGACGGGCAAGGCCGGCGTGCTGTGTGACGACGGAAAGATCGGCAAGCTGATCTCCGGTCAGCAGGGTGTGGATTACTGGCTCTCCAAGGAAACGGCGGCCACAGGCTGCTTTGCCGTGAATCCGGCCTTGAGCAGATTCCTTCTTGCGCAGGCCAAGCGCTCCGACGGATCTTTTGTCGTTGACTGCTTCTCTACTGATGGCGGGTGTTACCCGAGAAATGTCATTGTGGAAAACGGTCTGCTGCTCGTTCAGTTTGGAGCCATCACACTCAGGGAATTCGCCATCAAAGCCAGTCTGAACGGCGCCCGCGCTCTTGGCTTGCCCAACAAGGGACATCTTGCAGCAGGTGCCGACGCAGACGTTTCGATTCTGGACTTTGATCGCAAAAAAGCCTATGCAACAATCGTGAACGGCAAGGTCATCATGAAGGATGGCGCCCTGCTGGGCAGCGGAACCGGCATCATCTGCGACAAGCGGGGCGAAGCGTATCTGAAATCACGCGGCATTCGCACAATCGTGAAGGGCGATCTCTGCCCTGAGAACATAGAAAAACGCTTCGTGCCCTAGCGGGATTGCTGACAACGCTTCA
This sequence comes from uncultured Sutterella sp., assembly GCA_900315045.1. Taxonomy (GTDB): domain Bacteria; phylum Pseudomonadota; class Gammaproteobacteria; order Burkholderiales; family Burkholderiaceae_F; genus Duodenibacillus. The sequence goes on along the minus strand of OMXR01000064.1, from coordinate 3,623 downwards.
GCCGGGAGATCCTCTCGTCTGGCAGGATCTCCTCTTCCTTTAGAAAACACGGCTAGAAAAAGCCCGGAACTTCCGGCGCTGCGCTGCAGCGGCCAAAGTCTCCGGGCTCCTGCTACCTGATGCTGACGATCAGATCATGGTGAGCGTACGGACGTAGATGACGATACCCGTGACGATCATGACCGGAATCGAGCGGCGGATGAGCACGAACGGTTCAACGCCGGAAATGCCGGACACTGCGATCGTGCAACCGGCGATCGGGCTCGAAGAGCGGCCGCAGCCGGAAATGAGCTGGAAGGAACTCAGCATAGCAGCCGGCTCCAGACCGACGGCCTGAGCAGCCTTCGGGATGAGCGGAGCGAAGCTGAAGAACGCGGCGTTGCCGGAACCAACCAGGAAGCTCAACAGCCACACGATGGCGAACATTGCCGTGTACATCACAATGGCGCCAGCAGACAGATGGCTGACGTAGTCAATGATCGTGGCAATACCGCCCGACTTCATCAAGCCAGCGGCAAACACTTCCGCAGAGACAATCAGGAACACGGTCGACGTGAAGACCTTGCCCATGCCTTCGGCGTATGCCTTCAGATTGGCGACGCTTTCCTTGAGATTGCGGCGGCACAGGAAGTCGATGACGAAGGCAATGAAGGTGCTCGTCAGCATGGCGGTCACGAATTCCATGCGGATGCCCTTGTAGACGAGCGGCGAGAAGATGATCAGCATTGCGACCGGGATGACCGGGAAGAGTGCATAGAAGGCAGGAGCGTGCTCCTTGGTCGTGTCCTCAACGGTCACGGCTGCAAAGTCAGCCTGAGTGATGCGACCGCTCTCCAGATCCTTCTTGTCGAACCACTTCTGGACGAAATAGTGCACAAGGAGCGAAACCGGCACGGCAACCAATGCAATCATCAGCTGGGTGTGCGCCCAAAACTCGGTCACGTGAATGTTCAGCAGTCTGCTGGCAAGCAGATTGTTGGCTCCACCGGGACTCAGCGCGAACGTCGTGCCGACAAGAATCGTCGCTGCGGCAGCCTGACGGGAGACGCCGGCGGCAACGACAACCGGGTAGACAGCAACCATCATCAGCAGGGACAGGCCGGCAGCCGAAGGAATGAAGACGTTAAAGAAGATGCCCAGTGCGTAGGCAATAGTCATCACAAGATACGGAGCCTTGATGTACTTCAGGGGCACCGCGCAGGCATCAACCATGGCCTTGGATGCCCCGAGCTTTGTCATGTAGGTCGAGAAACCAGCAATTGCCATGATGTTCATGCCCAGCCCGCCAGCTCGGGTCTTGAACAGATTTGTGACCGACTGAACGATGTCCAGAAACTGATTGTGCGTCGCCGTCTTGGCAACCTTGCCGCTAATCAGCGGTTCCGGGCCTACAAAAATGGCGACCAGCAGCGTGATGCAGCCGACGAGCAGCAGCGCCCCCGGCGCGTAATAACGCTTGAGAATTAGATAGGCGGCAGCCGCGCACGCCAAAGCAACAACAATGACACCAATCATATTAGTGAGCTCCTTTGGTATTACAAAAAGAACTCCCTGCAGTTTTTAACATCATGGCTGTAAGGGATTCCGCTGGCAATAGTAGCACCCATCCCTCTTGCCAAACCACACAGGAACGGCTATGCCTCGGAGGCCAAAGGCACAAACCGTCAATCTGTATGACGGCGATAATCGCAGCCGCTAGAGAGAACGAAGCCGAGTTGCAGACCGATCCTTCGCGTGGCATGAACAGCAATCAGAAGCTACTCGCCTGCGCTAAGTTTGACCTTCATATCGCAACCTTGCTTGAGTCCGAGCTTGCAGGCTTTGTCCAGATATTCCATCACCGTTTCATCGGATTTCCGATAAATCCTCCGATGCAGGAGCGCGTGGTTGAAGCAACCGCCGGAATGCCCAAGGCCGCAAGCTTTTTTGTAAAGATCGAGAGCCTTGAGGTAATCACGCTTGGCTGCCTTGCCCTCCGTATACACAAGTCCGAGATTGAAGCAGCCGCCTGCGCGATCCAGATCGCAAGCCTTAGCGAACATTTCGCTCGCCTTGCCGTAACTCTGGCGAACACCGTTCCCTCTGTAGTAATTCATACCCAGGTTCAGGCACCCGCCGCCATGATTCAGATTACAGGCCTTCTCAAACAGCCCGTTGGCCTTGCCTATGTCCTGCTTGCCACTCCGTCCTTCCATGCTGTGAATTGCTAAATTGAAGCAGCCGACGGCAAGGTTAAGTTCACATGCCTTTGCAAACAGTTCATCTGCTTTGACGTAATCCTGCTTGACACCCCTCCCCTTGGTGTACTGAAGCCCAAGGTTCAGACACGCGCTGGGAAGATTCTTGCTGCAGGCCTTTTCAAACAGCTCACTGGCCTTGGTTGGATCCTGCGCAACGCCGTTCCCCGTAAGGTAGGCGATCCCAAGGCTATTGCAGGCCTTGGCATTACCGGCTGAGCACTCCGCGGCCAAACCGCTTTCGGAGGCCGCCGCACAGGCGGGAAGAAGCGAAAGCGCACAAACAGCAGCTATCAAAATACGCCGCATGAGAACTTCTCCTTATCGCAAAACAAATGCACTGCCAACTTTAGCCGGATTTCGCTCTGGAGCCCGTGCGATCCACCAGCCTGGTCAAAAAACTTTCGGCTAGGCAGAACACCAAAGAAACGCAATCCACAATATCCGAATAACCTTTCTAACATAATTTGATAGATCAGAAACTGCTTAAGTACATCGGAGCTATACACTGCCGCGAAACAGCACGAGCCTCAGTGCACGCGCAACAAACCAAAGGAGTTTTTCAATGAAAATCAAAGCATTATCCGTGCTCGTTTCCCTAGCCCTAGCTGCCGGCATGACTCATGCCGCAGCACCAAAGGACGGCACCTATACCGCCCGCGTCCTCGGGCATAACGCCCCGATCAACGTAATCGTCACGATCAGCAAGGGCAAGATTTCCGACATCAATGTTACGCACAACCTGGAAAGCCCGGGTGTGGGCAAGGTTGCCGTCAACCTGCTTTCCCGTGAAATCGTCAGCAAGCAGTCTGTAGCCGTCGACAAGGTTTCCGGCGCAACGCTCACAAGCTTCGCCCTCATGCAGGGCGTTCGCAAGTGCCTTGAGCAGGCCGGCGCCGACATGCGCCAGTTCACCAAGCGGCAAGCCAAGAAGGTTTCCAAGATTGCGGCTAAGTCCAAGACTGAAGTCGTCATCGTGGGTGGCGGCGGTGCCGGACTTGTGGCCGCCGTGAGCGCCCTGCAAAACGGTGCGAATGTCACCATCATCGAAAAGCTCGGGTTTGTCGGCGGCTCGACCAACGTCTGCGGCGGAGCCTTCAATGCGTCTGACACGAGCTTCCAGAAGGCTCTTGGCATCAGCGACAATCCCCAGAAGCACTTCGAGCAGACCATGAAGGGCGGCCACAACACCAACGATCCGGCACTGGTGCACTACCTTGCCGATCACGCCAAAGAGACGCTTCAGTGGATGATCGACATGGGACTTGTCGTCAACCCCAAGGTTGGCGCTGCCACGGGCGCTCTCTACCAGCGCTCCCACTATCCCAATCCGGCCGGCGGCAACACCTACATCCGCACGCTGCAGAACAAGCTGGCCATGTACGG
>OMXR01000068.1 GCA_900315045.1 uncultured Sutterella sp. | reverse complement strand
GCCCCGCAGTTCTTCCTCGGAACCTGCGGGGCTTTCTTTTTGCTCCCTTCGGGTTTCCAGACGCACGGCTTCAGGCGCATAATTGCCGCCGACAATCGTGCAATTTCCGTTAGTTTCCTTTTTCTCGGGGAGCATCATGACTGGTCCGGTCACAACCGATTTCAGCACAATGCTGAATATGATCAACAGCAATCCCGACAAGAACATCGTCATGAGCGGCACAAGCTTCAAGAGTGTCGGCAAGATCGGGGCGTTTTTCACCACAAAAACAAACTGCCGCAAGGCTGCCGATGCGTTTTTAACCGGCATCATGCAGCAGTACGGCGAAGCGGTTTCCGTCACCATCTCGGCAGATCTTCGGGCGCTGAAGACTTCAGGCAAGCCGCTCAGCGCACGCACCGCGCGCGACCTGCTGACCAAGGCTGAGCAGTTCAAGAACGGCCTGAAAGCCATCAACGCCGACATGGCAAACAGGTTCATCGCGGGCAGCGGCCTGAAGAACGACACCCGCACACTTGACGCGGCCTACGCTGAATACTGCCGGCAGCACGGGGTGGATCCGAATGCCGACCCGACCCTCAAGGAAACGTTCGGCAGCATCGTCAAGCGCATCGCCGCTTCGGAAAGCCAGCGCGTGATGACCTTTGTCGAAATGCGCGACCTCGTGATCGAGTGCAAGCAAGTTGAACTGAACAATGCGGCCGCACTCAGCAGGTTTCTGACCCAGAGCAAGAAGGGAGCTGTCGAAGCCGTTGCCCGGGAATTCAGATTCACCCCCGAGCAGACTCGGGAGCTCGATTCTCTCATCGACGCATCGATGCGCGATCTGGCTGCACAGGCCACGCAGCAGGGCAAGGCACTCACCGATCAATCCTTTGCCGAGGCTTTTCTGGAGAGCATCCCGCTGCACTGTTTCCTTTTTAGCCATGCCGACCAGTTGTCCGATCAGCTGAGTGCGGGGCTGAAGGATTTCATAGGCATGGCCTCTTTTACACCCGACACCAGAAAGAATGCGCTGGCTCTCACGCCTGTTCTCGAGAACTCCTACCTGCTCACCTATATGTTTTGCATGGAGCACATGCCCCAGATCCGAGCACAGCAACCCGAGGGTCCCATCACCAGGGAGGCGATCTGGAAAGGCTGCTACGGCGAGGAACTGCCCGCAGATCTCGTCAATGCCACCAGCCGTCAGATGAACGACGCAATCTATGAAAAAAACACCAAGCTCCTGAAGGAACATTTCGAGAACAATGACAGGAAGGTCTGCATCGCCCAGGCGGGCCTGGTGCTGGGACTGAGGCAGGATAAGGTGCTTGAGGCCATAAACAACCCGGCCGACACCGTGATCACTCAGGACGATCTGATGCTGCCTTTCCCGCTCACCCTCATTCCGAACCTTTACTCGCTTGAGCAAAACGAACAGCAGCTCGCCATGGACATCACGCGCCGCGGCGTAAGCAACCCGATAGAGGGATTCGAGCCAACGATCACCTTTGTCGCTCCCGAATCCGGCACCCCGGACGTCATTAAGATCCAGGACACGTCCAGGCTCAACGACGAGGAGAAGCAGAATTTCAAGAGAGGAGTGCCGGGTCCCATCACGCAATCAATCGTTGAGAAGGCCCGGGCGCTTTGCAGCAACAACGATCTTCAGCTCAGGCAGATCGTCATCAGCCTTGCTCAGACCGGCATCATGCCGGTGCGCCAATTCAGCCCGCTTGTAGGGGTTGCCTACAATGAACACTCTCCCGTGAATATCGAAGTTCGGCGCGAAAACAACGGGAACATTTCGCTGCGATATCGAACGCCCGAGGCTTCCCCCGTGGATGCCGACTACACGTTCACGGTCGGCACCGACGGGCGCGTCTCTCTTACAAACATGACCATTCGGGCCCGGCAAGCCGCCGAGTAGCCCCTGAATAGCGAGGAAAAATCCATATGAAAGCCATGTTCCGATCCGTCATCGACGGCCTTGCCAAGGCCCTCAACCTGCCAGAAGTCACGATCACGCCGGACGGCACGTCCGCACTGCTGCTCATCGACGATTTCGAACTCTGCATCCGCTTCGTGCCCCTCGGGTTCATCGTGATGTTCACCGTCGTGGCGCCGATGCCACAGAACAACCGCGAGGAGATACTCGTTTCGCTCCTTGACGCCAACACCTTCTACTACCAGACGCAGGGCTTTACCCTGGCCGCCCGCGAGGACACGGGCGTGACGCTGCAGGGACTCATTTCCCTGAGGCTCGTCGACAAGGACAACATCAGCCGCTTCGTCGAGAATTTCATCAACGTGGCCGAGTACTGGCAGAAGTACTGCCAGGAAAAGGACGTGCCTGCAAGCGATTCTCAGAGTTTTGCCGAATATATTCCGCACGGCTCGCCGAGACTGCCTGATGATATTCGCGACATGCTGTATCTGAGAGTTTGATCCCCAGCCGTTATTTGCCGCGCGCATTTTGCAAGGCCGGCCCAGAAGGGCCGGCTTTCATTTTTCCGCGATTGCGGCGATGCCTGGGCAAACCGCTCCGGAGTGCTGTCCGGGCGAACCGCCCGCGATATTCCCCGAAAAATACATCAAGAGGAAAAGCCGTCGACGGAAATTACTGCCGGCAGTTCGCATCAGTGTATGGAAAGCGCCGGAACCGCGGGAGGCGAGGGGTGCTGAAAGGAGCTGCGACCGCAACGAAAAGGCATTTCAAATCAATTGAAAACAGGAAAAAGCCACCACACGGAAATCCACTCCCGGCAAAGCTCAGAGCTGCTCCCAGGGCATTCACAGCCGTTTTTTTCTGCGCGCAATTTGATTTGATGCAAATTGCCGCAATTCAGGATCCCTCATTCGGGCAATACGCCTTGAGCATCAGGACTCAATTGCATGCACATATTAAACCTAATTTGCTCTTTGACTGATCCCGTATTTGTTTTGCAGTGACTTTATATTTTTCTTTTTGATCATTTATGCATAGAATACGCACTGCAAGCAATGGTGCTTTTGCATATAGAAGGGGAGAACTTAATGTCTGAAATCTCGAAAAAACTCAAAGCGATTGTTGAACAGGAAGCCAAGCTGCAGGCTCAGAAGGATTCCGTTCGCCGCGAAGCCATTGAAACGGCAAACAACCTCATCGCCGTTTTCGGCCTGAAACCCTCCGAACTGAACTTCTCCGGCAAGGTTGCTCCGGCTCCCGTGAAGAAGGAAAAGGAAAAGAAGCCCCGCGCCAAGGTTGCTCCGAAGTATCGCCTCGAATCCGGCGAAACCTGGACTGGCCGCGGCAGGATGCCCGTGGCATTTGCCAAGGCTCTTGAAGCCCAGCCCGGACTGACGATTGATGCATTCCTGATCAACAAGCCTGCCGAGCCGGCTCCCGCCGCCTGATTTTCAGATTTCTGAAAACAGATTTTCAAGAAGCCACCGGATCCCCGCTGTGCGATCCGGTGGCTTTTTTATTTCAGACATTTTTCGTTCTTCTGTTTTTTTTTTTCGTCAGAAGATTTTTCCGCGCCGGAGGTCACCCGTCTTTTGCGGAATAAATCTGAACTCAATATTCCCGTTCCAGTTTCCCGCCGCCAGCTTCAAGCGCATCACCGAATGATCCGTTTTTCTCTGCGCTTTGTTTTTATATAATGGGTTCCTGAGAATTTTCTTCCAGAGGCGGCCGGCCTTCAGTGAACCCCGCGCCTGCCGAAAGATAGGTGAGTCGATATGCCTTATGCTGAACAGATTGACAGGGCTTTTGCCGAGTATTCCGAACTCAATGGAATTCACTTGAATCTCAATGAAGAAGGTCTGGCCGCCATTGAGGTCGACAAGGTTCTTCTGATCCTGCGTTCCGTCGGCAACCGAAACGCGCTTTTCATCATCACGACCCTTGCGGAGTGCTCTCATCTGACAGAAGAGAAAAAGCGCGAACTGCTCTCCGTCCTTCTTGACATGAACTGCTTTTACTCCGGCGTCGGAGACGGCGTGCTCGGCAAGCCCAAGGACAGCGACGACATCATCTACACGCAGACTCTGCCCGTGGATGAAGAGCTTTCGGGGCGCAAGCTCCATGAGACCTTCATCCGCTTTGCCGACAGCGCGAAGTCCCTCAAGGGCTATCTTGAGAAAACCCTCGCCGAGGTTCAGAACCGGCAGGGCGGCTCTTCGGGCGATCCGTTCGCCATGTTCGTCTAGCGGCGTTTTTTGTCAAACCATTTGATTCTGAGTTTTGACCATGTCTGATATCACTTTCACCGGCATGAACCGCCTCGCCGACGTCTCCGGGCAATACAACCAGAGCACGCAGGAGGCGGGCGGCGTGCGCCCTGAATCGGTCATCACCACCGACGGCCACGAGCTGAGAACCGGGGTCGGCGCCGAGCAGCTCGCCAGAATGGCGGCCTACTTCAGGAAATTCGGCAACAAATTCAACCGCCTCGGCGACAAGGCCGTCCTCTCGGGGAAGCACGAGGCCCGGGCGCTCTCGAGCGAAGAACTCGCGCACCTGCCGGCCGGCCTGAAGAAGTTCCTCAGCAGGCAAAAGGGCGCCTGAGGCGCTCCAATCCAAACGGCCGGGCTTGCATTCCCGGCCTTTCGTTTTTTCTGAGGCGCAAAAAAGAGGGCACTGCGCAAGTCCGGATCATTTCCGGCCGCCGCAATGCCCCTTTGCCAAGACATTCTCGCAAAAGCGTTACTGCACTCCAAACCACTTCTCAAAGAGCGCCTTGAATTCTCCGCTCTGATGGAGGTCAGCAAGAACCTTGTTCAGGCGCGCCACGAGCCTGGGCTTTTTCTTCGTCACGGCAAAGCCGAACTGCTCGGCGTCAAGCGTCTTGGGCAGGTGCACGAAACGCTTGGCGCTGCCCTTTCTCTGCATCAGGAAGTAGGCGGTCACGGGCCGGTCGGTGATCACTGCCCTGCAGCCCATGTTCTGCAGCTCGAGATAGGCTTCGTTCACGGCGTTGAATTGATGAAGCTTCACGTCCTTGATCTTGCCGGCTCGCTCTGCGCCCGAAGTTCCGATCTGCACGCACACGTCCTTGCCGGCAAGGTCTTCAATCCCCTTGATCGAGTTCTCGTCGGACTTGTTGATGAGGATCGAGAGTCCCGAGTCGTAGTAGGGCGTGGTGAAGTTCACGCGCTTGGCGCGCTCCTCGGTGATCGTGATTGCCGAACCGCCAATGTCAACCGTTCCCGTGACAAGGGACGGAATCACCGCATCGAACCCCATGTTGATGATCTCGATCTTGGCGCCGAGCTTCTTGCCGATCAGTTTCATGAGATCGACTTCAAATCCGGCATGGTTGCCGCTTTTGCTGTCCACGAAAATGAAGGGGGCGTAGGAGCTTTCCGCGGCAAATCGCAATGTCTCGGCGCCTGCAGTCATTGCGCAGGCAAGAGCAGCACAAAGAACAGCCGATTTGACAATGCCAGTTTTTTTCATTTTGAACAATTTCTCCAAAAAGGCCGGGACGGATCCCGCTGTGGTTATCGATATAGCGGCGTACCTTAAGAGAAAAATCATCCGTCAGCCATGCGGGAAAAGCGCAACACCCGGGGGATTTGCCCGGGTGTTGCGTTGAGTTGATCAAGGTGGCTAGGAGTGCCTAGGGGAATCGCTCTATTGCGCAGGTTTCTGGCACGGGGACAAAGAGCTTTTCGGGGTCGGCGGCAATCACCGCTTGCGCAAGCTCGCGCTTCAAGCGCTCCCAGCGCACGTGCACGGCCAGCTCGAGCGAGCCCGCCTTCACGAGCCTGCCGGTGCGGACGAAGGCTTCGCTGACGGCCCCCTGCGCAAGCATCACGCGCAGCACCTGGCCCCGGGCGCTGACCTCGAAATACATCCGCCCGTACACGCCCTCGGGGGCGCCAGCGGGCGCGCAGTTCAGAACCGTCAGCATGCCGCGGCTTCTGGCGCGGGTCACCATCTCAACGGCGTCCGTGAGGCCCGGTCCCGGGAAGGCTGTTGCAAAGGCGATCTCGCCGCGCTCAAGGGGGGCGGCCGAAAGCCGCGGCAGGGCCCAGGCAAGAAGCCTGAACCCGAGCGCGAGGCCGCCGATCGAATCCTCTCCGTGGTAGAGGCGGCAGGCTTCGAGCGTCAATGCGAGCGGCACGCCGTGATCGAGCACCGTCACGGTTTCAGCCAGAGCGGGCAGGGGAAGCTTTTCGGCCATCTCCCGCCTCCCTAGCGCAGCGCCGTGGGCAGCACGATCTCGCGCACGTTGACGGGCTTGATCATCATGCCGTTTTTGACGAGGAACTCCTGATCGGCCTCAAGCCCCTTGATGTCCTCCTCGGTGAGCGTGTCGTAGTAGTTGGACCAGCTGGCAAGCCTGCCGGCTTCGCCAAAGGAGATGCCGTGCTCCTTGGCGCCGATCCACACGGCCTCGTTCCAGTGCGAGCGGATCCACCTGAGCGCCTCGCGCTGAACAGCCACGATCCTCTCGACAGCCTCCGGGTGCTCTTTGTAGAAGCCCTCGCGCACGGTGGTCACGAGATTCACGTTCACCAGCCCGCGGGCGGTGGTGAGCACCTGGCAGCCGGCAGCCTCGGCCTTGATCACGGCGCTCGCGGCAACCATTGCCGCGGACACGTTGCCGCTTGTCACCGCGGCAAGCGCCGCGGGAATGCCCATCGGGACAAACTCAACGTCCTCCGGGGTCATGCCCTCCCTGAGCAGCGCCGCGACAAGGGTCTGGTGCAGAACGGTTCCGCGGGGACCGGCGACCTTCTTGCCCTTGAGCTCGCGGATGCTCTTCGGCCCGTCCTTGGCAGCGACGATGGCAAAGGTGTCCGCAGGGTGCGCCGCGCCCGTTGCAATGCGAATGGGAATGCCCGCGCCGTTGCCCATGAGAATCGAAGCCGTGTTCATCACTTCGGAGACGTCCAGAACGTCGCCCGCCATGGCCTGGGCCTGCTGCGCGCCCGATGTGATCGTGCGCCAGCGGATTTTCACTCCGTCCTTCTCGAAAGCCTTTTCCATCAGCTTTCTTTCCTTGATCACCATGCACTGCAGGTTGAAAGGCGCCTTCACATAGGCCAGGTTGATCTCGGCAGGCATTCTGGCAAGCGCGCCGCCCGCAGCCACAAGGCAGGCGGCCAGGGCCGCCAAAGTTTGCTTCAGTTTCACTACAACTCCCTCAAGCAAAAAACTCACTCAAAATCTTTTCACTCAGCACGCCGACCTGCGGCATCGCGAGGTTTCTCGGATAGGGCAGATCGATGTCCCACCGATTGCGCACGCCGCCCTCGGCAAGGCGCAGAACGCGCGCGGAGAGCATCACGGCCTCCGTCACGTCGTGCGTCACAAGCACCACCGTCATGGGGCGCTTTTCAAGAATGGCGACAAACTCCCGATAGAGCTTCTGGCGCGTGATTGCATCGAGCGCCCCAAAGGCCTCGTCCATGAGCAGGATGTCCGGCTCGCCCACCAGGGCTCTGGCAAGCCCCACGCGCTGGGCCATGCCTCCGCTCAGTTCATCGGGGTAGGCGCGGTCGCGCCCGGCAAGCCCCACCAGCTCAAGCGCCGCGTCAACCGCCTTTGAGCGCTCAGGCTCCGGGGCATGACGCACGGCAATCTCAACATTGCGCCGCACGTTCATCCAGGCAAAGAGCCTTGGCTCCTGAAAGACGACGGAGAGCTTCGGTCTTGCTCCGCGGCCGCTTTCGTCAACAAAGCGGATCGAGCCCCGGTCAGGCGCATCGATTCCGGCAATCTGCCTGAGGAGCGTCGTCTTGCCGCAGCCGCTGCGGCCGATGACCGCGCTCACAGCGCCAGCCGGAAACTGCAGCGTGAGATCGCGCAAGGGGGTGACGCCGCCCGACTGTTCGGCAAAGCTCTTCGTGAGACTGTCGATTTCAATGCGGAACATGGCGGTCATCCCATTGCGCCGCGAGGCGAGAGCCGGCTGAACAGGCGCACGAGCAGCGCATCCATCAGCACCCCGAGAACGGCAATCGTGAGAATGCCGACGAAAACCGTCTCGGTTCGGGCAAACTCGGCCGATTCACTAATGAGAAAGCCAAGGCCCGAGGAGGCGGCAATGAGTTCTGCTCCGACAAGCGCCCGCCAGCTGTAGCCGAATCCAAGGCGCAGTCCGGTGAAAATGCCCGGAAGCGCCGCCGGCAGCGTGAGCAGCCGAAAGCGCTCCATGACGGTAAAGCGCAGCACCAGGGCAACTTCATGCAGTCTGGGATCGACGCCGCGCACGGCGGTGAGCGTGTTCATGTAGATTGGAAAGAAGCTGGTCAGAAACACGATCGCGATCTTGGGCGCCTCGTCAATGCCGAGCCAGAGGATGAGCAG
>OMXR01000117.1 GCA_900315045.1 uncultured Sutterella sp. | reverse complement strand
CGGCCGAAAAAGAGGAGCGAGCGGGATCGCGCGAAGATTTCCGATCGCCGCCCCGAGCACGGCATGACCCGCATTTTCATCGGAGCGGGCAGAGCGCTCGGAGTGCGCCCCGGCGACATCGTCGGCGCCATTGCGAACGAAGCCGGCATCTCGGCGCGCAGAATCGGCGCGATCGACATCGCGGACAAGTTCTGCCTCGTGGAGGTTGACACCCCGGTTGCTTCTGCCATCATTGACGCTCTGCGCCAGACAACCATCAAGGGACGCAACGTCACCGTGCGCCGCGACAAGCGCACTCAGGATGCTGCAGGGCACCAGACTCCGCACTTCGAGAAGCGCCGAGAAAAGGCGCCCCGGCGTTCCAGATTTGAAGATTTTGAGGAGAACAACTGATGGCTGATGCTGTCAAGCCGATCCGGCTCATTGCGGGACTGGGCAATCCCGGCCTCCAGTACCGCGGCACCCGGCACAACATGGGCTACTGGCTGCTCGATGCGATCGCCGAGGAGAAGGGGCTGCGATTTTCCGCTGACACCAAGTTCTTCGGCGAGGTCGCTAGGCTCAAATGCGAGCAGGGCGACATCTGGCTGCTCAAACCCACGACATACATGAACCTGTCTGGCTCAGCCGTGCAGGCCATGGCCTCGTACTACAAGATTTCCCCAGAGGAAATCCTCGTCGTACACGACGAGCTCGACATCGCCCCCGGCTGCATGAAGATCAAGCTGGGCGGCGGCAACGCCGGCCACAATGGCTTGAAGGACATCACCGCCAAGCTTTCGACCCCCAATTTCTGGAGACTGAGGATCGGCATCGGGCATCCGCGCGTGTTCTGTCCGCAGCAGCAGGTCTACGACTGGGTGCTCGGCGTGCCTGAACCAGAACACCGGGAGGGGATGCAAAAGTGCATCGATGCCGCAAAAAAGTGCCTTGAGAATCTCGCCAAGGGCAATCTCGAGGGCGTGAAGCGCACCGTGCGCAAGTATGAATCCCTGCCAAAGCCCAAGGCTGAGCCCAAACCTGAACCGGAAGCGGCGGAAAAGGAACCCCGGAAGACGGCGCCCGAAGAGACGGACGCCGCTCATTGCAAATAACACACACTACGCAGGAGAAAACATCATGACCGTAAAACTCCTCATGAGCGCCTGTCTGATCGGCCAGTGCTGCCGATATGACGCCCAGAACGGAAAAAGCATCGTAACCCCGCGTCTGCACAAGATGCTCAACAACGGCGAAGTCGCCGTCATCTGCCCGGAGCTCGCAGGCGGCCTTGGCGTGCCGCGCGATCCGTGCGAAATCGAAGCGGGCAAGACTGCAGCCGATGTGCTCGCTGGCTCGGGCAAGGTGATTTCCATCAAGTCCGAAGACAAGACCGAAGGGTTCGTCAAGGGGGCGCAGGCCACCCTTGAGCTCATCCGGAAATACTCGATCAAGACCGCCATCCTCAAGGAAGACAGCCCGTCCTGCGGCGTGCATCGCGTGCACAGCGGCGCCTTTGACAAGGCGCTCGTCGAGGGCCGCGGCGTCACCGCCGAACTGCTGTCGCGCAACGGCGTGTGCGTGTTCTCCGAGGACGAGCTCGAAAGCGCCCTGCAGTACATCGACACGCTAGCGCAATAGCTAGAATTGAAGGATTGCGGCTTGCCCGTCAAGGGGCTGCCGCCCGAATACTCGCTGAGAACTCATTGACAGGAAATTGACACCATGGGACTGAAATGCGGCATTGTCGGCCTGCCCAACGTAGGCAAGTCCACGATTTTTAACGCCCTCACCAAGGCAGGAATTGCGGCTGAGAACTATCCGTTCTGCACGATCGAACCCAACGTAGGCATCGTGGAGGTGCCCGACGAGCGGCTGGAAAAACTGGCCGCCATCGACAAGCCCGCGCGCATCGTGCCCGCAACCGTCGAATTCGTCGACATTGCGGGCCTCGTTGCAGGCGCCAGCAAGGGCGAGGGGCTCGGAAACCAGTTCCTTGCCAACATCCGCGAGTGCGACGCCATCGCCCACATCGTGCGGTGCTTTGAGGACGAGAATGTCGTGCACGTGGCCGGCCACATCGATCCGCTGCAGGACATCGACGTTATCAACACCGAGCTTGCCCTTGCGGACCTTGCCTCCGTGGAAAAGGCGATGGGCCGCTACGAAAAGCAGGCCAAGGCCGGCGGCGACAAGGAAGCGATGAAGCTTGTCAAGGCGCTCGAAAAGGTGCTCCCCGTTCTCAATGAAGGTCAGCCTGCGCGCTCTGCCAGCCTCAGCGACGAGGACAAGGTGCAGCTTCGCCCGCTGTTCCTGCTCACCATGAAGCCGGTGATGTACGTTGCCAACGTCGACGACCATGGCTTCACGGACAATCCCCTGCTCGACGCAGTCAAGAAACGCGCCGCCACCGAGGGCGCCCCGGTCGTTGCCGTCTGCGCCAAGACCGAGGCGGAGATTGCGGACCTCGACCCAGAGGACAAGGCGATGTTCCTCGAGGACATGGGCATGACCGAACCCGGCCTGAACCGCGTCATCCGCGCCGGGTACGAGCTGCTTGGTCTGCAGACGTACTTCACGAGCGGCCCCAAGGAGACGCGCGCCTGGACGATCCACAAGGGAGACACCGCCCCCAAGGCTGCCGGCGTCATTCACACCGACTTCGAGCGGGGATTCATTCGCGCCCAGACGATCTCCTACGCCGACTACATCGCCTACAACGGCGAAAAGGGTGCACAGGAAGCGGGCAAGATGCGGGTCGAAGGCAAGGACTATGTGGTCCAGGACGGAGACCTCATGAACTTCCTCTTCAACGTCTAGCCGTCCTGAGACGGCACTGCGGCGGGTGAAGGCCAGCGCTTTCCCCGCCTGCTCCCCTCGCGCCCTGCATCACCCGACCGGATTTGCCGATATGCCCCAGACCGAAGTTTCCCCAGCAGACATCGCAAGCCAGTTCAACGAAGTCTCAGTTCAGGCCATCTCCGGCATGCGCGCCTCGTTCTCGACCCAGAGCGCACTGTACGAAGTCGCCGCGATTGTCCTTGCGATCTTCGTCTCGCTGCTGATCTACCGGTACCTTCGCAAGTGGATCTACCGGCACATGCCGCCCGCCAGAAGCCCGGAATTCGGCCAGAAGATCCAGCGCTGGGTCCTGCTTTTCGTCAAGAGCACCTCCTTCTCGATCACCGGCTCGATCCTGCTCTGGGTCGCCACGCAGATTCTGGGACTCACCTCCCTTGTCGACGTCGAGGCGAGCCGCCTGATGCTGATGCGCACGGCCAACCAGGTCTTCCTTGCTTGGGCAATTCTGCGGATCATGCTGCTCCTTCTGACGGCGGCCTTCGGCCCGAAACTGCTCGCTCCGATCGTTAAAAAAACCGTTGCCGTCATATTCTGGATCTGCGCCGTGCTGCAGATCGCAGGCATTTTGCCGAGTCTTGTCAACTGGATGAGCGCCGTGGCTCTGCCGATCGGGTCAACCCAGATTTCCCTCTGGTCAATCGTGACGGGCAGCTGCACGGTGATCGTCACGCTCGGCGCGGCAAACATGCTCTCGCAGCTGTGCGAATCGGCCGTGATCTCCTCCGAGCTCGACAGCAACCTGCAGGTGGTCTCCGTGCGCATTCTGCGCATCACGTTCTTCTCGCTGGCCGTCCTGCTCGCGCTGTCCTGGTCGGGAATCGATCTCACGGTGCTGTCGGTGTTCTC
>OMXR01000062.1 GCA_900315045.1 uncultured Sutterella sp. | reverse complement strand
CTTCGCACGAGGAGCCCGAGGCTGCCGTAACGAAAAGGGAAAATCCCTTTGCCGTTCTCGCTTCGCTCAAGAAGTCCGGCTAAAGCTCAGTGCCCGAACTGGCGGCGGTCCGCTCGGCCGCCGACCGTTCGGCTGCCTGGAATTTCCGAAGGAACCAGAGCAGGCAGAACAGGACGCTCGCGGCTGCGATGCCCCCGCCCCAGAATCCGACGGCAGAAAGCGAGGCATGCGTGCAAACAAGCCCGCCCGCAAGCGCTCCGCCTCCGATTCCCACGTTGTAGATCCCCGAATAGATGGACATCACCACGGCTGTGCCGCTCGGCGCAAATCGGATGATGCTTGCCTGAAAGACGAGATTGAAAAAGCCGATTGCAAGTCCCCAGAGGACGCACGCGATGCACAGAGCCTCGGCGCTTTGCGCAGCAGGCAGCAGAAGTGCCGGAAAGAGGGCGATTCCGGTGAGGGATGCAACGACGAAAAAGCGCGGGCACTTTCCGTAGAAATTGGCGTAGAGAATGCTTGCCGCAATGCCGACGATGCCGAAGATGCTGAGCATCCACGTGATGGAGGTCTCGGAAAAATGCGCAATCTGCGCAAGGAACGGCTCGATGAACGTGTAAACCGTGAAGTGTCCCGTGATGGTCACGGCCGTGATGAGGTAAATGCCCCAGATCTCCGGCCGCGCGAGCAGGGCGGGGAGTTCCCTGAGCGAAACCGCATTGCGGCTCGGAACGGACGGAAACACCGTGACAAGGAGCACGAAGGAAATGCCGGCTACGGCGCCGATGCTCAGGAATGTCAGGCGCCAGCCCGCGAGCAGACCCAGCGTGCGCCCGAGAGGCAGCCCCAGAATCATGGCGACGGAAGATGCGACGACGATCAGGCTGAGAGCCGCCCTCTGGTGTCCCCTGGGGGCGGCCAGAACGGCAAGCGGAGTCACGATGGACCAGAAGATGGCATGCGCGCAGGCGACGCCGGCGCGCGCAGCCATGAGCGACCAGAAGCCGTCCGCAAGCGAGCTTGCAGCGTTGCTCAGGATGAACATGCCGACGACGGCGAGCATCAGCCTGCGGCACTCGATCCGGGAGACGAGCAGCATCAGGGGCAGCGACATGATGCTCACGATCCACGCGTAGCCCGTGATGATCCGGCCCGCCTCGGCTTCGGTCATGGAGAGGTCACGGGCAATGTCGGTGAGCAGTCCGATCGGCAGAAATTCCGAGGTGTTGAACGCGAATACGCTGATCATGAGCGTGACGACGGGCAGCCAGGGGCGCAGTTGCAGCATGGGGTTTCTTGTCCCGAGCGGAGCGGTCAGGATGCTTTTCCGCTCTTTGCGGCGTGGTCGCGCCGGAAGAGCTCCCACTCCTCGACCTCGGTGCCGTCAGGGAGGATGCACACGCCGTACTGCCCGCCGTCCTTGTCCCTGCGGATTTCCAGTTTTCCGCCGCGGTTTTTCACGCACCAGACGCTTGCCGGGTTGGCCATGCCGATTGCCTGCCGCTCAGGCTTGACGCCATCGGATGATCCGGCGCAGGCCGGAAGAATGGCGCAGAGGCTAAGGGCTGCCAGAAGATTTGTTTTTTCAGTCATTTAGGGGGTGATTCGAAAATGATTCAGGTGAACGATTGTACTCGGGTTTGCTGGGGCTTCGGGCACAAGCTGCGCTTAGTCCCGACGTTATAATCGGCGCGGTTTCCGCCTTCTGGATTACGGACATGTCTTCGCTCGTCGCTTCCGTTCTGCTGGTGCATCTGCTTGCGCTTGCCTCTCCGGGGCCCGACTTCTTTTTCGTGACGCAGACTGCGATGAGCCGCTCAAGAGCCGAGGGGCTTCTCGGTGCGGCCGGCATTGCCCTCGGGATTGCCGTTTGGGCGGCGCTCTCCCTGCTGGGGCTGCAGTTTCTCTTCGAGCGTTTTGCCTGGCTGCTGCGGCTGATCATGGCCGCGGGCGCGCTGTATCTCCTCTGGATGGCCTGGGGGCTGCTCAAAAGTGCCGTGCGCAAAGGGCCGGACACGGGGCACGCCGTCAGGCTGGGGAATTCGCTCGTGAAAACATTCGTCATGGGGCTGCTGACCAACCTGGCCAATCCCAAGGCGCTCGTCTATTTCGGCAGCGTGTTTTCGCTTTTTGTCGAGCCTGGGCAGCCTGCAGCCGTCAAGTGGCTGCTGTTTGCCCTGATCGCGATCGAGTCGCTCGCCTGGTTCTGTTTTGTGACGGTTGTGTTCTCTCTGCCCGCGCTTCAGGCGGGCTACAGGTCTGCTGCCCGCTGGATTGACTGCGCGGCCGGGGTGCTTTTTGCCGGATTTTCCATGGCGCTCGCTTGGAACGCCATGCATGGCTGAAAAAAACTTTTCCTATCTTTCGCTCTGCGGAGCGACGTCGCTGAACAGGCTCTCGAACATCGGCCAGTAGGTTGCGTACGTGATCGTCGAGAGGATGAACGCGATAGGCGTCAGAATGAACAGGCTGATGCCTTGCAGGCCGAGGGCCTCGATCAGCCAGATCGTTCCGAAGGTGATGCCGACCGTCACGGTGCCGATGATGATGCCGAGCACCAGAATCGGGAGGATGTTGCGCACGCATCCGAAGAACGAATAGAAAAGGGACTTGCCCCAGGTCATGCGCCGCTCGGAAACGAGAAGCGGGCTGAACCAGGTTGCCATGAGCCCCGGGATGTAGAGCAGCATGGCGGCGGCAATGGCTCCGTAGGGAATGTGCGCGGCAACGCTTGACCAGTCAAGCCGTCCGTCCTTGACCACCCACTGCGACACGGCGTCGGCCGAGAGGATTCCGTAGACCGCATTGCACGTGATGAGCACGAATCCGAAGACAAACCCTACGCGGATGAGCTCCCGGCGCACGGCTGCGTCGCGCATCAGTTCCATCAGACTGTCGTAGGAGGGGGAGCGGCCCTCGAGGGCTGCTCGTGCGGAGCGCGCGATCCACACCGAACCGAAGGGCATGAAAAGCGCCGAGAAAACGAAGCCGAAATAGGGAACGGCAGAAAGAAGCCCCATGCCGAAGAGGTAGCAGAAGGTGATGCTCGCAAGCGCAAAGGGCTGTCTGGCGGTCGCCCGCAGGGCCGTCCTGTACCAGTCAAGGCCGGCCGAAGGAGCAAGGGTGCGGCTGAGGTAAGTCTTGTCCATGTGTGTTTTTTTGATGGTTTCAGATTCTTTGCGGCCAGGGCAGTTCGCAGGAAAGCCTGTCCTTGAGCACGCGCTCGAAGTGCGTCGGATCGTGCGGCGTGAGCAGCGCTGCCTTTCGCGGCAGATAAAAGTCATAGAGCCGGCTCATCCAGAAGCGAAGCGCGGCGGCACGAAGCGTGTCGCGCCAGAGGCTCTGCTCAGTCCCGGTGAGCGGGCGCACGGCGTCGTACGCGTCGATGAAGGCCTGGGCCTTTTCGGCAACGAATCTGCCGTCTTGCGGGTTGATGCACCAGTCGTTCATCGTGACGGCGAGGTCGTAAAGCCAGGGGACGCAGCCCGCAAAATAAAAGTCAAAGACTCCGGCCACGCGCGCCTGAGGCGTGCCGGCCTTCTCGATCAGGGTGTTGTTGCGGAACAGGTCGCAGTGGCAGGCGAAGGCGCCGAGTCTGCGCCAGGCCTCGCCCGACATGACGCGCTCCTGATGGGCGATCTCCGAGGAATAAAGCTCGGAAATGGACTCGGGCACATAGGGCCTGACCTTTTCTGCCGCCATTTTCCACCAGGCGAGTCCGCGCAGGTTCTCCTGAAAGATCGGAAAGTCGCGCGAGGCAAGGTGCATCCGCCCGAGGAGCTCTCCCATGGAGCGGCACTCGGCCAGTCCCATGAGCTGCACCTCTTCGCCCTCAAGACGGTTCGCAATGGAGCAGGGCTTGCCGCAGATCGTGTCCAGGAGCTCGCCCGAGCGGTTTCTCTGGGGCCTTGCCACGCGGCAGCCCCGGGCGGCAAGGTGGTCGCAGAGCTCAAGATAAAAGGGCAGTTCGCTTGCCTTGAGGCGCTCGAACACGGTGAGAACCCAGCGCCCCGAATCGGTGTCGAGAAAATAATTGGTGTTCTCGATGCCGGAGGCGATGGGTTTCAGGGACAGGAGCGAGCCGAGCGAAAAGCGCTCGAGAAGAGCCCTTGCCTGCTGCTCGCTGATCTCGGTGAAGACGGCCATGGAAGCGATTTACCAGCCGAATTTGATGAACTTCGGCGTGCCCAGAGTCGACTGGGGGTTTTGTCCGGGAGCCGCGTCAAGCTGACGGTTGGCTCTGTTTTCCATCGTGTAGGGGATCTCGGTAATGCCCGAGGTCACCTTCACTTCGGTCACGCGGTTGTTCTGGTCGTGATATTCCTCGATCGTGGTGCGGCCGCCGATCGTTCCCCTGGGGGAGCGGTACTGGGTGACGCGGTCCGATCCCCTGCGCCGCTGTTCGGCTGCCTTGCGGGCCTTTTCCATGTCTTCTGCCGAAGGCTCGAGGCGGGAATCCGCTCTGGGTGAGGGAATGTAGTCCGACTGCCGGATGGTGTTGGCCGGGGCGTATCGGACCGAGGGCGACACCGTGGGCGGCATGGGTGCATCGGCGGCAAAACTCGGGGCGGAGATGCCGAGCAGAGCAAGCGCAGCGGCGGCGATTGTGGTGCGGAACATTTGAGAACTCCCTTACTGCTTTCCGCGGTCCGTTTCTTCGCAGGATGACAGACCGCAGGTACTGATCTTTTCCCCTATTATGCACACGTTGTTTTCACAGAAACAAATGGGACGCAAGCTTTTTCAAGCGCGCCCGCCGGTTGTGTTCCTTCAGGCGGGCCGGAGCGCTCCCGTGATAGGTCCGAGTCATGCCAAAACTGCTCCTCATTGACGGTTCCAACTATCTTTTCCGCGCGTTTCACGCTCTGCCGCCGCTCTCGACCAGCCGCGGGGAGCCCTCGGGGGCGATCAAGGGGTTTCACTCGATGCTGGGAAACGTTTCCCGGCTTGTGAAGCCCGATGCGATCGCCTGCGTCTTTGACGCGCCGGGAAAGACGTTCCGCCATGAGCTCTACCCCGAGTACAAGGCCAACCGGCCGCCGATGCCGCCAGAGCTGCGCAGCCAGATCGAGCCGGTCAAGGAGCTTGTGCGCCTCATGGGCATTCCGCTGCTCATCGTGCCGGGGGTCGAGGCCGACGACGTGCTTGCCACGCTCGCCCGCCGCGCGGCGGCCCTGGGCATGGACACGGTGATCGCCACGGGCGACAAGGATCTGGCGCAGGTCGTTGACGAGCACGTGACCCTAATCAACACGATGACCCGCCAGGTGCTCGACAGGAACGGCGTGTTTGAAAAGTACGGGGTCTATCCCGAGCGCATCATCGACTACCTCGCGCTCATGGGCGACAAGGTGGACAACGTGCCTGGAATCAACAAGTGCGGACCCAAGACCGCGGCCAAGTGGATTGCCGAGTACGGCAGTCTGGATGGCGTGGCCGAGCATGCCGGCGAGGTGAAGGGCAAGATCGGAGAATATCTGCGCGAGGGGCTTGCGACGCTGTCGCTTTCCCGGGCGCTCGTGACGATCAATTGTGACGCTCCGGTTGCCGCTCGCCCCGAGGAGCTTGTCCAGGCGCAGGCCGATGAGGCCGGGCTGGCTGAATTCTTCCAGCATTGGGAAATGAGCGCCGGACGAAAAACGGCTGCAGCAAGGAAGGCCCCGGTTCGGGCTGCACCCGAGCCGACCGGCCAGGGAGATCTTTTCGGCGCCATGCCGCAGGATGTTCCGGCGCCGCTCGAGAAGCCGGCCGCGGAAGGCGAGTTCGGCATGGCCGTGAGCCGGGCCGAACTGCAGGCGCTCGCGGAGCTTCTGGCACGGGCCGGGGACAGCCGGCTTCCTGCGGCGATTGAGATCTTTGCCGACCGCGAGCGGTTCATGCACGACACACCCGTCGGAATCGGCTTTTGTCTCTCTCCGCTCAGGACGGTTTATGTGCCGCTCAATCATGAGGGGGAAGGCAATGCCCTGCTTGAAGACTTCCTGCAGGTTCTGGGGCCGTGGTTCTCGGGCGGCGCCGGCAAGGTGATGCATGACGCCAAATGGGGCAGGCATGCGCTCGAGAACCTGGGCGTCACGGTGGGCGGAACGGTGCACGACACGATGCTGATGAGCTACGTGATTGAAGCGCATTTGAAGCACGATCTCGAGCGCCTTGCCGCAAGGTATGCCGCAACGGCGGTTCCCGGCTACGAGGAGCTGCTCGGCAAGGGGGCATCAAGAAGGCCGGCCCGGAGCGTGCCCGCAGACGAGGCGAGCGCCTTTGTGTCCGGACGGGTGCGGGTTCTGAGGGCGCTTTGCTCCGTGCTGATGGTGAAGCTTCAGGCCGATGGAGCGCTGAAGACGGTGTACGAAACGCTGGAGCTCCCGGTTGAGAACGTACTCTGGAGGATGGAGCGCACGGGCGTTCTGGTCGACGCCGCGCTGCTTGGAGCGCAGAGCGAAGAGCTCGGGCGTGAGGCCGCCGCTCTTGAGGCCGCCATTCATGAAATGGCCGGGGTGCAGTTCAATCTTGCCAGTCCCCGGCAGCTCTCGGACGTGTTGTTCAACAGGCTCGGCATCGCGCCCAAGGGCAAGAAGCTCGCCTCGGGCGCCTATTCGACGGGAGAGGAGGTGCTCTCCGAGCTTTCCCTTGACTATCCGATTGCAAAGAAAGTGCTCGAGTACCGGGCGCTCACCAAGCTTAAGAGCACCTATACCGACAAGCTCCCGCAGATGATCGACGAAAAGGACGGTCGGGTGCACACGACGTTCGGGCAGGCGACAGCCGTGACCGGGCGCCTTGCAAGCTCCGAGCCGAACCTGCAGAACATTCCCGTGCGCACGGAGGAGGGGCGCAGGGTGAGGGAGGCTTTTGTCGCCCCGCCTGGCATGAAGATCATTTCAGCCGACTACTCCCAGATCGAGCTGCGCGTCATGGCGCACATCTCGGGCGACGAGGGGCTGCTCAGGGCCTTTCGCGAGGGGCAGGACGTACACCGGGCGACCGCAAGCGAAGTCTTCGGCGTGGATATCGGGAACGTGACCGCGCAGCAGCGCCGCATGGCCAAGGTCATCAACTTCGGGCTCATCTACGGCATGAGCGCCTGGGGCCTCAGGCAGAACCTCGGAGTGGAGAAGGGGGTTGCCGAGCACTACATCGAGCAGTACTTCGCCAGGTATCCGAAGGTGAAGAAGTACATGGAGGACATCCGAGCCCAGGCGAGAACCCACGGGTACGTGCAGACGGCATTCGGCAGGCGCCTATGGCTGCCCGACATTGCAAGCTCAAGGATTCCCGTTCAGAAGGCGGCCGAGAGAGCCGCCATCAACGCCCCCATGCAGGGCACGGCGGCCGATCTCATCAAGATGGCCATGGTGGCGGTGCAGCGCTGGCTGGAGGAAACGGGCGCCGCAAGCCGCATGATCCTGCAGGTGCACGACGAACTCATTCTGGAAGTGCCGCAGGCCGAGGTCGAAACGGTGCGCGAGGCGCTCCCCCGGCTCATGGCGGGCGTGGCCTCGCTCAAGGTGCCGCTCGTCGCGGAAGTGGGCGTGGCGGACAACTGGGAAGCCGCCCATTGACGGCTGGCGAAAAGGGCTGGCCGCGGCCAGCCCCTTGTTCAGAAGCAAAAACTATTCGCAGGCGCCCGCTTTTTCCGGCACCAGAGTCTCGATGATCTTGCCGTTGCGGTCGAGGAAATCCAGCGTCTTTTGCGTTCTGCGGATGGAAGCGGCGTTCTTGACGATCTTCACCATGCGCGCTTCAAGCGCCATGAAGTCCGGCCCGCAGGTGCGCTTGCCTCTTTTCACGTCCGAAAAGGCAAAAGAGCCGTCCGCTTTCAGGCTGTAGCGCGCGGTGATGCGGTTGCAGCCGAGATCCCCGCTCACGGTTCCCTCTTCAAACTCGAGCATGGGCGGAACTTCGCACGACGATCCCTTGGGGATGGGGAGCATCCAGGCGGTGCCGTCAAGGGTCTTGACGGCGGCCTGCGGCTGGGCGGCATCCTGTCCGCTCTGGATCGAGGCGTTGTTGGTGGCGCAGCCCGCGAGCAGCGCGGCGCAGGCCAGGACTAGGAATTGTTTCATGGCTCGCTGATCCGCTGGGCGGCATCCCTGTTCGGACGCGGCCCGGCGGCTCCCTTTGAAAAGTGAATATCGGTATGCGCGGAGGATTGTATAGGGAAATCAGCCGAAGGAACTTGCAGGGCGGATTGTCCTGCGCTCGATACAATGCGGTTTGCAAAAAAAAGCGGAAGAGCCAAAAGGCGTCTTCCGCAAGAATAACCAAAGGAGAATCAAGAAAAAGTGGAAAGGAGGATTGCCATCGCTTTCCATGGGAAGAACTCTATTGGAATGGCCGGGACAATGCTGAAACCAATTTTTGTGAATGCGAAACAAATTGTGTCAGCTGTTGCGGAACAGGGATCCGGATTTTGATAGCGTAAAGTTATTTTTTCTTGATAAAGCAAAGATTTGACTGAAGGTGTCATTTGTGACGAATTTGTTGATGGTTGTTGCGGCGAACTTGCTGTCCCGTGCCCTGGCGGTTGCGCTTGCTGCATTTCTCTCGTTCAGGATCCTCTCGCGCTACGCCCAGACCGTGGCGTCGATGGCCTGCGGGCTGCTGCTTGCCGTTGCAACGACCCACCTGATTCCCGAGGGAATCGAGATGGGACTGGATCCGCACGACGCCGGGCTTGCGCTGCTTGCCGGCATCATCGCGGCCGTTGTCTTGGAGCGGATGCTTGAGGCGACGACTCCGCACACGCACGGAATGCCGCAGGTGCGGCAGGTTCCGAGCCTGCTTGGCGGCGGCGTGCAGATGCGGGGCGGCGGCTGCTCGGGCAGGAGCTCGGGCGTTGTGGCGATCCTTGCGGGCGCCTCCGTGCACAACTTTGTCGACGGCATTCTTGTGGCCGCGGCCTTCTGGTCGGACGTGCGCGCCGGGCTCGTTGTCACGGCGGCGATCTTTGCCCATGAACTGCCGCAGCTGATCGGACAGATGGTGCTGATCACGCAGCAGGGAGTCGAGCGCAGACGGGCCGCCTGGTACTGCATGGGCGCATCGCTTTTCGCCGTTCTGGGCGGCGCTCTGGGCTGCGTGCTCTTTGAGAGCGCGAGGGCTCTGATTCCCTATGCGCTCATCATCTCGGCGGCGAGCTTCCTTTACGTTGTGCTCTCGGTGCTGCTCCCGGAAACCAAGGGGGCGTCCTCGGTGCGCGGCATCCTTGGCACGATTGCCGCGATTTTTGCCGGAATCGTTCTCTCCGTGGCGATCCTCTCGCCGCTGCATGAAATCGCGCATGAGAACGCCGAAGGCCTGACGCAGGCCGGACAGCATGAGCATGGGCACCATCACGCTCCTGCCGCCGCCGGCAGGACTGGGGGTGCATCTTGACGATCAAGATTTTCGATCTGGCCTGTCCGCTCGGACACACGTTCGAGGGATGGTTCGAGAGCGCCGAGGCCTTCGAGGATCAGAAGGCGCGCGGACTGCTCGAGTGCCCGCAGTGCGGCAGCCGTGACATCGTGCGCCGGCCCGCCGCAAGCCGCCTTGCCGCCAAGAGCCAGTCCACGGCGGCCGAGAACAAAAAGGCGGCAGAGCAGCTTGAGATGCTGATGGCCCACGTGCGCGAGAGCGCTCAGGCGGCTGAAGACGTTGGAGAGCGGTTTGCGAGCGAAGCACGGGCCATCAAGCGAGGGGATGCGCCGGAACGGGCGATCCGGGGCACGTGCACCCGTGCTCAGGCTGAAGAGCTGCTTGAGGAAGGAATTCCCGTCCTGCC
>OMXR01000119.1 GCA_900315045.1 uncultured Sutterella sp. | reverse complement strand
CAGGAAGAAGCGATCCACATCCGGGACGAAGAGATCAGCAAGCTGCAGGCCGAGGACAAGAAGCATGTCAACGCGATCATCCGCCTGCGCTCGATCATTACCGCGATGGATCGTCTGTCCGGACAGCAGCCAGGATTTCTCAGGAAGAACGCCCAGAAGTACGTTGACCGGAACCGGAAGGCCGACGGATCCGAGCAGGACAAAGCGCTTCCTGCGCGGAAGAAAGAATTTGTTGCGAGCAAGCCGTACAAGAAGATGGATGCGCAAGAGTATGCGAGAGCCAAGCGCCGGTGGTAGCTAGAATTGGGCTGCGCTCGCGGAAAAGCGAACCAGGGAGAGACAAGGGCGGCGAGAGCTGCCCTTTGTCATCAAGAGCCGGAAACATGGTTTCCGAAAATTTCCCTGCAGTCTCCGGGATGGACAATCCGAACGGAACTCCCTGGATAGATTTCCTGGAAACGGGCATGACCACGCGAACTCCTGACCTTGTCCGACAGTTTGCATTCGAAAGCCTGAATTGTCTGGTCCTTGAGCTCGACAAAGTCCACTTCCGATCCTCCCTTGCCCGTTGTGCGCCAGAAATGTATCTGGGTGAAATCACGCCGGGTATCGTGCAGCTTGACACGCTCCATGAAAAAGAAGTTCTCCCACAGTGCACCGGCATCCTCCCTCTCGGCTATCGGAGCGAAGTTGTGAATCAGCGCATTGCGGATTCCATTGTCAAAAAAGTAAATTTTCTTGCCCTTGCGCAGTTCGTTGGAAAGGTTTTTGGAGAAGGACGAACAAACGCGAATGATCGAGGCCTGCTCGAGCTTTCTGATGTAGTCCTCGACCGTCAGACGATTCAAGCCGCACTCCCGGCCAAGATTCTCAAATGAAACTTCCGATCCAACGGAATACGCGAGAAGCTGCACGAGCATCCGAAACTTGTCGGGACGGCGGACAGGATTGGAATCAAGAAGATCCCGAAGCAGCAGTCCTTCGCAATAGTCTTCAAGAAACCCCCTGGCCTGCTCAGGATTGTTGTACACGTTCGGCATGAGGCCATAGACCATGTACTGATCCAGGAAATCCTGAACATGGCCCCAGCTGGTGTATTCGGCCACTTCGCTAACGGAAAGCGGCCACATCTGCCGGGAAGTAACTCGTCCCAGGGCGGACTCTTTGACGGAGGCCAGATAGAAGGGCGATGAGCTTGTCAGGTATATCCTGGACGGATGCTCCAAGTGCTCATTGGCATCAACAAGCATCTTCCTTGGTCGTGCCGACCAAAGTTTCGAGCATCGTGGTCTTTCCAACCCTTCGTGGACCAAACACAGCGACAGCCTTTGGAGGCATCTCCCTGGCTATTTCAGCAGTCAAATGACGAGGAATGAGTGTCATAAAAAACTTAATAACGAAATTTGTACCAAAAAACCTCAGTACAGTATACAAATTTTGGGGAATTTTGGTGCGCCGCCCGGCGCGCGCGGCCATTCTCTCCCACAAATGCGCCGTTTGAGGTTCCTGGTTTGAGACTGTTGAAGCGGCGACCTTCAAAAGAATCCCGGAAGAAGCGCCGTCGTGAAGGGTGTTTTTGGTGTGGATTCCGAACGGGAAAGCCATTTCCCCTTAGAAACTTCCTGACGGGCGCGGGTGCAGCGCTGTCCGCGCAGCGGCCGGGAGAGCCGGAACAATCTCCTTGGTTTGTTTGTGATTCCGTATTGCAATTTCGTACAAGCTCACGTTGGTTTCTTTCCCTAGGAAGAGCGTTACCGCGAGCGAAAGCGAGCAGGGTAGGCGGCTGTTTTGGGGTTCCAGGCTCAAAAGCGTTGCGAACCCTCACCCTTGATTGCCGACGGATCTGGAAGCGGGTTGTGAGGAATGGCGAAGCCGCCACGCATGGTGGAGCGGTGCGGGGGTGTTGGTTAGGAATGCCCCCTCCAGGGGGCGTGGATTGTGACCCGGTAGGGTCACGAGGAAGAAGGAAGCGTCCGATGGGGGGGGGGCATTGACTTATCCACAGGCAGTTGTCCACAGGCCGCTTCCTCTTTTTAAAAACTTCGTTTTTTCCTTCTTTTTTCCTATAAATATAGAGGGGGGTGCGAAAGGCAACATTTTTATACTTAAAGGCAACATTTTTATACTGCGAAAGGCAACATATTTATTGACTTATTCACAGGTCGAGAGCAAGTTATCCACAGGCCGTTTTGCCTGAAAATCGCCCCTCGATCGCTCCCCTCGCAAGTCAGCCGACCACTTCGCCTTTTGTCCAAGAAGCCCTGCTACAATTCGCAACGGCAACGTGTGCGATGCGGCGTTGCTTTTCGCGAAAGGCAACATTTTTATACTCGGAAAAGCGCCATGGATGAACAAGAATCCTCTGTTCCGGCGGAACTCTCAGACGGCATTGTCCGATACGACAATGCCATCAACTCGGCCATTGTGCGGCTTTCGGCCATCGAGCTGCGCATCGCCCTTCTGGCCATCACGAGGATCCCTCCGAAGGAGCAGATCAGCGCGAACAGCATCCACTACGTCAATGTGATGGACATGTGCAGCATGGGCATGACTCCCGGGAACGCCTACGCGGCCTTGCAGGACGCAGCCAAGTCCCTGCGCGCAAAGGCCATCCTTGTCCAGGAGAAGGATCTTCTGCGCAAGGGCGTACAGCTGGATGAGAAGGGGCTGATCGGCGCGGAGGATGGGTATTGGGAGTTCAGCCTGGTCAAGGCCGTCCACTACGTCAAGTCCAAGGGCTGCATCGGCCTTGTGTTCAACGACTTCGCCCTGCCGTTCATCTCGGACTTGCGCCGGAACTACACGCAATGGTGCCTGTACGATCTGGCAGGCGTAACGAGCGCCTATGCCATACGCCTGTACGGCATCCTCATGCAATGGAAGGGGACGGGTACGTTCATCGTCCGGCTCGATGAACTCAGGAACATGCTCGGCGTTGAGCCGGACAAGCTGGAGCGGTACACCAGCTTCAAGTCCCGCGTCATCAATGTCGCGGTCAGGGCCATCAACGAGGCTCCGTACACGACGCTGCAGATCGACGAGGTGGAGGAGGTCAAGGTTGGGCGAAAAGTCGGCCAGCTGATCTTCCATTTCTCCAAGCGCGTGGCTCGCGCCGCACAGGAATTCGCCCTCAAGAACTCGCCCCAAGACAACCTGCTCCTGACGGTCGAGGAGGCCACCCTGTCAGAGAAGCAGATCGAGATGTTTGCGGACTGGCTCTCCGGAAAGACAAAGAGCAAGGAGTATTCCGCTTCGGAATTTTTCAAGTGGCTTGAAGAGCATGGATACACAAAGCTGGCCGCGCTGGCTGCGGCTGCGCGTCCGGAAATCGCAAAGAGCTTCCGCCATCTTCTGCGCAATCCGAAGTTCGTGATTGATGCCTACCCGTGGCTCTACAAGGCCGGGGCGCGTCTCAAGAGGCGCACCGAGGCCAAGTAGCAAGGATATGATTAGATGTTATCTAATGCTATCGGATAATATTTAATATTATTTGATAGCATCAAATAATATCACATTGTTTTCAGATAGGCGCTCACCGCCATCTTCACGAAGGCCGACCGATTCATCGACATGGCCTTTGCAGCTGCATCAAGACGCTCCAGAAAATCCGGGGTCATCGTGATGCTGACCGGAACCTGCCTCGGGGCTGATCCTTCCTTGCCCTTTGCCTTGACGGGCGATGCCATCCCGCGATTGATGAACTCCATCACTGCCGGATCGTCAATCTTCGGCTTCTTCTTTGGAGGATCCGTGATCATTTTGCCCCTCCGATCCTGAGAACCGTCTCGACAAGAGCCTTTAGCTCGGAAATTGCCTTTTGATCCTTCGGCTTGACTTCCGTCACGCACAGCCCCTGGCTGCAGGCGGTTGTGAAAGCCTTGCGCTGCACAAGCGGCGTATCAATGAACTCCAGCTGATCCACTTCCTTCAGACGCTCGCCAGCTGCGGTGTTGTCCGATCCCTGGGAGTCGGCGTTTGAAAGGAACGCAACAACCTTGAACTCGTAGCCCATCATCCGGGCATCGTCGATGATGTTCATCATCCGGCTGAGCGCCCAGATGTCGAGGCTGCGCGGCCGGACGGGAATCACGAGGATGTCCGTCTGCGTGAGCGCTGCGCGCAGCGCCCCAGTGTCGCGGCCGCCCATGTCGATCACGATGTCATCCCACACCTCGCGCTGAGCGTCAACCTGGGTGAGCAGCGTTCTGGCATCCGAGTACGCGGAGCAGGCCAGGCTCGGTTCCACGCCGGAGTCGGAACGGATGCTGACAGCCGTCAGCGCAGACTCCTGGTCGTCTCCGTCAACAAGCCAAACTCTGCGTTTCTTCTGGGTGCGAAGATACAGGGCGATCTGCACAGCTGTCGTTGTCTTGCCAGTTCCGCCCTTCGTATTGGCAACGGTGATAATCATTTCGCGTCCTTTCGCGGATGTGCCGCCGCAGCGGCACAGTAGAGAGAGGGTAGGGCATTGCCTGGAGGACTCTCATTCACGCCAATCCGACGGCCGGATACGGCGCTTCTTTGTGGTTCTTTTTGTTGTCCGGCAAGCCGTTGGACGCATTTATAACTTGTGGATTCCGAACTGTCGAGACGAATACTATCTAATAATATTAGATATTATTAGATAGTATTAAATATTATTTAATAATATTTGATGCTAGCAAATAAGATCAACTCGCATCAAGTTTTCCCAATTTTTCACTATTTTTTAAATGTTATCTTAATAGTGAAAAATTCCTTCCCGGGGAGCAACTTTGGTGGAAAAAAGTTCCCGACGGGAAAGGGCAGAGGGGCAGCCAGTGGCAGCCCCATTGTTCCCGTCGAGAGCTGAGTAGATGCTACTCAGGATTCTCCTTTGCGCGGCGCTTCCTCGGCTTGGCAGCCTCCGCCTCTTTCTGCTTTGCTTCTTCGGCGGCAATCTCGTCGGTACGCGCCCGATAGAGCTTAAACAGCTCGGCCACGATCTCAGGCTCGGTCATCGAGAGCTTGAATCCGTAGGCAGCCATCACGGCGCGGTCGTTGGCCTTGTGCGCCTTGAGCAGTTCCGGGGGCATCGTGTTCACGTCGTACAGATCGGCAAGGGATGAATCCGGATACTTGGCGCGCACGTCCAGTATTGCTTGAGCGGTCTGCTCGATCTTCTTACGCTGAACTTCCGTTGGAGCAGGCCATACGAAGTTGTTGTAAACGATGGTGTTTGAGTAGCTGTATCTCATCTCAAGCCGCCCAGCAACAGCCCGCATCCAAGCCATGTGAACCGAAGAAGTCAGTACGCCCAAATGGTACTTTGTCGCGTTTTCAACGCAGTACAACTTGTCACCAGGGACAACCGAAGTGTTCAAGTATTCCATCGGAACGTAGCGCCTGTTTTCTGAGGATACTTTCGGCATTGCCACAAAGTCAGTGACACAATCCTGAATTTCATCAAAAAGCGAGGCAAATTCAGCCTTTGCTCTTGTGCTTGCCTTTGTACTCTGTGCCCGAAACTCACGAACCCGCTCAATGCGACTGCTGACCTCGCTTAACCCAAGCACTTTAGGTTTGGCTTCGACAAGCCAAAGGCAATACCGAGGTTTCCGGGCAATAAAATCCTTTCCCATCATGAAAGGACGAATGAACTCTGCCAACTCAGGGTGCTTTTTTAGAAGATCGGCGCGTTCTGTTTCACTCAGGATCAAATTCCCGTCATCGGTTGGTTGACAGCCTCGGTGCATCATCGGCACAGCACTTAACGGCTTTGTCCGACGCTCAATAAACACATCCGGCCCATCCGCCAAATACCCGTTGATGTTCTCGGCAACTTTCTTCTCGTCACCGATGAACAACACCTTTTCCTTTTGCGCGACACCTCGCGGTGCAAATCCGACAATCACAACATGAACCGCCGCCGCATCGTTAGCGTCGTTTGTCCATTTGAAAGTGTTGTGTGCAAACAGAATTTCAAGGCCAAATTTTTCAATCATCGGCCTCCAAACATTAACGACGCTCTCCCCTTGAGAGATCGAGTTAGTGGACACAAACGCCGATAGGATCTTTGTCCCTTGAACATATTGAGCGGTCTTGAAGTACCACCCTGACACATAGTCAATACTGCTCGCGATCTCAGGATAGGCGACCTTGAGATCTTCCTTTTGCTCCTTTGTCTGGTACTGGTAGCCAAGGAACGGGGGATTACCCATGATGTAGTTCAACTTCTCAGCCGGTATCACATCGTCCCAGGGCATCCTCAGAGCGTTACCCTCAACAATATGCGCCGCCGACTTGAGCGGCAGGAAGTCCAAGTGTCCTCGGTCGCCCGCATCATCTGACTCTCAGCGATCCACAGCGCCGTCTTTGCTACGACCACCGCGAAGTCGTTGATCTCAATGCCGTAGAAGTGGTCGATCTTGACCTGAATAGGGGAAACCTCACCGAAGCTCTGCTGACCGCCGTAAAGCAAATCAAGCACCTCGTTCTCGATCCTGCGCAGGCTGAGATAGGTTTCCGTCAGGAAGTTCCCCGAGCCGCAGGCCGGATCGAGGAAGGTAAGGGAGCTGAGCTTCTTTTGAAACGCCTGCAACTCTTTTCTCTGTCCCGTCGTGAGGCGGGACGAGTTATCGACTCGCTTTTTCAGCTCGGCAAACTCCGCCTTCAGGTCATCGAGAAACAGGGGATCAATGACCTTGTGAATATTCGTGATCGAGGTGTAGTGCATCCCGCCCTGCCGCCGCGTCTCTTTGTTCAGGGTGCTTTCAAAGACCGCCCCAAAGATGGTCGGGCTGATCTCCGACCAGTCGAACCCGGAACTAGCCTGATTGACGAGCAGATCAAAGATCTCCTCGTTGAAGCGCGGGATGCGTGATGAATCGTCAGCAAACAGGCCGCCGTTGACATACGGGAACGCAAGCAAATCTGGATCTTCGTCAGGATCCCGTTCCGATTCCTTGGTGTTGAGCATCTTGAAGAGCGCCTTGAGTGCTGCGTTCACTTTCTGAATGCCGATCTTGCTCTGCTCCTTGAGGTACGAGCGGAATTGATCGTCCCCAAACAGCCCCGCGTCCTCGGCATACAGGCAGAACACGAGCCGAACGCAGAGCTTGTTGAGGCTCACATAGTCGTGATCGCTCATGGGCTGCTCGAACTGCTTTTCCAGAGCGTCGTAAAGTTTCCCGACGAGATCGCCCGCCTGCAAGGACACTTCCAGCTCGCGCTGCTCAAGCACCTTCTCTCGGTCAACAAGGAACGCAAGCCGGTGCGCTTCCTTGTCAAGCGTCTGGAGCAGAATTTCCTCCGGCGGCTCCTGCGGCTTGTTCATGTCATAGACGAACAGCTGATGGAAATTGCTGACAACGATCCAGCGCGGCCTATCGTCATAGGCCATTTGATCTGCATAGCGCTTGGCCTGTTCATAGGGCGTAAGAAACTCCCCGTCAGACTGTCTCTGCGGTTTGTTGAGATCGGTGTCAAACCCTTTCTGCTCGATCAGCACCTTGGTACTCGGGATGTACCCGTCGATGAAGCCGTGATGCTTCTTTGCGAGCTTGATCTCGTTCTCAAATTGGATGACCCTGGTCGCGTTGGGAATCTCCAAGACGCTCTGC
>OMXR01000061.1 GCA_900315045.1 uncultured Sutterella sp. | reverse complement strand
AAGCGGGGCGCGAAGGAATCGGATGTGTTCGCCCGCAATGAGTCCCAGCACGCCCCAGTCCCGGGATTCGAAGGTCTGGGCATTGCAGGGATCCGTTTTCACGGCATCCCGGGCGCAGAGGATCCTGTCGTTCAGGCAGATCAAAACGCCCATGGCTCGGGCGGCAGGATCCGCTGCAACGCGCACAGCATTTAAGAGGTTCAGCGGACCGTCCGCAGAGATGGCCGAGCTCGGACGCATGGCCCCCGTGATCACAACGGGCTTGTCGGTTTTCAGGGTGAGATGCAGGAAATACGCAGTCTCGTCCATGGTGTCCGTGCCGTGCGTAATGACAAAGCCCGAGATGTCAGGATTTTCGGAAAGGCTTTGGATGGCGTCGGCGAGCTTCATCCAGATGCTGCTCGTCATTGACATGGAATCGATGTTGCTTACGGGGTGCGCACTGATGCGGGCAACCGCATTGAGTGCGGGGACGCTGGCAAGCAGATCATCAACGGAAAACGAACTGATGGAGTATCCCGTCATCTGTGTTGGGGTTGCTCCGGAACTCACGATGGTTCCGCCCGTGGACAGGATGGCAATGCGGGGAAGGTGCGCCATGGGGAAAATCCTTTCCGATGCGTTATTCGGGGGCAGCGCCGGCTGTGACGGGCTTGACGCCTAGCGTGGCGGCTTTCTCGGCAAGGGCAACGAACTCATCAAGGCGCAGGGTCTCCGCACGGGCTGCGGGGTTCACCCCGGCGCTTTCAATGTCCTGTTGCGAAAGAAGCTGGGAGAGTGCGTTCCTGAGTGTTTTGCGTCTTTGCCCGAAAGCGTTTGCAACCACGCTTGAGAAGAGGGCGAAGTCTACGCTGGGGACCTCTTCGGGCTTTTTGGGAATCATGCGCACGACGGAACTCACGACCTTGGGGGCGGGCGTGAAGGCTCCCGGCGGAACATCGAAGAGCTTGACCATCCGGTAGCGCCACTGCAGCATGACGGAAAGCCGTCCGTAGGTCTTGCTTCCCGGAGCCGCGACCATTCGATCCACGACTTCGCGCTGGAGCATGAAGTGCTGATCAAGGACGGCATCCGCGGCCTCCATCAAGTGGAACAAAAGCGGGGAGGAGATGTTGTAGGGGAGATTGCCGACCACGCGGATCGGACCGTCGGACGCGAGTTCCCTCCAGTTGAGCGTCAGCGCGTCGGCCTCAACCAGCGTGAGTTCGCCGTTTGGGAACTGTGCGCGCAGCCAGGCCGCCAGATCCCGGTCGATTTCGACGGCGCGGATGGCGCCTGCCGCGGCGATCAGCTCCCGGGTGAGCGCCGCCTGCCCGGGGCCGATTTCAATGATCGATTGTCCCGGGCGAGCGTCCACGGCTGCGGCGATCCTGCGGATCCAGTGCTCGTCATGCAGAAAGTTCTGTCCGAAACGTTTGCGGGCCTTGTGGCCTTCAAGTCTTTCCATTCTCATTCTCAGAAAAAAGCGCGCGGGTCCGATGAAAGATGGATGCACCGCGCGCTGCAGGGGAAGCGAGCCGATCCGGCAGGCTTCCTGGGTTGTTTAGAGGTATTCCCGACGAATTTCGACGTACGCCTTGTCGTGCAGTTCGCGCATCCAGTTCTGGACGGCTTCTGCAAGTTTCTTTCCACGCAAAGCCTGGCGCGCCTCAAGGCGGGTGCGCTTCTCGTCCATGGTTTCCGTGCGGCGCTCGAGCACCTGAACGATGTGATAGCCGTAACGGGTGCGGAAGGGCTCGGAGATGTCTCCAATCTGGAGCGCGTTCATCTGGGTTTCGAATTCGGGATCAGCGTCACCCGCAGTGATCCAGCCGAGATCGCCGCCACGGGTTGCAGAAGAGTCCACGGAGGCAAGGCGGGCGTACTTGGCAAAATCTTCACCTGCCAGAACCTTGGAGCGGATTTCTCCAAGCTGGGAAATCACCTTGTGCTCGGGCGTGAGTTCGGAAATGAGCATCAGGATGTGGCGGACGTGGGTTTGCTGCACCGGTGCGCCGGCGAGCTTGGCCTGAACGCCGTTTCGCTTGCCGGCAAATTTGACGACATGCCAGGCGCCATCCGTCCGAAGAACGTGAACTTTGCCCGCCGCGCCGTCGTCGCGAATCGCTTCCCAGAAGACGGTCGGCAGCTCCTGCGCTTCTTTCCAGCCGAGATCCCCGCCGGAAAGCGCATCCTCAGCCTTGGAGTACGCGGCGGCAAGCTTGCCGAAATCCTCGCCCTTCTGGGCGCGCTTTTGAATGTCCTTGGCGCGGTTCTCGGCTTCGCGCTCGGCATCCCGGTCGCCTTCGGTGAAGGGGAGCATCACGTGCTGCACTTGGTACTGGGTGGTGTCGCCGCCCGCAAAGCCGGCCTTATCCGCGAGATACGCATCGATTTCGGATTCGGGGATTGTGATCTTGGAATCGACCTCCCGCTCGCGCAGGCGCTGCAGCGTGATTTCCTCGCGGACCTGAGAGCGGAAAGCGGAAAAGGAAAGTCCCTCGGCGGCAATTCTCTCGCGAAGCTGCTCGGGCGTGAGCTGGTTGTTGCGTGCAATCTGCTCGATGGCGGCAGATACCATCTGCTCGTCAACACGAATGCCAATTTCTTTGGCGCGCTGCTGCACTGCCTTTTCGGTGATCAGCCTGTCAAGCACCTGGGCGCGCATCTCCGGCATCGGAGGCAGTTCGATGTTCTGGCGGCGAAGGTTGAGCGCTGCCTGATGGACACGGGTCTGCAACTCGAATTCGGTAATCACATCGCGGTTGACAACGGCAATGATGCGGTCAAGAGGCCGGGCAGCGGATTGGGACACGGCCGGGGTTACGGTTTCCGTAATCTGCTGGGCCATGGCCGAACCCATTGCAACAATGCCGGCCGCAACAAATGCCAGTTTAGTAATAGTAGTCATAAGTACCTGTCTGAGAACTGGAAGGTGTGAAATTCTGCCTGTTAATGGATGGTGTCGTGTAAGCCTTGAGCGGACTTTCGCCAGCGATCAAGCCAAGGCCGCGAAGTTCAAACTGCACGAAGAACTGGGTATTGGTCTTGGGATCCCGCTTGGAGTTGTCGTCGTCATCGGTGTAGCGGCGCACGGCAAACCGGGTGGTCCAGCAGTCAGCCTGGTACTCAAGAGCAACGATGTTGTCGTAGAGCTTGCGATTCCACACGGAGAACGACTGCAGCGTGAGCAGGTACCACTTGGGCGAGAGCGGCCAGGATGTCTTCAGATCAATCAGGCGATAGAAGTCATCGCTCTTTTTCGAAGGCTCGTAATTGTAGTGGTATTCAAGAGAGATCTTGCTTGCCGGAGTGGGTTGATAATGGATGCCGACATCCGTCATCTGGTCGCGATGGCGCACAAAGTTCCAGGAATAGAAGCCCGACACGGAAAGCGCGCGCGTGAGCTGGGCGCCAAAGCTCAGAAGCAGTTCGTCCTTGCGATCCTTGCGGCGCGCCCACCTGCCGTTTTCCTGAAGATCCTGCCGCGAGAAGTTGTACCGGATTCCCGATCCAAAATGTGCGATTTCCTTGCCTGTGTCGTAGTCCAGGAGCCTGTTGGTCACCATGCCGGTGATCTGGTTCGAAGAACTGATGCGGTCATATCCCGTGTAGGCGTTCGCGACAAACAGGCGCGAGAGGTTCATGTCCGCCCGGGATGCGTCAAAGACCGGGATGTCGGACTGGTCCTTGCGCGGCGTGTAACTGTAAAAGAGCCGCGGTTCAAGCGTCTGGAGATAATTCTTCCCGAAGAGCGACGCGTCGCGCTCAAAAATAAGGCCGCCGTCAACCGAGTATGTCGGAACAAAGACTTGAGGCGTCTTGGAGCCGTTTTTCACGTAGGGACGATCAAGGTCGTAGTACATTCCGACCATTTGCACGGCGGGCGTGAGGAACCAGCCCGGCCTGCGGATCGGATAGGAGAGCTTCTGATCAAAGATGAAGCGATCTCCGTTGACCTTGGTCGGATGTTTGAATCGCGTCGCAAAGAGCGCCGTTCGGGATTCAAATCCCCAAAGATCGGAAAGGTATGCGTTCCATCTGATCTCGGGAACTTTCTCGTAAGGCTTTGTGGTGCTCTTGCTCAGAGTCTGGTTTTTCTTCACCGTGATGCCGGCGTTCCAGAACTTGTATCTGTAGTTGAGCCAGTAGTCCTGGGGAATGACGTCCTCCTCGGATTCCCGGATGAGCGAGTGCGTGTCTTCCCAGATCTTCTTGTCCGACACGCGGTTGTAGTTCAAGCCGTACGAAAAGCCGTTTCTGGCGCCGGCAAGCCGTGCATGCAGCGTGTAGCGCTTGTGATCGTCCTCCCAGCGCTTGTCGTGGGGCATCAGCTGGTATTCGATATCAGTCGCAAACCAGCGGTTGAGCCAGCGCGCCTCCGTGCCGAGCACGATGCCGCGCTTTGACATCCAATGCGGCGTAAACGTGAGGTCGTAGTTCGGAGCGATGTTCCAGTAGTAGGGGACGGTCAGCTCAAAGCCGCGGCTCGAGCTGTGCCCCATGGTGGGGACAAGGAGACCGGATTTTCTCTTTCCGCCCATGGGGAACGAAAACCAGGGGAAGTAGAACACGGGATAGCCGTCGGCAACCTTGAGGACGGCGTGCTGGCCAGTCGCCGTCTCTTCGTATTCGTCCAGGGTAAGTTTGTCGAGTTCGAACCACCAGCTGGTGTCGCCCTTGCGGCAGGTTGTTATCTGGGCATCGCTAAAGATTGAGGAGCCGTCTCCGAGGAATTTCACGCAGGAGGCCGATCCGCGCATGCGCTGCGGTGCGTACTCGTACTCGACATCGGCAGCATCGCCGGTTTTCTCGAGGAGCTTGTACGTGATCTTGTCCGCTTCAAAGAGCATGCCGTTGCGCACAACGGCTGCGTTGCCTTCGGCGGTTGCCGTGTCGGTGCGCTGCGTATAAGTCAGCGTGTCGCCGCGCACCGTCTGCCCGGGCTGGCGGATTTCCGCGCTGCCCTGCAGTTCCAGGGTCGTCTGCGGCGAGCCTTCCATTCGATCGGCGCGAATGATTGTCACGGACTGGGCCATGTCCTGATTCGTTGCAGGCGTCAGACGCTGCACCGATTGCATCGGGATTGCCGAAAGGGGTTGAGTTGTGCTGCTTGTTCCCGATCCGGCGCTTGCCGACAGGCTCGCAAGAGCCAAGGCAACGGCGGAAGTGACCGCAAGCGGTGTCGGGCGGTAAGAATTCCGTGGCATTTCGCTTTAAGATAGGCGCATTAAAACCCGTTAATTATAGGGGGCGTGTGCTTTTTGCAAGCGTCCGGGGGATGAGAAATGACGCAAAACGACAAGGATGTCCGGCTTGAACTGGTTAAGGCATGGCTCAAGGGTCTGGCTCCGAAATATGGCCTGCAGCTTGAGACGCTGGCGCCGGCGAGTGCCGATGCAAGCTTTCGCAGGTATTTCAGGCTTGCTGCGCGCGATGGTGTCACGATGATCGTGATGGATGCTCCGCCTCCGAGGGAGAACATCGCGCCCTTTGTGAAGGTGGACGCCCTGATGCATCAGGCCGGGCTCAATGTTCCGCAGCTTTATGAAACCGATGAAGGGCAGGGCTTGATCCTGATGAGCGACCTGGGGCGTCAGACGTACCTTGATGTGCTCACCGAGGACAATGCCTTCGGGCTGTTCGATGCCGCAACCGATGCGCTTGTCGAGTGGCAGCGCATTTCAAAGCCGGGAATCCTGCCCGAGTACGACCATGCGGTCTTAAAGCGCGAAATCGATCTTTTCCCCGAGTGGTATGTGGCGCGCCACCGGGGGTATCGGATGAATGACAAGCAGCGCGAGATCGTGGGCGAGTGCTTCGAGAAAATCATCGCGCACAACCTTGCCGAAAACAGGGTGTTCGTGCACCGGGACTTCATGCCGCGCAACCTCATGGTGAGCAATCCCAATCCCGGCGTCATCGATTTTCAGGATGCGCTCTACGGGCCGGTGAGCTACGACATCGCCAGTCTCATGCGCGATGCCTTCGTGAGCTGGGGCGAGTCGTTTGTGCTTGACACGACAATCCGCTACTGGGAAAAGGCGAGAAAGGCTGGAATTGCTGTTCCCGAAGACTTTGGCGTGTTCTGGGAGGATGTCGAGTGGATGGGCATGCAGCGGCATCTGAAGGTGCTGGGCATTTTTGCCCGCATCAACTACCGCGACGGCAAGCCCAAGTATCTGGCTGACACGCCCCGGTTCCTCAACTATGTACGCCAGACTTCGAACCGATATCACGATCTGAAGCCCATCAACTGGCTGCTCGATGAGTTCGAGGAAGAAAAGAGCCGCCATGCCTGGACGTTTTAACGCATGAAGGCGCTCATTCTTGCAGCGGGGCGCGGAAAGCGCCTGAGACCGCTTACGGACACCTGCCCCAAGCCGCTTCTGAAGGCAAACGGCTGCCGCCTTTGCGACTGGAGCATTGCGGCGCTCAAGCGGGCAGGGGTGACGGATATCGTGATGAATACGGCGCACCTGGCTGATGCATTCGAGGCGCTGCCTGCGGAACTGGCGGGCAGGGGCATTCATCTTGCCATCAGCCGCGAGGGCGACCGGCACGAGGATGCCCTGGAGAGCCTGGGCGGCATCGTGAAGGCGCTGCCGCTCCTCACGGACGGAGAGAGTCCTTTCATTGTGGCGGCGGGCGACGTCGTGCACGCATTTCCCATGGAAAGACTGCTGGCCAAGGCCGGAGCTGTTCGCTCTGGGGAAATCGACGGACATCTTGTTGCTGTTCCCAACCCGTCCTATCACGCGAAGGGAGATCTCACCGTATATGAGGATGGCAGCCTTGAACCGGGAGCGGGGCCTCATACCTACGGCTGCCTCATGATCGTCTCACCGAGAATTTTTGCGGGGCTCCCAGCCGTTTCCTCCAAACTGTTTCCCTGGCTCTGGCAATGGCGCCTGACGGCTGAGGTTTGGACTGGGTTCTGGGGCAATATCGGCGATCCGGATGAGTTTGCCGCCCTTCAGAGCAACCGGAATGCCTGCAAGTGGGCAAGATTTTAGAAAGAGGTACTGATGAGTCTGTACGAGCAGCGCGCCGCGCAGTTCAAAACGCTTTTTGGAGTTGAGACTCCCGTTTTCAATGCCCCCATGGCGGGGATAACGACGCCGCAGATGGTTGCCGAGGTGGCGGGAGCCGGAGGGCTTGGCGTGCTGGCCGGAGATTTGCTCTCGCCAGAGGAACTGCAGCAGGAAATCCGGCAGGTGAAAGCACTGACTGACAAGCCGTTTGCCGTCAATCTCAGGGTGCCGCCCAAGAATCCCTCGGAGCAGGGGGCGCGGGCCCTGCATGAAGCGCTCACGGATCTCATGGCGCAGCTGGGGCTTCCGACCGAATATGCGCCGGCACCGCTTCCTGATTTTGACGCTCAGATCGAGGTGCTTCTTGCCGAAGAGGTTCCCGTGGTCAGCACGAGCTTCGGGGGACTTAGGGAGATTTATGCCGAGAAGTTTGAGGCACGGGGCGTTGTGATGATGGGCGCGGCGACATGCCTGCGGGAGGCCAAGG
Source organism: uncultured Sutterella sp. (assembly GCA_900315045.1). Taxonomy (GTDB): domain Bacteria; phylum Pseudomonadota; class Gammaproteobacteria; order Burkholderiales; family Burkholderiaceae_F; genus Duodenibacillus. Next base: position 2,415 of record OMXR01000061.1, on the reverse strand, counting down.
TCTTGCGGTCCGCAGGGTGCCAGGCGATTGTCATGCAGGGAGCCGAAGCTGGCGGCCCGAGACTGAATTTCGAAGTGACGGACGAGCAGTCGGTCATTGGGCTGAGTGCGCTGATCGGGCCCGCCGCCCGTGCAACGAAAAGACTCGTGGTTGCAAGCGGCGGCATCATGACCGGCGCTCAGATGGCGGCAAGCCTTTTGGCCGGTGCAGGCGCGGCCATGGTGGGAACGCTGCTTCTCAGAACTCCGGAGAGTGCGGCGCATCCCATGCACAAGGACATCCTGCAGTACATGTCCGACACGTCGCTTGAGCTCACGAGCGTCTTTTCTGGGCGCCTCACGCGCGTGGTTCCGAACGGGCTGGTGCAGGCGATGAAGGAAGCGGGGCTGCGCTCTGCGCAGTATCCGGCGCACTTGCGCGTGATGCTTCCGATTCTGAAGGCAGCGCTTGCTCAGGATCGGGACGATCTCATCGAAATGGGGGCGGGGCAGGGCGCCTGCTATGCCCCGTTTGGCTCGACCCGGGCCATTATCGAAAAACTCTCTGGTGAATGCAGGCAGCTGCTTGCCTGAAAGGAGACGAAATGAGCGATGCATTGATTGTGGTGGATGTTCAGAACGACTTTCTGCCCGGCGGGGCGCTTGCGGTGGCAAACGGCGATTCGATCATTCCCGCCGTGAATGACTTGATTGACAGGGCTCCGTATGTCGTGCTGACGCAGGATTGGCATCCCGAGGGGCACGTCAGTTTTGCTCAGAGCCATCCGGGGCATCAGCTCTACGATGTCATTGACGTGTCCAGCGGCAAGCAGGTTCTCTGGCCCGTGCATTGCGTGCAGGGGACGCAGGGCGCCGAGATTTCACGCCTGATCAACGCGGTAAAGGCAGGCGCCATTGTCCGCAAGGGCGCAAAACGGGCCGTGGACAGCTATTCGGGATTTGTGGATGCCGACGGAAAGACGCGCTCGGGACTTGCCGGGCTTCTGCGCGAGCGCGGTGTCACGCGTGTCTTTGTTTGCGGTCTTGCAACGGATTTTTGCGTTTCCTGGACGGCCTTGGATGCCGTCGCGGCCGGATTTGACACCTATGTGGTGACGGACGCGAGCGGGGCGATTGACGTGAACGGATCGCTCTCGGCAGCCCGCCAGGCCTGGCAGGAGCGCGGAGTCAAGGGAATCCGGGCGGCGGACGTTCGGTTCGAATGACCGGGCTAGCCCTTCGGCGGATTTTCTCCTTCCCCCGTCCCTGTACAATTACCACGCGAATCGGCTTGTTGCCTGAAAGGCGGTTTGTGCTTGTAAAGTGACTGAGTTTTAGCGGGTTGATTGTTGCATGCGAATAGGCTCCTATGCGCTGGCTAGTCCTGTGATTCTTGCCCCCATGGCCGGGATCACGGATGCCCCGTACCGCAGGATTTGTCTGGAGCAGGGAGCCGGGCTTGTTGTCTCGGAAATGGTTTCCGCAAGGGACGATCTGCGCGGCACGGATTTGTCGCGCCGCAGATATGAGCCCGATGCTTGGAATCCGGTTCCCGTCGTGCAGCTGTTGGGGGCTGATCCGCGTGCGATGGCAGAAGCCGCCCGCTATGCCCAGGATGCGGGCTTTGCAGTCGTGGACATCAATTTTGGCTGCCCGGCACGCAAGGTCTGCGGCATGGCCTGCGGGTCGGCCATCATGGGTAATGAACCGCTTGCGCGGGAGATCCTTGAGGCGGTAGCCAAGGCGGTGGATGTTCCCGTCACCGTCAAAATGCGCACTGGCTGGGACGGATCGCACCGCAATGCGATTGAAATCGCGAAGGCTGCGGAAGGCGCCGGCTTTGCGGCTGTGACGATTCACGGCCGGACCCGCGAGGATCTGTTCCGGGGCAAGGCCGAATATCGGACGATTGCCCGGGCGGTGCGGGAATTGTCGATTCCCGTCGTTGCGAACGGCGATATTGACAGCCCGCAGAAAGCTGCGCTGGTGCTGAAGCAGACTTCGGCCGCCGGGGTGATGATCGGACGCGCGGCCTGCGGAAATCCGTGGCTATTGGGACGGATTGGGACGGTGCTTTCGGGCGGCGCGGATCCCGGGGAGCCTGACCGGAAAACAGCCGGGCGCACTGTGCTGAGGCATTTTCGCTACCACCTCGAGTACTGGGGCGATGGGCTGTCTGCTGTGCTCACGTTCCGTAAACACGCCAGATGGTACCTTGCGCGGTTTGGCGGAAGCGGGATCGCTGCGGAGCTGATGAAAGAGCAGGATGCGGCAGTGGTCTGCCGCATACTGGAAGATTTTTTTGAAGAGGGCTGAGGGTATGAGACGATCCGCCGTTAGGCGAGTCCCGCGCGTTGAGATTCCGAAAGATGAACTCTCGCAGCTCATCATTTCCCGCGTTGAGGCTTACCGCAGGGATCTGGACGGACGGCAGGGA
>OMXR01000095.1 GCA_900315045.1 uncultured Sutterella sp. | reverse complement strand
AAAACGGATCCCTGCAATGCCCAGACCTTCGAATCCCGGGACTGGGGCGTGCTGGGACTCATTGCGGGCGAACACATCCGATTCCTTCGCGCCCCGCTTGCCCGCCACACGACGCACTCGGAGTTTGCGGTTCCGCAGCACTTCCCCCGCGTTGACATCATCACGGGACATGCGGACGACGACGGCTCTCTCATCCAAGCCGCTGTCGCGGCCGACGCCCGCGGCATCGTCTATCAGGGCTTTGGCAACGGCTCGATTCATGCCGGAGCGGAAGATGCCTTGATGCAAGCCGCAAGGGCCGGCATTGCAGTTGTCCGTTCCTCCCGCGTCTGGGGCGGCATGGTTGTTGAGGGGCTCTCAAAATGGCAGGATGCGGGCTTTGTCCCCGCAGGAACCCTGCCCGCGCAGAAGGCACGCGTGCTGCTGCAGGTTGCCCTGGCAAACGGGATGCACACGCCGGGAGAACTCCTGAGGGTGTTCAACGAATACTGACTGAAACGGCGGCCATCGGCCGCCGTTTTCCAACCGGGACTCAGGCAAAGAAGATCGTCGCGAGCCCGAGGAAGATCATGAAGCCTCCCGAGTCGGTCATGAACGTGAGAAGCACCGAGCCGCCCAATGCGGGATCCCGTCCCAGCGCCTTCAGGCCGAGCGGTACGAACATGCCGACGATGGCGCCCACGACGATGTTGAGAAGCATCGCAAGGAACATCACGAGTCCCAGCATCTTGCCCTGGGGATCATTGAAGTAAAGCCCCCAGGCGCAAAGCCCTGAAATCACGCCCCAGAGCAGGCCATTGATCACCGAGACGCTCACTTCCTTCTTGATGAGGTCGACCTTGTTGGAGTCGGTCACCTGGCCCATTGCCAGCGAGCGCACAAGAAGCGTGAGGGTCTGGTTTCCGGAATTTCCTGCCATGCCAGCAACGACCGGCATCAGGGCCGCGAGGGCAACCACCTTGGAAATCGTTCCGTCAAATGCGGTAATGACACGCGAAGCGAAGAACGCCGTGCAGAGGTTGACGCCAAGCCAGAGCCAGCGGCTCTTGGCCGTTTCCCAGACGCCGCCGAAGATATCCTGATCGTCGTCAAGACCTGCATTGGCTAACGCGCCCGCCTCGCTTGACTCGCGAATGACGTCCACCACTTCGTTCACAGTCAGTCGCCCGATGAGTCGCTCGGCCTCATCAATGACCGGGGCGCTCACCAGGTCATAGCGCTCGAACGCCTGTGCCGCTTCAACCGCCTTGTCCAAGGGATTGAGCTTCAGAAGGTCGGTGCGCATCAGATCGCTCACCTTCTCTTCGGGCGAATGAGTAACGATCCGGCTGAGCGGCAAGGCGCCCAGAAGCCTCCCCTGACGGTCGACGACAAACACCTGATCGGTATGGTTGGGAAGAGCCTCAAAGCGACGCAGGAAGCGCATCACGATGCCGACCGAGACTTCCTCCCGGATCGACAGCATCTCAAAGTCCATGCGCGCGCCAACGCTATCCTCGGGATAGCTCATGGCCGCGCGCAGCTGTGCGCGCTCTTCGTGCGAGAGGCCTTCCTGGACTTCGGCGACAACGTCTGCCGGCAGGTCTTCAACCAGGTCGGCGATTTCGTCCGTATCGAGGGTTTCGACCGCGTCGACCAGCTCCTCGCGATCCATCGCCTCAATCAGGGCCTCGCGAACGCCTTCGTTCACCTCAACGAGAACGTCGCCGTCCTGATCGCCCTTGGTGAGGTTCCAGACCGCCAGTCGGTCATCCTGAGGCAGAGCTTCGAGAACGTAGGCGATATCGGCTGCGTGAAGCCCTTTGAGAACTTCCTTGATCGCCTTGCGGGTACGCTCGGAAATGGGCTTGGCATCCGGTTCATCCGGATCGGCCTGCACCGGATCATCCCGCTCATCCTGCTCGGCGAATATCCTTACGATCTGCTCAAGGGCGTCGGAAGCGTCATCGGTGTCGCGCGCATCATCCTCGGCTTGCGGATTGAGCTCCGCTAGGCGCTGCTCGAGCGGCTCCTTTGCTTGTTCTTCTTTGAGTTCCCGCATGACGGGTTCTCCCCCTTGTCTTGAGACTTGATCGGCAGTGCGCAGGCTCAAATCAGCGCACTCAGGCAATTGTTTGATTGTAGCCTTTTAGCTCTGCCGCGTCACCAGTTTTTTTGCGCTTTTGACCGAGTCTGTCAAGAAAACAGCCTTTGCCTGAGCGCCCTTTTTCGTGCATAATGTCGCCCTGCTCGCGGGCGTAGTTCAATGGCAGAACGAAAGCTTCCCAAGCTTTATACGAGGGTTCGATTCCCTTCGCCCGCTCCAGATTTCAGACAAACGGATCGCCCTTGAAGACGATCCGTTTTGCGTATTTGCCCAACGCACCAGCCATCAAGATGACCACAGACCTCACCCCTGAAGAGCTTGAAGAACTCAAAAAGCGCCACATTCGCACCTTTGCGATGCGCCGCGGACATATCTCCGAAGCACAGTCCCGGGCTCTCGACGAGCTTTTTCCCAGATATGAAGTGAAATACGAGAAAAAGCTTCTCGACTTTGCGGAGATCTTCGGCAGAAACGCCCCCGTGGTGCTTGAGATCGGCTGCGGCATGGGCGAGACAACCGCCGCCATTGCCGAGGCCCATCCCGAGGTTGACTTCCTTGGCTGCGAGGTGTTTGCCGCAGGCGTCGGCGCCCTCAGCAAGCTTCTTGCTGAAAAGAACCTTTCCAATGTCCGCATTGCCAGGCACGACGCCATCGAAGTGATTCGGGACATGATTCCCGATGCGTCGCTCTCTGGCGTGCACATCTTCTTTCCCGATCCCTGGCGGAAAGCCCGCCACCACAAGCGCCGCATCATCCGTCCTGATTTTCTAGCGCTCCTTGTTCCAAAGATCGCCCATGGCGGCTATCTGCACTGCGCGACGGACTGGGAGGATTATTCCGCTCAAATGCTTGAAGTCCTTCAGGCGACGGAAGAACTGGAGAACCTTCACGGGAACGGCTTCTCGGACGTGATGGCCAATCCGCTCTGCGAGCGTCCGAGAACCAAGTTTCAGGCCCGGGGAGAGCGCCTCGGCTACGGCATCTGGGATCTTGTCTACCGGCGCAGGTAGTCACCTGGCGTTCTGAGAAGTCCTTCTTCTCTCCGCCTCGGCAAACGGGCATCCTTCCTTCGCGCCGAGAGGAGGCTATTTTGCCGTCCGGTAAAGTTCCTCCGGACTTTTGATGACAGGATCGACGACCGCCCATCCTTCATTCTGAAGTCGCCGGAAGAAACAGCTCTCCCTTCCGGTATGGCACGCCATGCCGCCAATCTGATCAACAATGTAAAGAACCGCATCTCCATCGCAATCGAGCCGCACTTCACTGACCAGCTGCACATTGCCCGATTCCTCGCCCTTGCGCCAAAGCTTGTTTCGGGAGCGGGAAAAGTAGATCCCCCGACCAGTTGCTGCGGTTTCCTCAAGCGCCTCACGATTAGCCCAGGCAAGCATCAGAACGCGGCCATTTCCTTTTTGCTGGGCGATGACCGGCACGAGCCCTTTTTCATTGAACTTAACTTCGTCCAGCCACATGACGCGAATCCTCTCAGAGCCTCACCGGGATGCCGTGAGCCGCCATGTATTCCTTGGCCTGCCGCACGGTGTACTCACCGAAGTGGAAAATCGAAGCTGCCAGAACGGCGTCCGCTCCTCCGATGGTCACGCCGTCCACGAGGTGCTGAAGATTGCCGACACCTCCCGAGGCGATGACGGGAATGTTCACGGCATCGGCAACAGTGCGTGTCAGTTCCAGATCGAACCCCTGCTTCACGCCGTCGCAATCCATGCTGGTGAGAAGAATTTCGCCTGCGCCGAGCCGCTCGACTTCCCGTGCCCACTCAATTGCATCCCGTCCGGTTGACGTGCGGCCGCCGTGCGTAAACACTTCCCACCCATGAGAAACATCAGCTGCATCCCTGCGCCTTGCATCAATCGCAACCACGATGCACTGGGAGCCGTGTATGGCAGCAGCCTCTCCGATCAGATCAGGGTTGTAGACCCCGGCCGTATTGATGGAAATCTTGTCAGCTCCGGCGTTCAGGAGCCTTCTTACATCGGCGACCTGACGCACGCCTCCGCCAACGGTGAGCGGAATGAACACCTGCCCGGCAACCGCTTCGATCACGTCGAGAATGATGTCCCGCTTGTCCGAACTCGCCGTAATGTCCAGAAACGTGAGTTCATCAGCGCCCTGCTCGTTGTAGCGCCGGGCGATTTCAACCGGATCGCCTGCATCGCGCAGTTCAACAAAATTCACACCCTTCACGACGCGCCCGGCAGTGACATCCAGGCACGGAATGATTCGCTTTGCGAGCATCGCCCTAGGACTCCCCGCCTGTCACGATCTTTTGCGCCTCGGCAAAATCAATGGTCCCCTCATAAAGAGAGCGCCCAAGAATCGCCCCCATGATGCCCTTTTCTCCGGTTGCAAGAAGCGCCCTGACATCCTCCACCGTATGCATGCCGCCCGAGGCAATCACCGGCACCGAGGTTGTTCTCGCAAGTTCCGCGGTTGCCTCGACATTGACCCCGGTGAGCATCCCATCCCGCGCAATGTCGGTGTAGAGAAACGCGCTCACGCCAAGCCCCTCAAAGAGCTTTGCAATTTCGGTCACCCGCGTATCCGTTGTCTCGACCCAGCCGTTCGTCGCAACGTAGCCGTCCTTGGCATCCAGCGCAACGATGATGTGCCCGGCAAACTCGTGACAGGCATTCTTCAGAAAGATCGGATCGTTGACGGCCGCGGTTCCGATCACGCAATAGTGCGCCCCGGCTTTGAGGTACGCCTCAACCTGCCGCAGGGAGCGGATGCCGCCGCCCAGTTCAATCTGCGCGCGGCCGCCGATTTTCTCGATCATCCGCTCGATCGCCTCGACATTGGAGGGTTCGCCGCTCTTAGCGCCATCCAGATCCACAATGTGAATCCGCTCTGCGCCAAGCGCCACCCACCGCTCCGCCTGATCGGCAGGATCGTCGTTGTAAATCGTGATGTTGTTGTCAAGATCACCCTGCTTCAAGCGCACACAGCAGCCATTCATCAGGTCGATTGCGGGAATCAGGATCATGATGTCCGTCCTCGCGCAGATCCCTTACGGAACCCAGCGCACAAAGTTAGAGAAAAGCTGCAGTCCGGCGCCGGC
>OMXR01000076.1 GCA_900315045.1 uncultured Sutterella sp. | reverse complement strand
AGGCGAGTCCCGCGCGTTGAGATTCCGAAAGATGAACTCTCGCAGCTCATCATTTCCCGCGTTGAGGCTTACCGCAGGGATCTGGACGGACGGCAGGGATTGCCCTTGCTCGACATGATCGTGATGGCCGCAGAGCGTCCCTTGATCTGCTGGGCCATGGAGCAGTGCGGCTGCAATCAGCGCGCTGCAGCAAAGCTTTTGGGAATTAACCGCAACACTCTGCACACGAAGCTCGAAATGTACGGGCTTCTCGCGGAGAGCAACTAAAAGGAAATTGCAAATGAGAAAACAAGCCTTGATCAGCGTGTCCGACAAGACCGGCGTTGTTGACTTCGCCCGCGACCTTGTGGAACTTGGCTATCACATCCTTTCGACGGGCGGCACCGCAAGGCTCCTCAAGAAAGAGGGAGTCCCCTGCCAGGAAGTGTCCGAATACACGGGCTTTCCTGAAATGCTCGACGGGCGCGTCAAGACGCTTGATCCGCATATCCACGGCGGCATCCTTGCGCGCCGCTGCATTCCCGAGCACATGAAGGCGATTGCCGACCACGGCATCGACCCGATCGACATCGTGTGCGTGAACCTGTATCCGTTCACCCAGACGATCGCCCGCCCCGACTGCACTTTCCCGATGGCCATTGAAAACATTGACATCGGCGGCCCCACGATGATCCGCTCGGCAGCCAAGAACCATGAATCTGTGGCCGTGATCGTCGATCCGACCGACTACAGGAAGGTGGTTGAGGAAATCCGCGAGAAGGGCGAGGTCGGCGCAGAAACCCGCTTTGCCCTTGCAAAGAAGGTGTTTGCGCACACCGCCGCCTATGATGCCGCGATCACGAACTACCTCACGAGCCTTGACGAGAAGCGCGAGCGCACCAAGGCCTTCCCGGACGTCTTCACCCGCCAGTGGGTCAAGGTCCAGGACATGCGCTACGGCGAAAATCCCCACCAGGCAGCCGCGTTCTATCGCGAGCACTTCATTGCTCCGGGGCTTTTGTCCGGATATACGCAGCTGCAGGGCAAGGAGCTCTCCTACAACAATATTTCGGACGGGGACGCCGCCTGGGAGGCCGTGCGCAGCTTTGACACGCCCGCCTGCGTGATCATGAAGCACGCCAATCCCTGCGGCGCCGCAATCGGCGTGAGCGTGCTCGAGGCTTATGAAAAAGCTTTCAAGACCGATCCGAAGAGCGCCTTCGGGGGCATCATCGCCTTCAACCGCGAGGTGGATGAGGCAACGGCCAATGCAATCTCCAAGCAGTTCGCCGAAGTGATCATCGCTCCGGCCTACAGCGACGGAGCCAAGGCCGTTTTCTCCGCTAAGAAGAACCTGCGGCTGCTCACGGTGGCCAACGGCTCTGCGCACAACGACTTCGAGTTCAAGCGCGTGGGTGGCGGACTTCTCGTCCAGACGCCTGACATCCAGCTTTGCGCAGAGGCCGACCTGAAGGTCGTGACCAAGAAGAAGCCCACCTCCGCACAGATCGCCGACATGATGTTTGCCTGGAACATCGCCCGGTTTGTGAAGTCCAACACCATTGTCTACGCCCACAACGGCATGACGCTTGGCGTTGGCGCCGGCCAGATGAGCCGCGTTGACTCGGCCCGCTTTGCCGCAATCAAGGCGGCCGAGGCCGGACTCTCGCTTCAGGGCTGCGCCGCTGCGTCCGATGCGTTCTTCCCGTTCCGCGACGGACTCGATGTCATCATCGATCAGGGCGCGACCTGCGTGATCCAGCCGGGCGGCTCGATCCGCGATGACGAAGTGATCGCAGCCGCCGACGAGCGCGGCATTGTGATGGTCTTCACCGGTGAGCGCCATTTCCGTCACTAAGGCGCAGCTGATGCAGTAACACGACGCGGCGGAGAGCAAATGCAGCCCTTTCTGCCGCGTTTTCCGCTTGCTGGCGGTAATATCCGAAATGTTGCTGAACATGGAGTAACGGACAAAAAAACATGCAGACAGTCTTTTCGCGCAGAAAGCTTTTTGCCGCGGGGGCGGGTGCCGCAGCGCTCGCCTCGCTGCCAACGGCCGCATTGTCCCAGCTGAGAATTGAAATCACCGGGGTTGGCGCCAATCAGATTCCGGTCGCGCTGATGGCGATGGCCGGGAGCGCCGCAAGCGGCATTGATCTCATGCAGATTGTGGGGGCCGACTTGGGCAGAACCGGAGAATTCCGGCTGATTCAGGGGGAGCGCGAGGCCGGTTCGGAAGACTGGGTGAAGCCCGACATGACGCCCTGGGCCGAGCGCGGCGCATCTGTTCTTGTGAGCGGCGCGATAGACCGCAAGGGACAGGACGAATGGGAGATTGCATACAAGCTCTTTGACGCAGCGAGCGGCAGCCAGCTTGATGAATCAAGGTTCCTCAGCACGGACGCGCAGCTCAGAATGACTGCGCACCGCATCGCCGACCGGGTCTATGACAAACTCACCGGGCTGGGGGGCCTCTTCAGCTCCCGCATCGCCTATGTCAATGAGCGCTCCAAGCAAAGCTATGAACTCGTGATCGCCGATAGCGACGGGGCCAATCCCAAAACTGCCCTGAGGAGCTCCGAGCCCATCATTTCCCCGGCCTGGAGCCCGGATGGAAAGCACGTTGCCTATGTGTCCTTCGAGCAGAAAAAGCCCGTGGTGTACGTGCATACGCTCTCAACCGGCAAGCGCCGGGCGGTAGCCAATTTCCGCGGCAACAATTCCGCACCGGCCTTCAGCCCTGACGGGCAGAAGCTGGCGGTTGCACTCTCCCGAGACGGCGTGACGCAGCTTTTCCTGCTTAATGCCGATGGCACCGGAGTGGAGCGTTTCTCCAGGTCTCTGGCAATCGATACCGAGCCCTGCTTCTCGGCTGACGGGCGGTATGTTTACTTTACGAGCGACCGGGGCGGCTCTCCCCAGATTTACCGGCAGCCGGTCTCGGGCGGACAGGCCGAGCGCGTGACATTTGGTTCCCCCTACGCAGTGAGCCCGTCGATCGACGCCAAGGGTGAGCATCTCACCTATGTCTCGCGAGAAGGGGGCAAGTACCGCGTGTGCGTGATGGATCTGCAGACCGGACAGCAGGTTCCGGTGTCCCGCACGAATTTTGATGAGTCGCCGAGCTTTTCCCCCAATGGCAGGATGGTCATCTACGCAACGGAGCGGGGCAAGCGCGGCGTTCTTGCCACGGCCTCCGTGGATGGAGCCACGCACGCGCTGCTCACGGGGCCCATGGGTGACATTCGCGAGCCAACCTGGGGCCCGCTCATGACCAACTAAAATGTTTTTTGCACAGGATGCTGGGGGGGCCGGCGTCCTTAACTGGAGTGAATTGACATGTTTCGCAAGCTTGCATTGACGGCAGCCGCAGCAGCGGCGCTCGTTCTCTCGGGGTGCTCTTCGGTTGAACTTGACGAGTCTGCAAAGAATGGCTCGACGCTTTCCGATGTGGCGCTCGTTGATCAGACCGACGGTGGCGCTTCCGATCCCCGCAACAGGTCGATTTATTTTGCCTTTGACAGCTACACGGTCGAATCGAGGTACATGCCTCTCGTGCAGCGCCATGCGCGCGTGATGCTGGCGCACCCGACCCGCCAGATTGTGATCGAGGGAAATACCGACAGCCGCGGCAGCCGCGAGTACAACCTCGCGCTCGGACAGAAGCGCAGCGAGGCCGTCAAGCAGCGCATGCAGCTCCTGGGCGTGCCCGCCTCCCGCATCGAGGCTGTGAGTTTCGGCCGTGAAAAGCCCATGGCGCTTGGCGAAAATGAAGAAGCCTGGGCGAAGAACCGCCGGGCTGACATCACCTATCGCTAATGGATCGGAGCCGAAAGATGAAATCGGGACAGCAGTTCCTCGCATCGGCGCTTTGTGCGGCGACTCTCATGGCGGTTGCGGCTCCTGCGCATGCGCTCTTTGGAGACGATGAAGCCCGCAAGGCCATTCTGGATCTTCGCGAGCGCGTGCAGGCCGTTCAGAACGGACAGTTGCAGCTTGTAAGCCAGATTGAACTTTTGCAGCAGCAAAATGCCGAGCTCACGGGGCGCGTCGAGCAGCTCACGCAGCAGCTCGCATCGCAGCAGCGGTCCGTGAAGGATCTGTACGGGAACCTCGACAAGCGCGTCGCTGCGTTTGAGCCGCAGACCGAGCGCGTTGACGGCAGGCGGGTGACCGTCTCGCCCGAGGAAAAGCGCATATTTGAAAACGCGCTCGAGCTGTTTTCGAGCGGCAAATACGCCCAGAGCCGCAGAATGTTCGACAAGCTCCTTGCGGATTACCCGCAGACGGAGTACCGGCCGACGGCGTTCTATTGGCTTGGCAACGTGCACTTTGCGCAGGGCAACCTTGCGCAGGCTGTTTCCTATCAGACCCGATTGATCAGGGAATACCCCGGCGACGCCAGGGTGCCCGACGCCATGCTGTCCCTGTCTTCGGCTTTGGCCAGCCAGGGCAAGCAGGATCAGGCGCTGAAGACCCTGCGGCAGATTCGCAGCAGGTTCCCGGATTCGGAGGCCGCGCAGCTCGCCGCCGAGCGTATCAAGGCGCTCAAGTAGACGTTTCTCCGTACGCGGCGGCCGGAACGGGCGGGTTTTGCACTGTTTCGTAAGCAAAACCGAGGTTTCGTGCCGCTACAATGCGAAAATTGCAGTCATGAAGCCCCGGCATCTGGCCTTGCCGGGGTTCCCAATCTCTAAAGCGAAGTCCACTTCGAAGGAAGCTTGCAAATGAGCAATCAAGACAATCAGCTGCGCGGCGTGCAGTTGCTGCGCAATCCCTGGCTTAACCGCGGGTCTGTGTTCACTGAAGAAGAGCGTGACCGCTACGGCCTGCGCGGACTGCTGCCCCCGAGAGTTTCCACCTTCGGCGAGCAGGTCAAGCGTCTGACCGAGGTGATCGCAAATGCCGGCACGCCGCTGAACAAGTACCTTGTGCTCGAAGGCGTTCATGCAAACGACGAAGCGCTGTACTTCGAGCTTGTGATGGAGCACATTGAAGAGTACCTGCCCCTCATCTACACGCCGACGGTGGGCGAGGCATGCCAGAAGTTCAGCCATCTTTTCCGCTATGCCCGGGGACTGTACGTGAGCGCCGAAGACAAGGGGCGCGTGCGCCAGCTCGTTGCCAACGTTCCCAATGAGAACGTGGACATGATTGTCGTCACCGACGGTCAGCGCATCCTCGGCCTTGGCGACCTCGGCGTGAACGGCATGGGCATTCCCATCGGCAAGCTTGCGCTCTACACGGCCTGCGCCGGCGTCAATCCGCAGCGCACGCTTCCCGTGACGATCGACGTCGGCACGAACACCGAGAGCTATCTTTCCGACCCGCTCTACATGGGACTGCGCCAGAAGCGCATTACGGGGGAAGAATACGACGCGCTCATCGCCGAGTTCATCGAGGCTGTGCGCGAGCGCTGGCCCAACGTCATCATCCAGTTCGAAGACTTCCACAACAGCCATGCGTTCGACCTGCTCGACAAGTGGCGCAACCGGGTGACGTGCTTCAACGATGACATTCAGGGAACGGCTTCCGTCTCCGTGACGGGGCTTTACACCGCAATGCGCATCCTGAAGCAGCGAGTTTCCGACCAGAGAATCCTGTTCCTTGGCGCAGGCTCCGCCGCGACGGGCATTGCCAACCTCATCGTGGATGCCATGGTCGAAGAGGGAACGAGTGTTGAAGAGGCCAGGGGCCGCATTGCGCTCTTTGACTCCAAGGGACTGGTCACCACAACCCGCGGCGATACGCTCTCTGCCACGAAGGTTCCCTTCGCAAAGGATTGCGAGAACGCGAAGACCTTCCTTGAGGCGGTCCGCGTGATCCGCCCGAGCGCCATCATCGGCGTGTCCGCCCAGCCGAGCGCCTTCAACGAGGAAGTGATTGCCGAGATGAGCCGCATCAATGAGCGGCCGATCATCTTTGCGCTCTCCAATCCGACGAGCAAGGCCGAATGCACGGCCGAGGAAGCCTACCGCTGGTCGAACGGCAAGTGCCTGTTTGCTTGCGGATCGCCCTTCCCGCCGGTCTCGATCGGCGGCAAGACCTTTGTACCACGCCAGGGCAACAACAGCTATGTGTTCCCGGGTATTGGGCTCGGGTGCATCTTTGCCAAGGCCAAGACCATTCCCGAGGGGATTTTCCTCACGGCTGCCAAGACGCTTGCCGACCAGGTGAGCGACTCGGATCTTGCAAACGGCTCGCTTTACCCGGCGCTCTCGGAGGTTCGCAATCTTTCCGCGGGCATCGCAACGGCCGTGGCCGAGTACTGCTTTGATCACGGCATTGCTCAGGTTGAGCGTCCGGCCGATCTGCACAAGGCGATTGTCGATTCCATGTGGAGTCCGAGCAAGCCTGACTTCAAGGCCCAGTAAGCGGCTTTGAACATGACGCGCTGACAGCGGGGGCGGGAGTTGGAGCCGGATCGGTTTCTGCCCGCCCGATTGCTGTCACGATGCCTGCCTGGTGGTTCCCGTGCTGCAGAACCAGACACTCAGTGAAGCCGTAGCAGCAGAGACGGCGCTTCCCGATCGGGATACGACTCCGGACATTGTGGACGGGGTTGCGCTTGCGCGCCTGTACGGGGAGCCGCTCTTCAAGGTGCCCGACGGGCTCTACATTCCGCCAGACGCCCTTGAAGTGTTTCTCGAGAGCTTTGAGGGGCCGCTTGACCTGCTGCTGTATCTCATCCGCAAGGATCCGCAGCAAGAATCTCGAACTTGCGGCCGAGTACCTGGTCATGGCGGCCGATCTCATGCACATCAAGAGCCTGCTGCTGCTTCCGGTGAAAAAGGCCGATACCGATGAAGAGGTCGAGGATCCCCAGGCCGAACTCGCAAGGCGTCTGCTTGAGTATGAGAAGATGAAGCTTGCGGCGCGGGACTTGGATGCCGTTCCCCGCGAAGGGCGGGATTTCATGCGCGCCTTCGTGATGATCGATTCCGTGCAGCAGACGATCGAGCCCGATGTGTTGCCTGCAGACATTGCCGGGGCCTGGCAGGCCGTGCTTGAACAGGTTCGGCTCAAGTCCAATCACCAGATTCAGCGGCAGGAACTGTCCGTGCGCGAGTACATGACAAGCATTCTGCGGAAATTGCAGCAAAATGCGTTTGTCGAA
>OMXR01000097.1 GCA_900315045.1 uncultured Sutterella sp. | reverse complement strand
CTTGTGCTCCTCAAACTTGTCCCCGGTCAGATTGACGTACCAGAATCCCTTCACATCCTTGGAAACCTCCGGACTGATGCGGTAGTAGTACGTCAGCACACCGAACGTCTTGTACGTGAGCTTCTTGAAGATGTCGCTCACCCTGTCAAGGTGCGCCTGCAGCTCATTGTCGTCAATTCCCTTAAGGTCGGACTGGACATAGGCGGAAACCATCTCCACGGACTGTTCAACGCTGTCAAAGTAGTGGTTGAGGTTTTTCTGCCCGGTCTCACACAGAAGCGCCAGCATGCGGTCGGCACTGCGCGTGCCGATGTCCCTGATCGCTGTCACGCCAAAAATGGTCGCAACGGTCATGGTCAGAACGACGATGAACATCGTCATGGCCGTTATTTTGGTCCTTATCGATTTCATGACCCAAACCTTCCTTGCCAATGCCCCGGTGCAATATTCCCTATGTCAGGATGACGCAAAAGCGGACACACGTCCCCTACTGCGCATTGTTGCGGGAAGCGCCAGCCTTTCAAAGCATTCCCCGTCATGGCAAAAGCCTTGGCCGAAAAAGTTCACTCCCGTTATATAACAACTGTCGAGGGCATCAGGGGTAGGATAACCCCGTAAGTGCAAATCTTCAAGGATATCCGGGGAAGAATGCGCCGTCCGATTCGGGCGGCTCAGCCCTCATTGTGCTACTCTGAGACCTGTTTACAATGCTTTGCGGACGGCCCGATCCTTTCAGGCTCATTGGCTCCTAGTGCACCACTGTGTTAACAATCCCCTCGGCTGATGCCGTAGGAACTGCAGTCATGAGAGAACATCTCGAAGAATTCATCCTGAAAAACTTTGACCAGGCGATAGAGCGTCGTGAAATCCAGCCGTTTTATCAGCCGGTTGTCCGCACCAGTTCAAGGCGGCTGTGCAGCCTTGAAGCGCTTGCGCGATGGATCAGTCCGGAATTCGGAGTGATCTACCCGGATGAGTTCATCCCCGTTCTGGAAAAGGCGGACCTGATTCACCAGCTCGACTGCTCGATCCTGCGGCAGGTCTGCGAGGGAATACGCAGTTCCATCGCCAAGGGCGAGACGCCGATCCCGGTATCGGTCAACCTGTCCCGTCTGGACTTCGTGCTCTGCGACATTTTCACGATCGCCAACGACATCGTCACTGAATACCAGATCCCGCATGGCGAAATCTATTTCGAGATTACCGAAAGCGTCATGGCCGAGCAAAAGGAGCTCCTCACGGGAATCGTGAACCGCTTCCGCGCCGCGGGCTACCAGATCTGGATGGACGATTTCGGCAGCGCCTATTCCTCCCTGAACGTCCTGAAGGATTTCATCTTTGACGAGCTCAAGATCGACATGAGCTTTCTGCGGCCGTTTACCCTGCGCTCCAGGCGTATCGTGACTTCCGTCGTGAGGATGGCAAAGCTCATTGACATCCACACACTGTGTGAAGGCGTGGAAACTGAGGAGCAGTTCGTCTATCTGCGCGACATCGGCTGCGAAAAGGTTCAAGGCTACTATTTCGGCAAGCCGCTGCCCTTTCACGAGGCCATTGCAAACCTGCGGGCCCAGGGAATTGAGATCGAATCCCCGCACGAGCGGCACTTCTATGACGAGATCGGAAAGATCGACTATCTGAGCGCCGTGCCCTTTGCAAAAAGGGAGGAGTACAACGCCATCGCCACCGCCAAGCACCTGAACAGCATTCCGCTTGCGCTCGCAGTCTTTTCCCCAGACTGCTTCAAGGTCCTGTTCTACAACGCGGCTTTTGAAGACATCGTGCAAAGCTCGGGCGTGCTCACAGACGTCTACAGCCAGGAACAGCTGGGCAAGCCTCAGTCCTACAGCAGGCTCTCGCCCAACATCCGCAACCTCATGGATTCGGTCAAGGTCAACGGCGACGGCAGGATGCACGCGACGGTCCGCGACCAGTATTACGAGATCAAGGCTCGCCTCATGACCCAGACGGACGATCAGTATTGCGTCCTCATCTGCGTCACCAATCTCTCCCAGCAGACCCAGTCGGAAAAAACGGAGGTTCTGGACGAGTCCGCCCGCCAGATCTACGCCCTCTTTGACCGGATTACCCTGCTCAACCGCCGTCTTGACACCATCCGTCCCCTGTACATAGACACCAGCGAGGATCTGCTATCCACCAGACACGGAATCAAGACACTGCTTGAGGAGTACTCCAAGAAATACATCTTCCCGGAGGACAGGGCTCGATATGTGCGCATTTTCAACCCCGATCAGGCTTTCAAGCGTCTTGCCTCCAGCGGGAGCATCAGTTTTTCCGAACTGTTCCGAACCAGCGTCCGGCACGGTCAGCATGCATGGAAGGAATACACGCTGCTCAAGCTTGATGAGGACAACTACTTCATGCTTGTCCGGGATGTTCACGGCATTGCGAAGGATTTGATTGCCGGTCATGCCGCCAGCTTTGCCGAAAGCGGCCCCTACGCCCCGGCTCAGCTCTGGAGCAATCTGACGCGCTCGCAGCTGCTTCGCATTTTCTGGAAGGATTGCGACCGAAGGTTTCTCGGCGCAAGCCAGGCCTTCCTGGACTTCTACGGCTTTTCATCCGTCAATGAGATTCTTGGAAAAACCGACGAGGATCTGGGCTGGCACGTTCATCCGGATCTCTTCATGAACGACGAGTACAAGGTCATCCATGAGGGCGTGACCTTCCAGAACGTGCACGGCAACTGCATCAGCCATGGCGAAAACATCGAAATTCTGGCCAGCAAGACTCCTCTGTATGATGTCAACGGCGAAATAACCGGGTTGCTCGGCTACTTCCTCGACAAGGAATCGCTGGGACTGAACAAGCCCAGCGAGAAGTCATCGCGCCGCGAGCTGCTGACCGGACTGCTCAATTCCCGCGGAATTTCCGAAGAGGCGTACGCCTTCCAGGACGAATATCACTTGCGGGGCACGGACTTTGTCCGCATTCACATCAGCATCAACGATTTTCATACGATCAACAAGCAGCATGGCTTTGACTTTGGCGACAAGATTCTCAAGGCATTCGGCCGGGCGCTCAGGCAGACGTTCGGCCAGAAGGCAGCCGTCGGCCGCTATGCAGGACGCAATTTCACGATTCTGCAGCAGGTCGAAAACAAAGATGCAGCCCATGCGATGATCGTGCGTGTCAAGGAAATCGGCGAATCCATCCGGGAGATCGACGGAAATCCGATCACACTGTACCTGTCCGTCGGCTTTGCGCTCTATTCCGAGTGTCTGGACCTGGAAAAGCAGACACTGATTGCCGAGGAACTCCTGCAGGCCGACAGCGGTCACAAGGCGCCGCAGCCGCACTGAGAGTCCTGCGAACGGCCAATCGACTTGCTCGCTCTGCTCTGAAAAGGAGTTCGGAACAGAGCAGCCGCACCAAGTGTTGGAGGACGGATCGAATTGACCGCATCTCCATGTTGTTCGCGATATTGAGTCCGGAGGTCAGAGAATTGAGAGAAACAGTTGTGACGCCCGTGATGAACACGCGATCGACCGGAGAACTCTCAGTGCGGACACCTGTGACGCCTCGCCGCATTGTCACTTCCACACCTCTAACAGATAGCCCCCATCACTCCAGCGCTGGCCGCGTGCCTTGCCAAGGCTCTGACAGGTCCGACCGCTGAAGTCTGGCTCAGTCTTCAGGCAGCTCAAGATCTGCGTCAGGCAGAGGAAACGACGGACGCTTCGACCATCACGCCCTGCGCTCTTCCGTCTGACTCGACTGGGCGATAACTCAGAATACTTTTTTGTATATACAATTACGTAATGCAAGGAACAGGCAATGCATCCCGAGCATCCTGAACTGACAACAAAATTTGTCTGGGATCGCGTCAAGGCGCAGATCAACTTGCGCAAGCACGGCATTTCCTTTGAGACGGCTTCGCTGGTTTTCGATGATCCCAATGCCCTGTCAAGGCAGGATCGAATCGAAAATAGCGAGGAGCGATGGCAGACAATCGGAATGGTCCACGGCATCGCCATCCTTGTGGTTGCCCACACCGAACCAATCCTTGTCTGCGATCGCCACGAAGAATACATCCGGATCATCAGTGCACGGCCGGCAACGAAAAAGGAACGAGGAATCTATGTCAACGGTTATTTTTGATCCCCGAAAGGCGAAACCCCTGACCGCTCAGGAAATTGAATCGCTCAAGAAACTAAGCGACCAGCCGATTGACTTGACCGACATGCCGGAAACATCCGAGGCCGACTGGGCAAACGCCGCCCGTGGGGTTTTCTACCGCCCTGTCAAGCAGCAGATCAGCATCCGCCTGGATTCCGACGTCCTTCAGTGGCTGCGCTCCAAGGGACGCGGGTACCAATCCAGAATCAACCAGATTCTCCGCAGCGCAATGACTGACGAGCTCAACGCAAAAAATTCTTTGTGACTGTCCGGCCCTCGACAAAAGGCACTCAGAGCACTTCGATGCGTTCAACGCCGAGCCCGACAAAAAGAACGCGCACACGCTTAAGCCGATCTAAATCGACGTCCGGGAGGTGCTGGGCGTACTCCAAGAGCTGCTCCCGGGCCTGCTCCCATTTCTGATCCTTCTTCGCCTCGCTCGCTTCGCTCTTGGAAAGATACTTGAGTTCGAACAGATAGGCGGGCCGGCTCCGATCCTTGGGGCGCAGGACCAGGTCGGCAAACTTGTGGACGACGGGCACCTCCTCCTCGGCCCGGGCTTCGTACTCGCCGGAGAAGTTGGCGATTGAGCACAGGACCGCCTCGAAAACACTTTCCGCAAGGTGCGAAAAGACATGGCTGCCGCTGCGCTCGTTGAGGAGCTGGGCGGTCTGCCTGACAAAGGGCTCGGGATTGCCGGTCTTGAGCTCGGAAAACGCGGGCACAAAGGCATCCATGGCCAGATACGGATGCCTGAAGCCATGCAGCATCGTGAGGTAGTACTCAAAGAACTGCTTTGCGACCGCGATGTTGGGAACGGCAAGCTCCCTTTTCCCGTTGCCCCTGTAGGTCAGAAAGCCAAAGCTGATGAGGAGCTTCAGGAGATCCTCCCGGGTGAGCAGCTCCTTGTTGTGCAGATTG
>OMXR01000060.1:14184-15395 GCA_900315045.1 uncultured Sutterella sp. | reverse complement strand
CCCTCGCCTGAAGGCGAAGGCTTGTGAAAGCCTTGGGTGACTAGCCTAAGTTTGCCGAAAGGCGAACTACGTTGGTTGAGAATACATAGGCACTGCAGGATGTACATCCTAGTCCTGCACTCTGCGGTCCGTGATTAAAAGCGCTTGAAGGGTAAGGCGCGGTGTTGCGGACACGTAAACCTCTTCCAACATTGGCGAAGGATGACTACCAGTCCGAAAGGGCTGTGAAAGCGGAACCCGCGTGGTATCCGCAAAGGAGAATAGTTTGAAGGTCTTTGTTTTGAGTATGCGCGGCAAGCCGCTCATGCCGACTTCTCCGCCAAGGGCGAGGAAACTGCTTAAGGCGGGCAAAGCACGGGTTGCGCGGCGCGAGCCATTCACGATCCGGATGATGGTTCCGACGGGGGAAACCCTTCAGAGCGTCACGCTGGGCATGGACTGCGGCTATAGGCACGTCGGCCTTTCGGCAACCACGCAAAAAGAGGAGCTGATCGCCTCCGAAGTGGAACTTCGGGACGATGTGAGCAAACTGCTCTCAGACCGTCTTGAACTGCGCCGTTCCCGCCGCAACCGCAAGACGCGCTACCGCGCCCCGAGATTCGACAATCGCGTGCACAGCAAAAACAAGGGGTGGCTTGCCCCGTCGGTTGAGAACCGCATTCAAGCGCACTTGTCGCGCGTACGCATGGTGCAGAGCATCCTGCCCGTCTCGCGCATTGTTGTTGAGACGGCTTCGTTCGACACGCAGCTATGTTCTGTTCCGGGACGGACACAAGTGCTGTCATTGCCACGGAAGATCCGGCGATCCGATCCTCAACGTGCATCACATCGAATCCCGCAAAACGGGAGGGGATGCGCCGAACAATCTCATCACGCTCTGCGAAACATGCCACAAGGCATACCACGACGGGCGGATCAAGCTCAAGGAGAAGCGCGGAAAGAGTTTCAAGGCCGAAACCTTCATGGGGATTATGCGGTGGACGTTCCTTGAGCGGCTGCGCAAGGAAAATCCAGGCTTGGAGGTGAAGAACACCTATGGCTACATCACCAAGCACACCCGCATCGCAAACGGGATCGCCAAGTCGCATTGCGCCGATGCCTACTGCATCGCAGGCAACCTCAAGGCAGTGCGCCGTGGCGAGCATCTGTTCCAGAAGCAGATGCGCAAGCACAACCGGCAGATTCACAAGCTGACGATTCTCAAGGACGGG
>OMXR01000060.1:0-14172 GCA_900315045.1 uncultured Sutterella sp. | reverse complement strand
TCGCCTTTTCGACAAGGTTCTCTGTCAGGGACAGGTCGGCTTCATTTTTGGCCGCAGGTCGAGCGGCTACTTTGATATCAGGCGGCTTGACGGTACTCGTATCAGCGCGTCAGCCCGCTCGGACAGGCTCCGTCTTGTCAATCGCAAAACAACCTTTTTAACGGAGGTACGGCGCTCCTCCCCTGCATGAATGCAGAGGTTTCCGCGACTATTCGAATCTATGAAATCGCCTTGCTTGCTGCAAGGAACGATCCCCGCTTCTTTGTCAGGCAGGCACAAGGAATCTGCCTGATCATCGACGAGATTCAGAAGGCGCCGTCTCTCATTTCAGAGGTGAAGCGCTGCGTGGACGCCGACAGTAGGCCTGCACAGTTCGTGCTGACCGGATCGGCCGACTACCGCAAGCTTCCCTCGGCCGACAGCGCAGATTCGCTGGCAGGCAGGGTGATCATCACGCGCTTGCGCACGCTGTCGCACGCCGAACAGCTCGGGGCGCACCCAGTATTCCTGAAAAATTGCTTTGACAGAGTTTTTCCTGCCCAAGGCAAAATCGAGCCCTGCTCACGAAAAATAATCTACGAAGCTGCAATCCGGGGCGGCTACCCGCAGACAATCGGGTTCGATGCCGAGCAGCGGAGCATGTACTTCAAGAGCTACCTTGAGGCTCAGATCCTCCATGACTTCACGAAGACCTGGAACTTCAGGAGATACAAGGATCTGGAACTTTTGCTGAAGATTTTCGCCATCTATTCCAGCAAACCGCTCAACATGCTGGAAATCTGCCGCAAAGTATCCGGCTCAGCTGTGACATTGACTTCGTACCTCAATGCGCTTCAGGCCATGTACCTCATTGACGCACTGCCAGCCTGGGAATCGAAAGACTACAAAATCGGCAGCAAGACTCCGGAAATCTTCCTATCAGACAGTGGTCTGATGGCCCATCTCCTCGGAATCCACTCACCGGAAGATCTTCTATGCAGCCATGAGAAGATGGCCAACGAAGGCGGAAAATTGGTGGAAACCTGGGCCTATGCCCAAATCATGCCCGAAGTGGATCTGCACCCGCTCTGGAGCATCCGCCACTTCAGGAACAAAAACCATCAGGAGATCGATTTCCTGATCGGCGATGAACGCGGCCGGCTGCTCGGTCTTGAAATCAAAAGCGCGGAATCTATCAACTCAGATGACTTCAAGCATTTGAAGTGGTTTTCCGAGAAGGTCCCGAACTTCACGGGAATCGTTTTATATGCAGGCGCCGACATCATCAGCATCGGAAACGGTCTCTACGCAGTTCCATTCTCGGCTCTTTGGGCTCAATGAGACCCGAGCAAGAACCTCGAGGCAACAGAACACAACCCCAGCCGCCGCTTGCCGATGCTCGGAAAGCCTTGGGACAGCCCTCTTGCATCCGCAGACAACGCCCATTCAAAACACAGGAAAAACAGCGCAGTAACCAAATATAATGCCCGGATACTGACAGCAGCCCCACGAGCACCATGACGAAGCACCCCGGAAATTTGAAACCAGCTTTTTCTCCCTTGGGAATATGGGCGCTTTCGATCGGCACCAGCATCGGCTGGGGATCGTTTGTCGTCTCCTGCAACACCTACCTGCAAAAATCCGGAATTCTTGGAACCGCACTCGGCCTTGTCCTGGGACTTGCGGTCATTTTTGTCATCACGTGGAATCTGCAGCACATGATCCGGACCGCTCCGAATGCGGGCGGCGTGTACGCGTTCCAAAAGCGCATCAGCGGCAATGACCTCGGCTTCATCGCATTCTGGTTTGTCCTTCTCACTTACCTGGGCATCCTTTGGTCCAACATCACCGCCGTGCCGCTTTTTGCCCGCTTTTTCCTGGGCAATACATTTCAATTCGGCTTTCACTACAGTCTGTTCGGCTACAGCGTGTGGTTTGGAGAAACACTGCTTGCCGTTGCCGCCATTGCTCTCGTCGGCATTCTGTGCTCGGTGAGTTCCCGATTGTCATCGCGCATCATCATCGCGGCAACGTTGACCTTCATCGCCGCGCTCAGCGCGTGCGGCGTACTCGCGGTCATCAAGCATGATCCTGCATTCAGTTATTCGCCAATGTTCACAGGCGAGACTCACGCCTTCAACCAGATCATCCACATCGCCGCCATCTCGCCCTGGGCGTTCATCGGCTTTGAGAACATCTCCCTCTTCTCCGAGGAATACGACTTCCCGCACAAGAAGGTGCGAGGCATTCTCATCAGCTCCATCATCATTACGACCGTGCTCTATCTGGTCGTCTCCCTTCTGTCAGTTTCGGTCTATCCGCCCGAGTACGACAGCTGGCTTGCCTATGTCAGGGATTCTGGCAATCTCCAGGGCATCAAATCCGTTCCCGTGTTTTACGCAGTCCATCACTATCTTGGAGAGACGGGAATCACCGTTCTGATGGTCACGATGCTTTCCGTCATCCTGACCAGCCTGTTCGGAAACCTGCTGGCCCTGAGCCGACTGCTTTACGCCGCCGGGCGCGACGGCGAGATCCATAAGGGATTGTCCAAACTTGATGCCAGAGGCATTCCGAGCACGGCCATTTTCTCAGTCATCGCCATCACCATCTTCATTCCCTTTCTTGGAAGAACAGCAGTCGGCTGGATTGTTGACGTCACCACGCTTGGCGCCGTCTTCACCTACTGGCTGATTTCCCACGGCGTCTACCTCCAGGCGCGGCAAACGAATCTCACGCTGGAGCGATATACCGGAGCGGCTGGCATGGTGCTCATGGGGCTTTGTGCGATTCTGCTGCTCGTCCCGGGAATTCTGCCCCTCCATGCCATGGAACAGGAGTCCTACATCCTGTTCGTCGCCTGGGCGCTGATCGGGTTTGCCTATTTCCGCTGGCGTCTGGCCCGCCATCAGGACATCAATTTTGCCGTCTGGCTTGGTCTGCTTCTGCTGGTTCTGTTTGCCTCCCAGATGTGGGCATCCAGACAAACGGAAACCGAAACGCGCGAAGCGGCGGTAAGCATCTACGAGTATCGCTTGAATCATCCGGAATCGACCGCAACGGACGCCGGCGATCGCAGAACCAGCTTCTTGCACAAGCAGGCTCAAATCGTTGCCAACAACAACACCGCATATACATTCTCCTCATTGATTCTGTTTCTTCTGTGCACCGGCATATTGCTTTACAAGGACAGGAAAAGGCTTGACAGGCGCATTTCAGCAGCTGAGCAGGCAGCAAGAGACGCCCGGAAGATTGCAGCTCTAAAGGAGTCCATCGGGGCTCTGCTGGACAACATGCCGGTCATGTGCGCCTCCAAAGATGCCGAAAGCGGCGTTTATCTTGCCTGCAACCAGTCCTTTGCCGACTATGCGGGCAAAAAGACACCGGAGAGCGTGGCAGGCCTCACGGACCGCGACCTCTTCGATCCGAAAACGGCCGACCATTTTGCCGAGGGAGACCGTATTGTCCGGGGCAGGGACAAGCCCTATGTCGTATTCCAGAGTGTGGCCGACCCCGAAGGCAACCCGCGCCGATTCCAGACGACAAAGCTGAAATTCCGCGACTCCAACGGGAAGCTTTGCCTGCTGAGCATGTCAGTCGACCTCACCGAGATGGAGCGGATCAGGCAGGAGAGCGAGCAGACGAAGGCGGCTTATCAGCAGGTTCTCAGCACGAGTGCAATCTATGAAAGCATCGTTGACGCCCTTTCCGAGGATTATTTCGTTCTGTATTACGTCAACGTGGAGACGGACGACTTTATTCAGTATGACATCAAAACTGCTGAAGGACGCAGAATGGCGGAAACCCGGGGAACGGACTTCTTCGCAAGAGCCAGAGAGCAGGCTCAATCCGTAATCTACGGGAAAGACAGGGAAAAAATCACTGCAGCGCTTGACAAGGAAAGGCTGCTCGGCGAAATCCAGAAGCACGGAGCGTCATTTGTCCAATACCGTCTGATGATCGACAATCAGCCGACATATGTCAACCTCAAGGCAACCCGCATCAGCGGGGATGACCGCCACATCATCATTGGCGTCAACAATGTTGATGCCCAGGTACGGGATCGCCTTGCCGCCGAACAGGCCGCAGAGCAAAGGAAAGCCTACATACGCCATGCCGCACTCAGCAGCAACCTCATCGTTCAGTACTTCGTGGATCCTGAAACCGAGCAATTTTCCGAATTCAGCCCCACAAGCGACTACGAAAAGCTGGGGATTGCCAAGCAGGGCGGCGACTTCTTCAGCCTGGCTCAGAAAAACAGCCGCAAGGTGATTCATCCTGATGACCAGAAACTCTTCCAGACTCTGGTGACCAAAGAGCACATCCTCGAGACGATTCGCAAGGACGGCCGGTTTACTCTGAGCTACCGCATGGTCCATGACGATGTTCCGCAGTACGTCAAGCTCAAGGCAGCGCTCATTGAAGAAGACGGCAAGCCAACTCTGATCATGGGCCTGTTCGATGAGGATGCAGAAGTGCGCCATGAGCAGGAGTATGCTCACCTGCTCTCCGAAGCCAGGCATAAAGCCAATACGGACGCGCTCACAGGCGTCAAGAACAAGAACGCCTATGTGACAGACGAAAGCGAACTCAATGCGCTGATCGCAGGTCGGAAAAATCCCGCTTTTGCCGTCGTGGTCTGTGATCTGAACAATCTCAAGACAGTGAACGACACGCTCGGGCACAAGGCGGGCGACACGTACATCCGCAAGGCCTGCTCAGTCCTTTGCGGCATCTTCGACCACAGTCCCGTCTTCCGCGTGGGTGGCGATGAGTTCGTCGTCATCTGCCAGGGGCACGACTACGAGCACATCGAGGAGCTTCTCGAAAAGCTGGGCGCGGAAAATGCGCAAAGCAAAAAACTCGGTGACGTTCAAATCGCATTCGGCATGGCACGGTTTGACGGCGACAAGGATGTGGAATCCGTATTCACCCGAGCCGACCAGCTCATGTACAAGCACAAGGCTCAGCTCAAGGCCTGATGTCTTTCCTGCCGGGGGCTTCGCCTCGGAGAGCTTCTCCCAAAAACCGCTCCCCCAGGCTGGCGCGGCCAGGATTTGCGGAATCCGAAAAATCCAATTTTCTGCAACAGCCAGCGCAGCGAACTACTGCTTCAGTTTCTCGCAGTGCGATGTAATGAAACCGAGCACGAAGTCAAAGTCCTCGGCCGCTGCATACACCTGGTTGTGCACCAGCAGGCCATTAACCTTGATGACATGGCTGCGCGGATACGCTTTCACGCTGCGCACGCCCGAAAAGTCCGAATACAGCGTGGAGCGCGCCGAGGTCAAACCCACGCCGACGGTCGTCACGTTCCCCGCCAGAAGCCCCGCCACAACCGTTGCTCCGGAAACAAGCCCAGCCTTCCTTGCCTGCGCAGGAAACTGCATGTGATTGACGCCTTTTTCGTCCATTTCAAAAAGCACGAGGTACCGGCCGCCCATCATGAACGCGTAGATCAGGTAGCCTGCTCCAACCAGAAGCGTCATTCCGAGGAGAAACAGCGCGTACCCCTGCAGGATTTCCGCAATGTTTTCCATGTTCCACCCCCAGTCGATGACATCCAGGATGACAACGAATGCAAGAATGCCAAGCGTGACGAAAAAGAAAATTTTCCAAACGAGCAGAAAAATAGTCGGGTTTCTGTACAGGCTCATGCTGTAGAGCCATCGATACTTGCCATCCTCGCAAAGAACGATGTTTTCGCTGATCTTCTTGCCCAGTTCCATCAGCTTTTGGAAATCTACAGCTTGTTTTTTTGCCATATCTCACCTCGACACAAGAAGTTTCGCCCCGGAAGTCTGATTTTGGGCATCGTTTAATGTTAGCCTCGAAAGCCCCGGCAGTGCCAAGCGGAAGCAACATGAACCGATCCCATTCATCCAATCACAATGTCCGCCGTATCCCCTCGCTAACCGGATCCTCTCCTGAAAATATAGCAATTAACAAAACAATCAAAGACATAGCAGTAATACAAATTTCCATCAATGCTTACTGGCAATATAATGAAAGATTAGTGTCCCTTTTTCCCGTGTTTCTCTCAGGAGACGTTGGGGGTCATGCGCACCATCAGAAGCGAAGCCATCGCTTACATTTTGAGCATCGTTATACCCCTTGTCGGGTATTTCGGCTGGACTGACGTGTATCGCGTCAGTCAGGCGGAGACTTTTTTTGCTCAAAACACGATGACGCGCCTGTGTCTTAACTCAGGCTACCAGCTTGAGCGCACGCTCACGCGCGCCGAAGATACCGTGCGATTCCTAGCAAGGGCGGCAACCAATCACATCCCGAACCTTGAGGCGCTTTCCTACAGGGACTATCGCAACACCATCAAGGATCATCTGATCGACTCCTTCTCTGATGCCGTTCGATCCATTGATGGAATCGAGACGTTTTATGTGCACTTTTCCGAAAAGATCGTCCCGGGAAAAGAAAGCTTCTGGTACGTGCGCAATCACCAGACCGGCCGATTCGAGGTCCATGAGCCCACGGATGTCGAATCAATCGGAGAAAAGGATCTGAGCCGAACGGGCTGGTACTACATCCCGGCAAAAACAGGAAAGCCCATGTGGCTGCCGCCCTATACAAATGGCAATCTCGGCACCAAGATGATCTCCTACGTGCTCCCCTTGTTCGTTGAAGGCGAGTTCGCTGCGATCGTCGGCGTGGATCTGAACTGGTCGCTGATCACGGATACTGTTCGCTCCATCAAGGTTCTCTCCACGGGATACGCCTATCTTTCCGGCTCTCAAGGCGAGCTGTTCTACCATCCGGATTTTCCGAATGGCACCAAGAACGCCCCTTACTACGTCGAACCACGCGACAACAGCGAACTCATGGTCGAATATGGCGCTGATTCCGCACGAAGCCCCCTGGCTGAAGCGAACTATTTCGGCAAGAGATTCGAGCTGGCCTTTTACAAGCTGCCCAATGAGATGCATCTGGTGACAGCAGCGCCCAAGGCGGAAATCTACGCCGGCCGCACTCATGCCATCACGCGCGCGGTCACCATTGCTGTCGGCGCCCTGCTCCTTTCCTTTCTGCTTGCCTACCGGGCCGCGCGCAACCTCACCCGGCCGATCGAGCATCTCACGAGCGTCACGCGTGAAATCGGCCAGGGCAACTACGACATCGTTGCCAAGAAGTTCTCGAAAAACGAACTCGGCCAGCTCACCGACTCCATCAACGAAATGATCGTCAAGCTCAAGCAATACTCCGAGACCATTGAGGGCATGGCCTATCAGGATTCGCTCACGGGCATGAAGAACGCGCGAGCATACGACGAGAAGATGTCTTCCCTGCAAGCTCGCCTGCAGAACGGCTTCACCGACTTCGGCATTCTCATCATCGACCTGAACCGGCTCAAGGAAGTCAACGACCAGTTCGGCCATGACAAGGGCAATATCGCAATCAGGTCTCTGACTTCCTTCATCTGCAACATCTTCAAGCACAGCCCGGTGTTCCGGATCGGCGGCGATGAATTCGCCGTCACCCTGGAAGGATTCGATCTGGAGCGCATTGATGAGCTGCTTGAGCAAACCCGGCCGCACCGGATTGCCAGGGATCTCAGCCAGAAGGAGCCCTGGACGCAGGTGGTCTTCTCTCTTGGCTTTGCCAGGTACGATCCGTCTTTGGACGAATCCTGCGAAGACGTGGTGCGCCGGGCCGATGCGATCATGTTCGCCGAAAAGAAATCCTTGGGCTGCGAGCGTCAGTCCTGATCGGATTGTTCCGCCGTCTGCGCCTCGCGCAAGGCGAGCACGAATCGGCTCGCGCTGCGCCCAGCCCTGCGGCCGAAGACCACGCAGTCGGACAGCGATGCTCCCCCAAGCCTGCCTGCGCCGTGCACGCCGCCCGTCACCTCGCCGGCGGCAAACACTCCGGCAATCGCCCTGCCGCTGCGGTCGAGGAGTTCGGCATTCGGACTGATCCTCAGACCGCCATTGCAGAAATGCACGAAGGGTCGCTCGAGTCCATAGTAAAAGGGCGGTTTCTCAATCTGCTGGGTAAAGGTCGTTCTGCCAAACTCCGGATCCTTTTTCGTGCGGGCTGCCTCGTTGTATCGTCTCATCGTCTCGATGAGTACCGACGGCCTGATGCCCATGCCCCTTGCGGCCTCAGAGAGCGTATCGGCTGTCTTGACGATTCCCTTGATCAGCTTCACATCTCTGGTGACGCCCTTTGCCGACTGGGAATCCGTGATCACCCAGAAAGAGCGTTCCGGAAGCGCCCAGAGAGCCCGTGAAATCTCATCCATGGGAGCAGCTTCATTGACAAAGCGCCTGCCCTGGGCATTGACATAGATGTCCGCGCCGACATAGTTCGTGAGGCGTCCGCCCGAATAGGGAATCGTGAGGATCTGATTCATGTCGACGGTCACGCCGCCCAGCGACTCTCCGATTCTGATCCCCGCGCCCGTTGCGGTGTTGTGGGATTCCCCATAGGGATTTGCCGTGGACGTGAACTCTTCGGTAAGCCGCGGGTCGTACAGCATGCGCATCGGGGCATTGTCTCCAAATCCCCCGGAGGCGATGACAACGGAACGGGCCAGGAGCGATTTCAAAACGGCTCCATTTGCGCACTGCACCTCGAAAAGACCGCCCGCCGTTTTCGTCACCGAGACCGCTGCGGATGAAAAGCGGATCCGCACCCCAAGCTCACGGGCTCTGCGGTTGACCGCATTGACATAGTCGTATCCTGCACGCACAAAACTGGAGAGATAGCAGCGGGGGCGCAATCCGCCGAGCGCTTCATAAGTCTCATCCATCCAGGCAACCCCCAGGCTGCCCAGCCAATCGACGGCATCCCCTGACTCTTCGGCAAGAATCCGCACCAGAGCCGGGTCACCCCTGCCCTTGCCCGTCTGATTCATGTCCGCGATCATCTGTTCGACGGCACGATGAAATTGCTCAGGAGTGCGCCCCTGAGCACGCTCGGCAGCGAAGTACCCGTTTGCAAGAGCCGAGTGCCCGCCGACAAACCGTTCCTTTTCGAGCACGACCACATCGCGGGCACCGGCCTCGGCAGCGGCAACGGCTGCCGAAAGCCCGGCTAGCCCGGAGCCGATCACCAGAACATCGACCGGCCGAGAGGGCTCCTGGGCAGGGCGTGCCGCTGCAGCGCTCAGGCACACCGCCCCCAGTGCTCCCAGCAGCAGGCGTCTTTTCATTTTTGAACCTCGTCAGCCTGAAAATCCAGAATCGTAAAAATTCGGATCAGATCGGCGCTCGTCTTTGCGCGCAGCTTGAGCATCGCGTTGGCCCGGTGCATTTTGACGGTTGTCTCTTCAATGCCGAGCTCCCTGGCGATTTCCTTGTTCTTCAGCCCCCGGGCGATGAGCCTGGCAACATCGCGCTCACGCGGAGAGAGCCCCTCGGAAAGCGACCTCAGATTCTCGATTTCCTCATCCCGGACGCTCTTTGCAATGGAGTTCGTCACCGACTTGGCCACCCGCTCCAGCAGATAGCGGGGATCGGCGGGCTTGGAAATGAAATCGACCGCTCCGTGCCGCATGGTATGAACCGCCATCGGCATGTCCCCGTGCGCGGAAAGAAAAATAATGGCAACGTGCTTGACGCCTCTTTTCTCAAGCTGCTCCTGCACTTCAAGCCCCGTCATGCCGGGCATGCGCACGTCAAGGACGAGGCACCCGGGGCGCTCAAGGGCGTCCAGCCGCAAAAAATCGGTTCCGCTGCTGTAGGTGACCACCTCCCAGCCAAGCGTTTCGAGCAGCATCTTCTGCGACTGAAGCAATTCCGGATCGTCATCCACAATTCTGATGAGCGGTCTACTGTTCATGAGTCCCCCTCTCCTTGTCCGGCCAGACACGATCGAACCGGATCACAAAACAAATTCCGCGCTCGGGAAGCTGTCTGAGAGAGAGCTTGGCCGAGTGGGCATCGACAATGCTGCGCACGATGGACAATCCGAGCCCCAGGCCATCGGAACTGGTCGAGTCGGTCGCGTGATGCAGTCACGGTCTCGAGTTCCTGCTCGATGCCGATGCTCATTTCCGGATTTTCCGACTTGGCAGCCACCCGCGAGCCGTTCTTGAGCAGGTTGATGATCAAAATCTCCAGCTCAAGCTTGTCTCCACGCACCCAGCAGTCCGACTGCAGGCTCGTGCTGATTCTCGGCCGGATCTCCTGGTATTCACGGTATGTCCGAAAGCTTTCGAGCGCCTCCCCGACAACGAGATCGAGCCGCAGGGGATCGTGCTTGGTGTTTCTGCGGCGGGCATATGCGCGGACGCGATCGACGATTCCTGAAATGCGCTGAATCTCGCTCTGAAGCGAGGAGAAGAGATTTTCCAGCACCGGATTGTCTTCATCCTCCAGCCGGATCTTGGCAACTTCGCAATAGTTGGTAATCGTCGCAAGAGGCTGCTTGAGCTCATGGGCAATCATCGAGCCCATGTGGGAAACCAGTGAATTTCGCTCCATGAGAGAGAGCTGCTCGATTGCACGTTGCTTTTCCTGCGCAAGACGCCGGTTTTCCTCAAGGCTGCGGCTGAGATCGGCAGTACGTCTGTCCACAAGGCGATTCAGACGGATCTCGTTGAGCAGCAAAAAGGCAATGAGAACAAAGGCAGCGATGATGTACACGTAATAGCGGCCGAGCCGCCATGTCCAGGGCTTTTGCGCAAACGGCCCGATGTGCAGATCCCGGTAAAGCGCGGCCACCGCGTGGAACTGGCCTGCCACCTGCCAGACGTAGTTGCGTTGCCTTGGCATCGTGAGCACGGCAAGGGCCACTTCCTTGGTGAGTTCCGGACGGGAAAAATCCAGCACCCCGAAGGTTTGCCCCGGATAAAGATCCGTCGAATGTCGGCACTTGATCGCCTCGGTGTTCTTGCGGTTGATCACCCGGAGCAGCCCCGGCTCGATCATGCCGCTTGTCTCGGCAAGCTCAAGCTGGCAGGCGGTCAGAACCCCTGCGTCGGCCTTGCCGTCAAGGACGCTTTCAAACACTGCGGGGAATTCGTAGGAGACGAAGTTCGTGCGGCGGGTGAATTCATCAACCGAAAGCTGCTGGCGCGTGACTTCCCCGGCAAAGGCAAGCCATCCGCCCAGCGAATCGGGCAGCGACGCGGCAATCCGCCCGCCCTTGAGATCTGCAAGGGAGTTCAGATCCGTCCTGTCGGCCCTCACGATGACGGCCGAGCCGACGGAGGCGCCGCCGTCCCTGGCCCAGATGTTTTTCCGGGTGGCAAGCGGCTGCGCGCCAGCCGTGTTGATGAGCGTGAAGAAAATATCAGCCGGCCCGACCACAAAATCGGGATGCGTCCGTTTCACAAGGTCAACCGCCTGATAGGTCGGAATGTCGATCACCCTGAACCGGTACTGGGGAAGAGTCTTCGCAAGATGGCTGAGCGTCGGGGAAACGATAGTGGAGCGCACGCCCAGTTCGTTTGATCCGATGACACCGATGGTGATTTCTTCGGAAGCGAAGGACGACGGACTGGAGATCGTTAAGAAAAGCGCAAGCACCGCAGGGAGCCAGAAATCCGCTCCCCGACAAGCCATTTTTCTCAACAAACCGAAGTCCCGCAAATCTGTCTCCTCAAGAGACAATGGATAGCAATTTTGCCACTTTTGAAAATAGCGGACTACCTACTTTGTGAGGTAATTTTCAGGAGGTAGTTCGGACAGAAGTCTATTCTTAAGATTCGCTTAACTCGGTGGACTAAAGGGTTCCTCACCGAACTTATTGAACCCAAAAAAGCAGAACCCGACCCCTCCTCTGCATCTCCAGAGGAATCTCAAAGGAAAACGCTATGCTTATCCGAAACATTGCCATCGCCTTGGCCTCCTTTGCTCTCATGGGTCTGAGCCAGGCCAACGCAGCCGCCAACGGCTCCCACGCATCCTTGAAGTGCGACACCTGCCACGCCGGCCAGACCATGCCGAGCGCTCCGGCTCAGAAGACCTGCCTGAAGTGCCACGGTTCGTATGAAGCCCTTGCCGCCAAGACCAAGGGCGACAAGTTCAATCCTCACGACTCTCACATGGGCCGCATCGACTGCGCGCAGTGCCATTCCATGCACAAGAAGAGCCACTTCATCTGCCACGATTGCCACGCGATCAAGGATCGCAAGTTCAAGGGGGAGTAAATCATGACCAATAACATCTCTCGCCGTCATCTGCTTGGCTCGGCCGCCGCTGCTGGCGTTGCCGCTGCCGTCTCCACCCCCGCAATGGCTGCCCAGAACGCAGCCGCCGCTCCCGCCAAGTGGGATCGCACCGTTGACGTGGTCGTCTGCGGCGCTGGCGGCGCCGGCCTGATGGCCGCCTGCCAGGTTGTCGACAAGGGCGGCTCCGTCGTCGTCGTCGACAAGTCCTACAGTCCCTATCACTCCGCCACCCGCATGTGCGGCGGCCTGTTCACGGCCTACGGCACCGCAATCCAGAAGCGCGAAGGCGCCAAGGACAGCTGGGAAGCGTTTGCCCATGACATCATGGACTACGGCGCCTACATGTCTCTGAAGGAACCCGTTGAACTCTTTGCCAAGCATTCCGGCGAAGCGTTCGACTGGCTCGAGAATCATGGCCTCGCACCGCATCATCTCGAGAAGTATGCCGGCCACAGCAACCTGCGCGCCGTCCGCCAGGACAGCTATCAGGGCGTCGACTACATCGATGTGCTGGTCAAGCAGGCCAAGGAGCGCAATATCAAGATCTATGCCGGCACGCCGATGACCCGCATCTTCTTCAACCAGAAGAGAAACAAGGTGACCGGCATTGAAGCCACGAGTCTGGAAACCGGCAAGAAGATCTGCATCCGCGCCAAGCGCGGCGTGATTCTCGCCACCGGCGGCATAACCGGCACCCCACAGTCCCTCGACTTCTGGGTTCCCTCCGTTGCCGGCAAGGGCGTTTCGATCGGCTGCTCCGCAAACGACGGCTCTGCCATGCGCGTTGCCGTGCGCGACGTCGGCGTTCCGCTCTCCCACATGCAGTACATCGCCTCCTATCCCTGCGGCATCGTCGTGAACGGCCGCAACGGCCCGTACTGCCGCTTCTGGTACTTCACCAATGCCGGCGGCATTCTCGTCAACAAGAACGGCAAGCGGTTCGTGACGGAAAAGGAAGGCATCTGCCACATCACGCCGCACCTGGCCGGCAACCCCGGCGGCTGGCACCTTGTCTTCATGGACAAGAAGATCTATGACGCAACGCGCGCCAAGTACAAGACCGGCGCCTTGATCGGTCTGCCCGCCTGGAACGACGAGCGCGTCGAGGAAGAGTTCAAGAAGGGTGAAAACCTGTTCCGCGCCGACACGCTCGAAGAGTTCTGCAAGCTTTCCGGCATTGATCTTGAAGGCCTCAGGGCCCAGCTCAAGCAGTGGAACGCCGCTGTTGATGCCAAGAACGACACCCAGTTCGGCCGCACCGACATGACCGTGAAGATCGACGAGAACGGCCCGTTCTACGGCATCAAGATGTTCCCGTGGAACAACCTGTCCTGCGGCGGCTTCCGCGTCACGGATCACCTGCAGGTTCTCGGCTGGGATCTCAAGCCGGTCGGCGGCCTGTACGCAGCCGGCGAGACCGTTGCCGGCGTGCACGGTGCCTTCTACTGCGGTGGCAACGCCTGCGGCTTTGCACACACCTCCGGCTACATGGCCGGCCAGATCGTGATGGGCCGCACGGACGTCTAGTCCTGCTAGATCAGGGGAGTCAGGCGCAAGTCCTTGCCAAGGTCCCCTGAACCTGAAACTCCGCCCCCGGCAGAGGTGTTGGATACTCTGCCGGGGGTTTTTCGCTTCTTGCCGTGCAAGGTCAGGAATCCATCCGTTCTCAGCCCCTGCCTGTCACGGCACCTTTGCCTTCATGTCGTGGCATTCATTGCACACAAGGCGCGAGGCCTTGTGCCCATGATGGCAGTCCGAGCAGTTCGCCTCTCCCACATGCGTATCGTGGAAATTCACTTCCCCCTTTGTCGTTGAGGCCGCAAGCTTGCTGTAGGAGCCTCCATGGCATGCAAGGCATGTTGCCATGGTCAAGTGCTTGCCCGGACCATCCACATGACACTGTTCGCACTTCACAGGTTTGATCCGCAGGAAGCCCCGCATTTCAAAGCGGGGAGGAATGCGGATTTTGCGCTACCATTGAGAGTATGAATACTCCCAGTTTCGTTATCGAGCTTCCCATTCGCACAGACGACCATGAGCGGCGTACGATCGTGGGCAAG
>OMXR01000009.1 GCA_900315045.1 uncultured Sutterella sp. | reverse complement strand
GACGCTTTTGTTTGACTGATGGCGCCTGGTACGGGCGCCGAATTAACTAAAAGAGGAAAAAATGGTCGTTATCCGCCTTTCCCGTTCCGGCGCCAAGAAGCGTCCCTTCTACAACATCGTTGCCACCGATTCCCGCAATCGCCGCGACGGCCGCTTCAACGAGCGTCTTGGCTTCTACAACCCGATGGTTGCCGAGGGTGCCCAGCGCCTGACCTACAACGCCGAGCGCGTTGCTTTCTGGGTCAAGAATGGCGCCAAGCTCTCCGACACCGTTGCCCGCATCATCAAGGTTGAGGGCAAGGCTCAGCAGGCTGCCTAATTCGACAGAGATTCTCACTGAAGCAGGCGAGGATTTGTCGTAAAGCTGCTCGCGGTTCCTTTCGTCCGTGATGCCGTGCCTCCCGTGTCAAAGCACACTCGAATGCATCCGGCGGTTTTCCTCTTTGGTTAAGGACCGGTATCTACCTGCGGCCACATGACGCCGAGCCTCTTCAGTAAAATCCAAAACGGTCTTCCGAGTTCATTCGGGGGCCGTTTTTTCGTATCCGGAAGAAACCTATGACCGAGCAAAAAGAACTCCTTTCGATTGCCAGAACAGGCGGAGCGTACGGCGTGCGCGGATGGGTGCGTATCGTTCCCTTTGAACAGGGAGAGCCGCTTTTTGCGGCCAAGACCTGGCATTTCATTGCGATGAACGGCCAGCAAAGGGCGTTGCTTGTGACTGAGCTCAAGCACCATGGCGCACAGCTGATCGCCAAGTTCGAAGGCATCGACAGCAAGGAGGACGCTGATCGTCTGCGCGGCCAGATCGCGCTTTTCCGTGAAGACTTTCCCGATCTTGCGGATCAGGACGAGCATTGGGCCGTCGACATTATTGGCTGCCGCGTCATCAACCGGGAGGGCGAGGAGCTCGGGACGGTCTGCGACATCAGCGACAATGGCGTGCAGGATATTCTCGTGGTTCGGAGCAATGCGCCCGAGTCCGGCCGGGAGTATCTGATCCCCGTGGTCGAGCAGTATGTCGAAGACATTGATACGGATGAGCGGGTGATCCGCGTTGACTGGCATTCGGACTGGGTGTGAGGATCCATGGCCATGCGCTTTGATGTCATCACACTGTTCCCCGAGGTGTTTTCAGCAATTACCGAGTCGGGGATAACGGCAAGAGCCAGAAAGCGGGGCCTGTGGAATGTTCATTTCTGGAACCCGCGGGATGTGACGCAGGATCTGCACAGGACGGTAGACGACCGCCCCTTTGGCGGAGGGCCCGGCATGGTGATGATGGCCGAGCCGCTAGCCCTGACTCTTGAGATGATCCGCAAGGCGGGCAACCATGGTCCGGTGTTTGCGTTTGCCCCGAACGGCGAGCGGCTCACGGATCAGAGGGTGCGGGCCATTTCTTCCGTACCCCGCTCGGAGCTTGTTCTGGTGTGCGGCAGGTATGAGGGGATTGACGAAAGATTTTTGCAGACCTTTGTCGATGAGCAGATCAGCCTTGGGGACTTTGTGCTGTCTGGGGCGGAGCTTGCCGCGTGCTGTCTGATGGATGCCGTCATCCGGCAGCTGCCCGGAGCGATCAAGGATCTGTCCAGCCTGGATGAGTCGTTCGCCACGGGATTGCTGGACGCTCCGCACTACACGCGTCCGGAGGTGTGGCGGGGGCAGCCGGTTCCTGAAGTTCTCCTCTCCGGGCATCATGCCAACATCGCCCAGTGGACCCGCGAAAAATCTTTGGAGAAAACTTTCCAAAGCCGCCCCGATATGATTAAAATTGCGCGCTCCCTTGGACAGTTGTCCAAGAAGGACGAGGCGTACTTGGAAAAACTGAGTTGAACGCCATTGCATTTAGTGGACCGCAGTTTCTTGCGGTCTTCCTTTAATAAAACCCATCCTCTGGACGGCGATTTTGAACAACAAGCAGGCCGCCGCATGATGGTATTGGAGAAAATGATGAACATCATCCAGACTCTGGAACAGGAAGAGATCGCCCGTCTTACTCAGGGCAAGACCATCCCCGATTTCCGTGCCGGTGACACGGTTGTCGTGCAGGTGAACGTGATCGAAGGCGAGCGCAAGCGCGTTCAGGCTTTCGAGGGCGTCGTGATTGCCCGTCGCAATCGCGGTCTGAACTCCTCCTTCATCGTCCGCAAGATTTCCAGCGGCGAAGGTGTTGAGCGTACGTTCCAGCTCTATGCGCCGACCATTGCTTCGATCCAGGTCAAGCACTACGGCGACGTTGCTCGCTCCAAGCTGTACTACCTGCGCAGCCGTTCCGGCAAGGCCGCCCGCATCCGCGAGCGCATCGTGCGCAAGGAAGCTGCCTAATCGACAGTTTTCTGGTACCAGAAAATGCAAAACCTCCGGCCGAAAGGCTGGAGGTTTTGCTTTGAGGGGACGGCTCTCGCCTAGTGGGTGGTCTGGCTCGTCTGTCCCTTGAATGCCGGGTCGGCGAACATCTCTTCGATGTCGACCTTGTCAAACAGATAGTTCGAACCGCAGAACTCGCAGCGCACCTCAATGCGGCCGCGTTCCGCAAGGATCGATTCGGCTTCCTCTTTTCCAAGACTCTTGACCATCCTGGCAACCGAGTCTCTGGAGCAACGGCAGGAGAAGCTCGGATGCAGCGTGTCCATCACCTTGGGGTTGTCCTCCCAGAAAAGGCGCGTGGCGGTGTCCGAGGCGTCCAGCGCCAGCAGCTCTTCGGCCTTGACGGTCTGGGCAATCATCACCAGGGAGGCAAAGCCCTCCGGGTCGATTTCCTCGGTGGGCAGGGTGCCGCCGGTTGCAGCTACCTGCTGGAGCAAAACACCGCCGCAGGAAATGTCGGACGATGCGAGCCAGAGCCGTGTTTCGATTTGCTCGGACTGGGTCATGTAGCTTTCCACCGCCTGGGCCACAGACACGTCGCCAAGGGGAACAACGCCCTGGTAGGGCTGATCGCCGGGGCGTCTGCCTGCCATGTCAAGAACCAGGGCGCAGCGTCCCTTTCCGGTCGCATTGACCATTTGCTTGAATGAGATGTCGCCGGGAATCGATTCGGCGGGAACCCTGAGCTGCGCGGTGGCTCTGCCGATCAGGCCGGATCTGACTTCCACGAGAGCCAGCTTGACCGGTCCGTCCCCCTGCAGCTGCAGCACGAGCGAGCCGTCGAACTTGAGGCTGGCGGCGAGCATGAAGGCTGCAGCCGTCATCTCGCCCAGCATCCTTTTCACGGGCAGCGGCAGATTCTGGTTGCGCACCATGGATTCCCAGGCCTGGTCCATGTGCAGAACCTGGGCGCGGCAATTTTTCTTGGGGAAGAACAGTTTGAGAAGTTTGTCAGTCATAGTGGTTTTACATCGGTTGTCCAGCCGGCTCGATAGCTTAGGGTATTGGTTCTAAGGAGTTTTTGCGATGTGAGCCGGCATTTTGTGTGATAGGCTGAAGCGGATTTTTGGCCGTAATCGAAAAGTCAGCATTTTAGCCAAGCACTGCAGGCGAGGCTAATGAAAGGGACATAAAGTGAAGCTTGATCTGCACATGCATTCGACGAGCAGCGACGGGGAACTGGATCCCGCCGAATTGATGCGGTTTGCCCGGCATCAGCGCGGGTTGGATCTTGTGGCTTTGACCGATCATGACACGCTCGGCGGCCTGCAGGCCGCTTCGGATGAAGCGGAAAAAGTCGGGCTTCGTTTCGTAAACGGCATTGAGATTTCCTCGCTCTGGGCCGGCCGGTGCATCCACATCGTGGGCCTGCAGATCGATCGGGAAAACGAAACCCTGGCACGGCTTGCCGGCGGCATTTCCGCTCAGCGCTCGGCAAGGGCGGTGAAAATTGCAGAAAAGCTCGAATCCCTCGGTTTTCCCAATTTGTACGGGAAGGCGCTCAAGTATGCCCGGAATCCGGCGATCATTTCACGCATGCACTTTGCTCAGGCACTGACATCCGAAGGACACGTCGAGCACTTGCAGCAGGCCTTTGACAAATATCTCGGAGACGGAATGCCGGCGTTTGTCCCAACGCTCTGGCCCGCGCTGGCAGACGCAGTCAGCGCCATCCGCGGTGCGGGAGGCGTTGCCGTTCTTGCGCATCCCGGCAGGTATCGCCTCACCGAACAATGGCAGTTCGACGGACTGATGGCCGATTTTCAGCAGGCTGGCGGTCAGGCCATTGAAGTTGTGAGCGGAAGCCAGAGTGCGCAGTACACGGGAATATGCCTGGCAGCGGCCGAGCGCTTTGGCTTTTATGCATCAAGCGGTTCGGATTTCCATAGCCGCCAGGGCAAAAGACCCCTGCCGGGCGCTCAGGGAGAGATGCCCGCAGGGGTGAAATCCGTGCTTGAGCTGCTCAAACTCTAGTGGCGCTTTTCCTCGCCGATCAGGTGCAGGCTGTCGTACTCCCGCTGGTTGCGCTGGTGCTTGATGATGACAAGCGACATGCACACGGCAACAAACAGGCCGAAAGTGATCATGGTTCCCTGCACTGAAAGTCCCGACTTGATGAGCAGTGCGTAGCCGCCCAGCATGGTGAGAATGGAAGAGTTCTCGTTGAAGTTCTGCACGGCAATGGACCGGCCGGCGCTCATCAGCACATGGCCGCGGTGCTGCAGCAGGGCGTTCATCGGCACGACGAAGAATCCGGCAAGCACGCCAACCAGAATCATGATGAGGCCGGCAATGATGATGCCGAAGCTGATGTTCAGGCCGAAGAGCGAAACGGATCCCGTGACAGTCTGGATGTCATAGAAGCTGGTGGCGGAAACAACCAGCCCCATTGCCACGCCCATCGGCAGAACGGTGAGGGATTTCTTGAGCGGGATGAATACTGCGGCTCCGGCTGCGCCGAGCGCAACGCCGACGGAGACGACGGCCT
The DNA here is from genome assembly GCA_900315045.1 of uncultured Sutterella sp. Taxonomy (GTDB): domain Bacteria; phylum Pseudomonadota; class Gammaproteobacteria; order Burkholderiales; family Burkholderiaceae_F; genus Duodenibacillus. Next base: position 44,522 of record OMXR01000009.1, on the reverse strand, counting down.
GGAGAATTGCCCCTTGCGACAGATTCATGCCGAGGTTCACTTCAGCCCATTTGAGGACGAGGAACTGAAGGACGGCTCCGGCACCCCAGAACAGCGTCGTGACGGAAAGCGAGATCTGACCCAGGCGATCCTTCCAGAGAATCGCGCAGGATTTGGCGAAGTTCCGGATGCTGTCGACGGGGCTGAAGGAACTGCGCGGATAGCGGGCTCCCGTATCGGGAATCGCCAGATTGACGGCAGCGGCTGCTGCGTAGATGAAAACGATGACGGCAATGGCGGCTTCGGGATGCGAATTGATGCCGAGAGCATCAAGGTGGATGGAGTGAAGCACGACATCGGCGACCGACGGGTGGATGAGCACGCCGCCCAGCACCACGCCGAGAATGATGGAAACGACGGTGAGGCCCTCCATCCAGCCGTTTGCGATCACGAGTTTTTCAGCCGGAAGCAGTTCCGTGAGAATTCCGTACTTTGCCGGAGAGTACGCGGCAGCGCCTATGCCGACAACCGCATAGGACAGAAGCGGGTGCGAGCCGAAGAGCATCATCAGGCAGCCAATCACCTTGATTGCGTTGGTGATGAACATGACATGGCCTTTGGGCATCAGGTCGGCAAAGATTCCCACCCAGGCGGCGAGCAGCACGTAGCTGATGACGAAAAACAGTTTGAGCAGCGGCGTCATCCAGTCCGGCGCATTCAGGCTGGTGAGCAAAGCACTGGCTGCAATCAGCAGGGCGTTGTCAGCAAGGGACGACAGAAACTGGGCACTTAGGATCGTGTAAAAGCCACGCTTCATAATCAAAACTCTCGACAAATCTGCAAACTTAGGCAGTTTAGCGATTTTTCCATTGTGCAGAACCGGGCAGTGGGGGAAACTCGATGTCGCAAAGTCGGTTTTGGAGATTGAGGGTAGAGCAGATATGGCATGCCGCTTCTGCTCCGTGGCATGCGAATTCGTTTAGCATTTCGGCTCTGCCGCACAGGCATGTCCGTCAAATTGGTTTTATTAGAAGGCTAGACGATGACCAGACCCATAATCGTGACAATCCACAAGAAGGCTCTCCGGCACAATTTTCAAGTCGTTCGCAAGGCCGCGGGCGGCCGTGCCGTCTGGGCCGTCGTCAAGGCAAATGCCTATGGGCATGGTCTGAGAAATGCCGTCGAGGCTTTTTCTGAAGCCGATGGCCTGGCTCTTTTGGAAGTCAGCGAGGCGGTTCGGGCCAGAGAGTGCGGCTGGACAAAGAGAATCTTGCTTCTTGAGGGCTTTTTCAGCCAGAAGGAGCTTCCCGAAATCGAGCAGCACGAGGTTGAGACGATCGTGCACAGTGCCTGGATGATTGATGTTCTCAAAAGGAACGCGCCGTTCAAGAATCTGCGCTGCCACATCAAGATCAATACGGGGATGAACAGGCTCGGCTTCCGGCCGGAAGAATACCAGGCGGTTGTCCGGGAACTCTCGGCAATAGCGGGGGTGACCGTATGCGGAGCCGTGACGCATTTTGCCAATGCGGAGCCGACCTACACCAAGGGCGGACCGGCAACGTTTGAAAAGCAGCTGGACCGGATGAGTTCAATCGGCAGCACCCAGGGGGAGAAGTGCCTGGCAAATTCGGCGGCTACGCTCTTTCATCCTGAAGTCGGCGGGGACGCCGTGAGGGCTGGAGTCATCCTGTACGGCGCGAGCCCGGATTCAAATATTTCCGAGCGTGAACTTCATGTGCGCCCTGCAATGACTTTTTCGGCAAAGATCATTGCGATTCAGAATATCCAGGCGGGGGATGCCGTTGGCTATGGTTCGCGCTGGATCGCTTCGCGCCCGAGCCGCATCGCCGTGGTTGCCTGCGGGTATGCGGACGGATATCCGAGATCGATGCCGAACGGGGCTCCAACCTGGGTGGAGGGAAAGATTGCTCCCTTGGTCGGGGCAACCAGCATGGACATGCTTGAGATCGATGTGACGGATGTGCCTGAGGCGACGGTGGGAAGCATTGTCGAACTATGGGGTGAACATATTCCCGTCAATCAGGTCGCAAAGCTTTGCGGCACGATTGGCTACGAGCTGCTTTGCGCCCTGGCTCCGCGCGTGAATGTGCGGGTGGACGAGGAGTAGCGCAATGGCCAAGGCCAAGACCAAAGTCCAGTACGTCTGCTCGGACTGCGGCGGCTCCAGCATCAAATGGCAGGGAAAGTGCCCGCATTGCGGAGCCTGGAACACCATGAAGGAGTTTCGCATCCCCGCTGGTGGTGCTGCCGAGCGTTTCGGATCGGATCGGCATCTGGCGCAGGGGCTCGTGCAGTCCTGCGAGGTTGTCGATCTCTCCGAGGTCGATGCCAGCGAATTGCCGCGGATCCCCACCGGATTCGAGGAGTTTGACCGGGTCATGGGGGGCGGACTGGTTCCCGGGGGAGTGAGCCTCATCGGCGGAGACCCTGGAATCGGCAAATCGACCTTGCTGCTGCAGGTGATGAGCCGGCTGGTGGCCCAGGGTCGCAGCGCGCTTTACGTATCGGGCGAAGAGTCGGCCGGACAGGTCGCCATGAGGGCAAAGCGTCTGGGCATTGCTCCCGAAGGCCTCAAGCTGATGAGCGAGATCGAGCTTGAAAAGATCGAGAAGGCTTTGCTTGAGGATGCACCGGAATTCATTGTCATCGACTCGATTCAGACGCTTTTCAGCAGTGCGCTGGAGAGTGCGCCGGGCAGCGTGACGCAGGTCCGGGAGTGTTCCGCCAGGCTGACCCGCCTGGCAAAGAGCGCGAATGTGACGCTGTTTTTCGTTGGACACGTCACCAAGGACGGCTCGCTTGCCGGGCCCAGAGTGCTGGAGCACATTGTCGATACGGTGCTGTACTTTGAAGGAGATCAGCACTCCAATTTCAGACTTGTCCGTGCCTTCAAGAATCGTTTTGGCGCAGTGAACGAGCTGGGTGTTTTTGCCATGACGGACCGCGGACTGCGCGGCATTTCAAATCCGTCGGCGATCTTTTTGTCCGAGCATCGGGAAGGTGTGCCGGGCAGCGTGGTGATGGTCACTCAGGAAGGCACGCGGCCGCTGCTTGTTGAGGTGCAGGCGCTTGTCGACGGGACGCATCTGCCCTCGCCCAAGCGGCTGTGCGTGGGGCTTGATGCCCAGCGGCTTGCGATGCTTCTGGCGGTTTTGCACAGGCATGCAGGCATGAGCTGCTTTGATCAGGATGTCTTTGTCAATGCTGTCGGAGGCGTGAAAATCAATGAGCCGGCCAGTGATCTGGCGGTTTTGCTCGCCGTGTGCAGCTCCATTGCCGACAGGGCGATGCCAAAGGGACTTGTGGTCTTCGGAGAGGTGGGGCTGGCCGGCGAGATCCGTCCCGCTCCGCGCGGTCAGGAAAGGCTCAGGGAGGCGGCAAAACTGGGATTTTCCATTGCCGTGATTCCCCGGGCCAATGCTCCGAAAACTCCCATCGAGGGACTTGAAATCATTGCGGTAGACCGCATTTCCGACGCCTTGACCGCTGTTCGCGAACGCTCGGCGTAGCGCTCGAAAAGTCAAACGGGTGCTCTGCTAAAATGCGGAACTCTTTTGAGATGACAGGATTTAAATCATTATGAAAATTACGAAACTGCTTTCTCCGGAATCAGCTCCGGCCCCGACTCTGCTTGCACGCGCTGACAAGATTGTCCTGACATATGCTGATCGCCTGCAGTTGCCCCAGGCCTTTGAAACGGTTGCAGGCAAGAAGCTGGAGAATTCGCTTGGGGAAACCCGGCCGCTGGAAGTTGGTGACGTTCTGGTTGATGAACGCGGCCATTTCTACGTCATCCAGGCTGGCGTCGAGACAATCCTCAAGGTAACCGGCGATATGGATCTGATGCAGCAGGCAGTGTATGCCCTGGTGGCACGCGGCATTCGTGTTGCGCAGTCCGAGGGTGGTTTTGCCCTTCCTCTCAATGCTCAGCTCAAGGAGTTGCTCAAAAGCGTCGGGCTGACCGTCGAAGAGGTTGAGTCTGCCTTTGAACCCGTGCCGCTTCCTCGCCGGCATGGAGGCTGCGGCTGTGGCTGTGGTTGCGGAGGTCATCATCACCATGACCACGGTGAAGGCGAGTGCGGTTGCGGTCATCATCACCACGATCATGAGGAAGGTGAGTGCTGCTGCGGCCAACATCATCATGATCACGGGGAAGGTGAGTGCGGTTGCGGCCACCATCATCATGATCACGGGGAAGGTGAGTGCGGTTGCGGCCACCATCATGATCACAAGGAAGGTGAATGTGGGTGTGGCCACCACCACGATCACGGTGAAGGCGAGTGCGGTTGTGGCCACCATCATCATGATCACAAGGGAGGTGAATGCTGCTGCGGTCATCACCATGATCATGAGGGCAAGGGCAAGAACCCCGAGAAGCATTAATGCTTTTTTGCCATTTGCTAGAATGCGCACCCTGACCTGAAAGGGGCAGGGTGCAGGCGCGGGAGTGGCGAAATTGGTAGACGCACCAGGTTTAGGTCCTGACGCTGATAAGGCGTGTCGGTTCAAGTCCGGCCTCCCGCACCAACCGTTGACAGACGCAAAAATCGGAAGCTTCGAGATTCGACAGGATTTCGGAGCTTTTTTGTTTCCTGAAGAGCGGCGGTTCGAGCAGAGTGTCCGGTGCTGCTTTTGCTGTGTCGGCTCGGAGGCTTTGCACTGCCAGGACTTGATATATCTTTTTTTGCTGGTCTGTTGAGCAAAAACCGCTCTCCCTTGGCTGCAAAGATGATCGTGTCTTTTGCTCTGACATAGAATAAACCCCATTGGATATTGACGTTGAGGGCACTGTCATGATGCAGAATCGATCCTCCCTAGTCCGGGCCAGGTGCCTGCGAGCTTCTCTGATTTTTTCCCTGTCGTGTCTAGGAGCGCTTCCGGCAAGTGCGTCGGATGCCTTCCGCATCTGGGGCATCAGCAATCCCGCCATTGATTCTTGGCAGCAGGGGCTGACTCTGTCCCTGAACATGGACGCCGCGCGCTGCAAGCAGCTATACGGCAACAAGTGGTACGCAGGATGTGCCGCTCCTGCTCCCGGCATTGAGGGGCAGATAGCAGAAGTTGCCATGAATCCGCGCGCTGAAGGCGTATGGCGCTGGGTGTCTCCGACAACGCTCAGGTTCTACCCGAAGACTTCGCTCTCTCCGAAAACCAGATATCAGCTTTCGCTGGCATCCCTGCCGATGTCGGACCGGATCAAGGTTGCAAAGGAAGTGTCGTACACCACTCAGCCTCAGGCCGTTCGGATTGCCAGGGAAACGCTTTGGATCGATCCGTCGAAGAAGGGGGCTCACGCCATATCCGTACCGCTTCGCTTCATCTGGCCGGTCAACAAGGCTGCGATGCAAAAGCGGATCCATCTGGAGCCTGTGTCCAAGAGCAGCGGCCTGACATTGTCCGAGCCGACCTTTGTCTGGAATGAGACTGCCGATGAGGTGGTCGTCAGTGCAAATATCCTTTCTCTTCCCAAGCGCAATGCCGAAGCGCAGATCCGCGTGGACGGAGTGCCGCGCTTTAGCTGGCAGGATGGCGAGCGAGCCATAGAGGGCAGCGCGAAGGGAGCGGCTCCGAAGGCTGTGTCCCGGATGGCTGTCACGGGCACGGATAGCTTGATGAATGTGACTTCAATGAAGATTGAAAGCGCATACAGCGACTCGCTTGCCCGAGAATATGTTTTGGAGGTGAAGACCACGCTCCTGGTCAAGCCCCAGGAAGTGCTCAACAATCTGGATCTGCTGATTCTGCCGCTCAAGGCGGAGGAAAAGGGATCAAGGGCGACACGCTGGTCGGTGATGCCGGCCATTGCAGCCAAGGACCTGGAGAGGGCTCAGAAAATCACGGGAGAACTTCTGCAGCCCGGAGAGGAACTCACGACGGTGACGCGGATCAAGGTGCCAGTTCCCGCTGGCAGAGGTCTGCTTGCAGCCATGAAGCCATCCCTCACATCGGATAGCGGGCTCAGGCTGAATCGGGTGCGTCGCTTCATTCTGGATGTGCCCCAGGACAGGCCGGAACTCAACTTCCTGCAGCCCGGGCACGTTCTTCCGCTTTCTGCCCAGCAAAGCGTGGACATCCACACGCTTGGGCTGACGCGGGTCAAGTGGCGGCTTGAGAAGGTGAAGGCTCCGTTCCTTGCCCTTCTTGCCCAGAACACGACCTTTGAAGACCAGTACTCCGAGCTGGATACCATGAGCACGGCCTCCGAGGGCGTCATCGATCTGCCAAAGCAAAAATCCGGTGAGCCGCTGTTCACATCGCTCCCCCTGGCCAAGATGGCTCAGGCTGCCGGACCTGTTCACGGCGTGATGCGTCTGACTGTTTCCGGATTCAAGGGCGAAGAGCAGCAGGTTCAGTCGAGCAAGATCATTCTCGTCACGGATCTGGGGCTTATCGCAAAAACCGCGGCCGACGGCGCGATGACCGTGTTTACTGAAAAGCTTTCGACTGGGACTGGGGCTTCCGGAGTGCAGGTGCAGGTCCTTGGCGCCAATGGCACGCCGGTTTGCGAGAGCCGCAGCGATGCGCAGGGTCGTGCCGATCTGCCGTCGCTTTTTGGCCTTGACAGGGAAAAGCGTCCCGTGGCCGTCGTGGCTGTTCAGGGCGATGACATTGCCTGGCTGCCGCTTGTTGACGGTGCAAGGACGGTTGACTACAGCGGTTTTGCAACCGGGGGGCTGCACGCTTCCCAGAACGGAATCAACGCCTCCGTCTACAGCCAGAGCGGAGTTTTCATGCCTGGTTCGGAACTCAACTTCGGTTATGTGATCCGGCACCAGGACTGGAAGAAGCTTCCCGACAATCTGCCTCTGAAGGCGACTCTGTACGATCCTGCCGGGCTCAAGGTGCTCGAGGAGAATCTGACGGTTTCCTCGGACGGCCTCGGCACGGTTCGCTGGAAGTCTCAGCCCGAATCGCGCACGGGCATGTATCGGCTTGATCTCTCGTTCGCTTCCGGCAAGAACGACTCGGTGGTGATCGGCAGCGCGTTTGCCCGCCTTGAGGAATTCCAGCCCGACACGCTCGCCATGAAGGCGTCGGTCAAGGGCGGCATGCCCAAGGGGTGGCTGCGTGTCGCTCCCGGCCAGAACCATCAGGTTGCCGTGCATCTGGACAACCTGTACGGCGAGCCGGCCGCGCAGAATCGCGTGACGGCAGAGCTCAGGGTTTCGCCCTCAAGGCTTTCGTTTGCCGAATTTTCCGATTACACCTTTGCCGATGAGTCGGTGCGGGACGGGAACGAGCGCACGCTCACTCTGGCCGATTCCAGCACCAACGCAAAGGGCGAAGTGAATTTCGCCCTGCCGCTTGACCAGATGGTTCAGTCGACAAGTTCGGCCCAGGTCAACCTCGAGGGCTTTGAAAAGACGGGCGGCAGAGCGGTTTCCAGAACCGTTCGGATGCTGGTCTCGCCCCGGGATGTGGTTCTGGGCTACAAGCCTGAGGGTGAGGCAAACAATCTGGAGTACGTCGGACAAAATGCCAAGGCAGGGCTTCGGTTCCTGGTGCTTGACAACAATCTTGAGTCCGTCAGCGTCAGCAAGGCAAGGGTGACTCTTTCTGCCAGGCGCTACGTCAATACCCTGGTCAGCGATACCCGGGGGAACTTCCGGTATGAGTCCGCTCCGGTTGATTCGGACATCTCGAGCTCTGCGCTTGACATCGAAAAGGGCGGAACCGTCTGGAAGATGCCGACATCCGTGCCTGGCGAATATCTGGTGACGGTGCGCAGAAGCGATGGACAGCTTCTGGCTTCCATTCCGTTTACCGTCGCCGGCAACCTTCTCGCAAAGCCGGGACAGGAACCGGTGCTTGCCAACGGAGAACTTCGCCTGCGGCTCGACAAGTCTGCATACAAGGCTGCTCAGTCCATCCAGTTCCGACTCAGCTCTCCCTTTGCCGGCACGGCGCTTGCAACGATCGAGCGGGACAGTGTCGTGACGCATGCCTGGTTCAAGGTCAACCCCGGGGAAAATGTCCACTCGATCCGGATTCCCGAAGGGTTCGAGGGCAAGGGGTACGTCAATGTGTCGCTCATGCGCTCGCCTGATTCCGATGCGCTCTACATGAAGCCGTACGCGTTTGCCGCTGCGCCCTTTACGGCAGCGGTGGAAAAGCGGGCGCTGCGTGTCAACGTTCAGTCGCCCGAGAGCGTGCTTCCGGGGCAGGAGCTTGCCGTCCGCGTCAAGGCCGATCGCGATGCCCGCGTCCAGCTTTTCGCCGTGGATGAGGGGGTGCTGCAGCTCACCGGATACAGGACGCCTGATCCGCTTGCTGATCTGCTCGGAAACCGTGCGCTGGATGTGACCACGCGTCAGGCGATGGATCTGCTCATGCCGACGCATGAACGCATATCCGGAAGAATTCCGCATTTCGGCGGCGGCATGGATGCTGTCGGCGGCAGGTTCCTCAATCCCTTCCGCAGAAAGAGCGAACCGCCCTTTGCCTACTGGAGCGATCCGGTGAAGGCTGGTCCGAATGGTGCCGAGTTCAGAATTCCCGTTCCTGAATACTTCAACGGCAAGATGAGAATCATGGCTGTTGCCAGTGCTCCCGATGCCGCCATGGCGGCCGGCTCTGGCCAGATACGGTCAAGGGCAGCGGTCCCAATGCAAAGGTCGATGTTGCGATCGAACTGCCGGAGAACCTGTCCCTGGTATCCGGAAAGCTGTCGCAGACTCTGACAGTTGCCGAGGGCAAGGAAGCATCCGTTCCCTTTACCGTGACGGTGAAGGATGTTCTGGGAGACAGCCCGGTACGGGTGAGTGCAAAGATTGCCGGCTCCGAGCAGTCGGTTGTCCGCACCCAGTCCCTGGCAGTGCGCCCGCTTGGTGCCCTGAAGAGAACGGAAACCGCCAAGGCGCTTGCCCAGGCGGCCGTGCCTCAGGTTCCCGGCACTTACGAAGTTGCGGCGGTGCGCTCGCTCTATCCCTACCAGGCAAAGACGGAACTTGCGGTGTCTCCGGCTCAGATTCTGGCGATCCGCTCGCTGATGGAAAAGCTTGACGCATACCCGTATGGCTGCACCGAGCAGATCATCAGCCGGGCCGTTCCCTATGTTGTGCTGTGGGACGCTCCGGAGCTCAGGGACAAGCTTGGGCTTTCGGACCCGAAGGCGAAGTTCGCTGAAAGAGCCAAGGAGGCGATCAGCCGCGCCGTCAGTGCAATCCGCGCCTCGAGCTCCGGCGGCACTGTGACGCTCTGGCCGGGACACTGGGGCAATGCGACCAGCTTTGTGACAGCGTATGCCGGGGACTTCTTCGTTCTCATGCGCGAACATGGCCTTGCCGTGCCCGAGGGACTTGCCGGATCAGTTCTGCAGGAGATGGAGTATGCGGCCGCCCGCACTCCGGCCAATCTGCAGGATGCCCGCTACAAGACCTATGCGGCCTGGGTGCTGCAGCGCGATGGCAGAATCATGACCGGGGCGTTCAATACGATCGAGTCCTGGTTCAAGCGCAATGCCAGAAACTGGGAAAAGGACATCGTGAGCGCCATGATGGCTGACGGCTTCAGGCGTCTGAGGCTGACAAGAAGAGCCGCCGAGCGCATGCCCGCGGCGATCCAGCCGACGAGCGACCAGTTTGTGACGAGCGGCATGGCAAGGGCTGTGTTTGTTCTTGCCCAGAAGAGCGTTGCTCCGGACAAGGCGGTCGATGCGCAGGTTCAGCAGGGGCTGCTCGATTCGGCCTTCAGCCAGGGCGCTTCGACGATCGACCAGGCCATGGCGGCAAGGGCGCTTGTTGAACTTGCCCAGGCTGACGCAGCTCGAGCCGACAACTTTGCCATTGCCTGCACGCAGGGCTCGGCAACCGGTGGCATCAAGATCCGCGAAGGCATGATGAATGCCCTGAGCGCACCGGGGTGCACGCGATTTGCCGTCAAGGGCGAGGGCAGTCCCGACGGACTCTGGCTGCATCTTGTTCAGGAGGGCTACGACAAGGGCCAGGTTTCTCTCTCTGCCAATGGCATGGAAGTAAGCCGCGAGTACTTCAACTCCACGGGAGCCAGCACGCAAAGCGCAAGGCTCGGGGACATGCTCACGGTGCGCGTCTGCGCCAGGGCGCCCGGAGCAACCGTTCCCAATGCCGTGGTGACCGACATGCTGCCAGGCGGTCTTGAGGCCGTCCTCGAGAAGGACGGATCCGTGCCTGCGGCAGAAGGACTTCTGCGGTTTGAACGCAGGGAGGATCGGGTGATCTTCTTTGCCGAACTCAAGCCTGAAGAGCGCTGCTTCAGCTACAAGGCTCGGGCGACGACCCGCGGCACGTTCGGGTTGCCGGCTGTTCAGGCTGAAGACATGTACCGGCCGACAGTGAATGCGACGGCAGGATCTGGACGGCTGCAGGTGAAGTGACCGGCATAGCGTCCAGACTGAGGGCGTGTCCGCAGTGGGCACGCCCTTTGCTGCGGCTGGCGGCAGGAGTGCTGCTTGCCGCGTTCCTCTTTTGGGGATGGCTCTCGCTCGCTGAATGCCCGGATCCCCTTGCCGGGAAGAGTTTTTCGACCGTCGTGTTCGACAGGGACGGCGGCCTGATCCGCGTTGCCCTCACCGATGACGACAAGTACCGGATCAGAATGCCGCTCTCGGAAGTGCCGGCCGAAGCGCTTCAGGCCGTGGTTGCCTACGAGGACCGGTGGTTCTGGCATCACCCGGGGGTGAATCCCTTTTCCATCATGCGTGCTGCTGCAGGGACCGTTTTTGGCCAGCGTCGGCTGGGAGCCTCGACCCTGACGATGCAGGTCGCGAGACTCGCATATCGGCTGCGCACCAATACGGTGGGCGGCAAGCTGCGCCAGATGTACCTGGCGCTGCTTCTGGAGCGGCATTTCTCCAAGGAGCGGATTTTGGAGGCGTACTTCAATCTGGCTCCCTATGGCGGCAACATTGAGGGGCTGGCCGCCGCTGCGAGAGTGTATTTTCACAAGTCTCCTGCCGCGCTCAGCCTGTCCGAATCCGAAGCCCTGATGCTGGTGCCGCAAAACCCGGCGGCGCGCCGTCCGTCCGAAGCGAATCCCGCATTTCACGAGGCGGCGCATCGCTACTGGCATCACCGCAGGACGGAATCGGCTCCGCTGCGTGTCCATTCGGAACGCTCCCTGCCGTTCGAGGTTCCCCACCTGTCGCAGGAAATTGTGCAGGGGCCCATGCGGGGCAGGGCGGTTCATACGTTCATCAGCAGACCGCAGCAGAAAATGCTCGAGGAGCGGCTGAGGCGGTTTTCCCGCAGGGGTGACCGCTTCGGGCTGAAAAACGCCGCCGCAATGCTGCTTCACTGGCCAACGATGCGGGTCACCGCTCTGGCCGGATCGGCTGATTTTCTGAACAGTTCCATCAGCGGCCAGATTGACGGCACGCGAGCAAAGAGGTCGCCGGGCTCAACGCTCAAGCCCCTCATCTACGCGCTCGCGCTGCAGCAGGGGCTGATTCATCCCCAGAGCGTTCTGCTCGATACCCCGAAGAGCTTTGCAGGGTACGATCCGGAGAATTTCGACCGTTCCTTCCGCGGACCGCTGCCGGCGCATGAGGCGCTTCGGTCAAGCCGCAATGTGCCGGCGCTTTTTCTGGCCAACCGGCTGGTGCGTCCCGATCTCTACGGCTTGCTGCAAAGTGCCGGCGTGCCGCTTGACTACTCCCGTGAGCATTACGGACTCGCGCTGGCGCTGGGCGGGGCGGAGATCAGCATGCGCGATCTTGTCCGGCTTTATGCCATGCTGGCCAACGGAGGCGTGCTGCGGGATCTCGCGCTCTTTGAAGAGCAGGCCGCATCCGCCCCCAGGCAGCTGCTCACGCCCGAGGCTGGCTTTGTCGTGTTGTCGATGCTGGGGGACGATCAGGCGGGCAATTCGGTTCCCGGAGCCGATGGAACGCAGGTTCGGATGCGGGTGAAAACGGGGACGTCAAATGGTTTTCGCGATGCCTGGGCTTGCGGCATCATCGGGGAATATGTCCTTGCCGTGTGGGTTGGAAACTTTGACAATACGGCCAACCCGCTGCTCGTCGGCGCACAGGCTGCGCTGCCGCTCTGGCGGGAGATTTCCCGTGCGCTTGCGGCGCTGGAACCCCTGAGAGATCACTTCGAGCAGGCGCCCGGCACGCTCAATGTGGAGCGGATCGAGGTTTGCAGGCAGACCGGAGACCTGGATACTTCCCTGTGCAGCGATAGAACCCGGACATGGTTCATCCCCGGGGTAAGCCCCGTGAAGCCTTCCGGCGTGTACAGAAGGATCGACATTGTCATCGAGAGCGGACTGCGCGCCTGCATGCCCGAGCAAGGCAGGACGCAAAGCATCGTCTGGGAAGTCTGGCCGAGCGATCTGGAGCGCATGTTCGCACTGGCGGGCATTGTCAAGCCTCCGCCTCCGGAGTTTGAGCCGGCCTGCCGGCCTGAGCCTGTTCCCGGACGCAAGCTTCAGATCCAGCTTCCGAAGAAGGGACTGGTTTTCTATGCCAGCCTCGCTTCCGGAGCGAAGACCGAGGTAGCGCTGCAGGCCGAGTCGGACAGCGCAGCAGGGAAACTGTCCTGGTTTGTGGACGGCAGCTTTGTCGGGGCCTGCGCTCCAGGCCAGACCATCAGCGTGAAGGTTGCTCCGGGGCGCTATCACGTTTTGGTGAGTGACGAGTCGCGGGTGACGGCAAGCCGGGTGATCACGGTGAAGGCAGTGCCTTAGCCAGACTGCCGGCTACTCGAGCTGTCCCTCGGTCTGCCTTGGGACGATTTGGGTGTCGAACTGCATCTGGGGCATGCCGATGGGTTCGGGTTCGAATTTGTCGCCATCGGAGGAAAAGTCCAGATTGACTCCGTCAGCCGGGGGCACGAGAGCCGCATCAATTTTTGCACCGCAGAGCACCAGAATGGTTCGGGCAAGCACCTCGAACAGATTGCGCTGGCGCTGACGATCCCGGGCATACGGTTCGATCGTGCTCATGACGAGGCTGGGAATTCCCATGGCGCAGGCCGACAGGGCGTCCGAAGAGATGAATGCCGTGCTCAGGAACGCATCCTCGGGCAGGTGCTTCCCGTGGGCGGTTCTCCAGGCTGACAGAACTGTTCCGAGGCTCGAAGAGGCAACGCCGGGCGCAGTCTTTCCGACAGGCCTTCTGCGGAGCTGAAAACTCGCCGAATTCTGCTGGTTTCGCTCTGACAGGACTTGTGATGCCCGCTCGAAGATTCGCTCGGATGTTAAATCCATGGCGGCTTCATCGCGTGATTTCACGCGAACGGAGAGCAGGCAGTGGGGCTTGACATGCGCCAGAAGCGTGCGTGAGCACGAAACCTCGGAGATCGTTATTTGCGTGTACGGGGCGGTTTTCGGACTGTGCACATCTTGCGACAGGGCAAAAAGCGCATCGCGCACGGCGTGCAGAGTTGCCCCGGCATTTGCCTGAGAGTCGGTTGTATCCCAGGTCAGGCCCCGGGACGAGAGCTGGATGTCAAAGACCCTCTCGCCCATGAAGTTGCCAAAGACCTGCGGGGAGTTTCCCTCAATGCGCAGGAGCGCCGAAAATCTGTGGTGTGTCCTGCCTGCAGGCTGGGTGGCGGAGAGCAGTTCGGCAAGGCCGGACTCGTTGCTGCCGGCGCAAAACCAGACGGGGCGGACGGTGTCCAGACGAAATCTCTGCAGGTTGCGGGCAAGGGCGAAAATGGCGGCGGTATTGGCTGCTTGCCCGGTCTGCAGCGTACTGAAAACGAGCAGGGGATCGGAAGCTTGCGGCGAGGGAATGCCGTGGCGGACACAGACGCTGCGTCTGATCACGGGATCGCTTTTGCGCACATTGTCCGAACTGATGATGTTCTCTGGCTCAAAGCCAAGTTCAATGAGGCTGGCCTTGAGCAGCCTGGCGGCCAGCAGGGGGTTCTCCGGAGCCGAGCCGACGGCGGCTTCCAGTTTTTGCCGCCAGGTCCGGCAGTCGTCTGCCTTGAGAGAATCCAGAAATGTCCGGGCAGTGGGCAGCGCTGTCAGGTACTCGGCGGACTGAGCCTGACTGCGCGTCTGCTTCGGAACCCAGGATGCCGTGGGCAGCGGGCTCTCCAGTGCGCAGGCCAGCGAGCAGACGCCGGCAGTTGCCAGAAGCAGAGCAAGTTTCAGAGAAGTGTTCATCAGTTCAGCGTAGTCGTATTAGGAGCCACGGCAAGATCCTCCGCCCACCCATGCATTTCGACGGTCAGAGCTGCGGTTGCATGGGTTTTCAGTCCGGGACAGGCAGCAAAAAGTTTTTCAGAGATGAAGACGGGCATGAAAGCGGCACCGGTATTCTGCCTGACAACGGGATGCACCTTGAGCATCGCAAAATCGATTCCGGCAATCTGGCAGACATGATGCCGGATCCCAAGAATTTCAGAGGTGAACCGGGCGCGGCCGTGTTCGAAGTCGAAAACGAGCTGCTCGCAGCCTGCTCCAAGGGGGGATTCGTTGGCCTTGATGCCAGGAATGGAAGGATCGACAATGTGCAGCGACTCGCAAAGGGCGTAGAGCTTGAACCGGTATGTTTCGCCCACCAGATAGGCTTTGCTCATCAGGGGCCACAGAGGATCGAAGAAACTCACGGATTGATAATCGTCGTCAAATGTTCTGTAGCCAGCCACTAGTACGGCTCCGGCAAGCTCATCATTGGCAAAGGCCATGCGCACAACTGCGATGCATTCAATGCCGGTTTCAAAAAACGGATACAGGCAGCCCAGGCTCCATTGTGCCGGAGATGCGTACTTCGAGCTGGCAATCAGCAGTTCAGCCTTGAGCTTGCGCCTACTGCTCTCATCGCCGTCAAATTTTGTCAGGCGCAGCCTTGTGTCTTGCTCAACCGGATGAACCTGCGAGTATCCATAGGCAAAGGGAGAGGAATTTTCCGTGAGGAATCTGATCTGAGACATGAACCGCTCTGAGATGGCCTCTTTGGAATCCGAGTCAAGTTCCTGGACAAACGAACCGTGCATGAGACTCTGCCCCTCGAGTCTGGCTGTGCGGTTTTCCAGCGGCAGTTTGACGTTGGGTTCGGAAATGCCGAGTGCCTTCCAGACATCAAAAAGAGGGGCCAGCTTTCTTTCTTCCGCAGTCATGCGCATGGAGAGCTGGGAGAGGATGAAGGCCGACTCCTGATCGCACAGCGTATCCCTGGTGCGCTTTAATAGGGCGTAGGCGATCAGGTTGGTGTCCTGCTTGGGTTTGTCCATGTCAAAAAGATAGAAAAGGGCGGTCATCAGGA
The DNA here is from genome assembly GCA_900315045.1 of uncultured Sutterella sp. GTDB lineage: Bacteria > Pseudomonadota > Gammaproteobacteria > Burkholderiales > Burkholderiaceae_F > Duodenibacillus. The sequence continues at coordinate 29,317 of OMXR01000009.1, read as the reverse complement.
TGACTTCTGGATCTCCTTCTTCGATTCCTTTCATGAACAGTTCCCGGCGCCAGCTGCCTGATTGGGTGAAAAAGTCCGTTCCGGCACGCATGAACCCAGCGTACCAGTATGTGGCAGGAATGAAATTGCGATCCCGGCAATGTCTCAGGATCTCTGCCGCGCGCTCAGGGTCGGCCTGCACGCCAATCCCAAGAGCCAGACACTTGGCCAGATCGTAAACCGCCGGGTCCAGCCCTCTGGCCAGCGAATTTGCCAGAAGATACACGGCCAGGGCCTGCGAGTAGGCTCGGGCTCCCGGAGGGCTTTGGGGAGCAGCGCCTTCGAGCAGCTTCATTGCGTAGTGGTATGTTGCCTTTGCGTTGCCGAGCTTCAGGGCAGCCGTTTCGAACAGGGACTCCCGATAATCTTCAGGCATCTGCTCGAGCATGTTTCCGCTTACGTAGGCCAGCTCGGCAACTGTAGGGAAGTCCCTTTCATCGATAAACCGGGCAAGCCTCTGAGCCGTGTCCCGACTGGTGCGCTCGCCGGGGTGCTCCACACTGTTTTTGAGAGAAAGCATGCACAGGGCGGTCGCTGCTTTCCTGTTTCCCCGGCTTGCCGCGTTTTCAAGCATGGCAAGGCGGTCTTCCACCGATTTATGCCTGCAGGCGCTTAGCGTGAGCCGCACAAGAGCGTTTGTATCGCCGTCGTGCGCCATCCGGCGCAACTCTCGGTTGCGACGGCCGTAAGGCAGGTTGTCAAGCTCGAGGCTAATGTGCTTGAACATGCGATCGGCCCAAGCTTGCTTCCTGTTCGTGAAATTCCCGGCAAGGAACATGCCGGTGATGGTGACATATTGCCCGCTTTTGATATGGCTGTCTTTATAAAGGGTGCTCGAAGCGATCACCGAGATTCTTTCAGAGGCTACTTTGCAGACCAGTATCACCAGCGGGAGATCCGGCAGGGATTGCATCTTGCAGAACAGAGCCTTGATGCGCGTGACGGAGGCGGGCCAGTCCTCTGCCTGGACCTGTTCAATTGACCCGGAGTCCTTGTCCGCCCCGGGGGTGATCGTATGGGCCCAGAAGGCAATGGTCGCGTGATATTTCCGGGAAAGCCTCAGCCTGTCGGCCTGCAGCGCCCAGCTTGTGCAAAGGGCGCGGATGGGCTGGCTTCCCAGGTCTTTGATGCGCAGATTCAGATAGGCCCAGTCAAAAGTCGGGCTGACCTCTGCCGAGACGATGGAAACGGGGAATTTTTGGGATTCGCAAAAAACAGCGGGGAAGGTGTTGAGCGGTGTTTTTTCGTTCGCAAGAGAATCTTCAGCCGATGTCTGAAGCAACGCGGCGGAATAGCCCGACAGTGAGACGGTCCCGCAATAGCGGACCTTAATTTTGGCAAACGGCCGAAGATTTGCAGAGGCAACCAGCATCTGGCTGCTTCCTGCCCCGGGGAGCCGGAATTCTTGCTCCGCTGTCCAGTCATCTTCGCAATACGGGTGAAGCGCCATGATTGGGTAGCTGAACGCGCCCGACAAGGCCTTGCTGCACGCATTTTTCGGCAGGAACCAGAAGAGCGGCGGCAGCGGTTCGGAACACAGCTTCACGGCTGCGCTCAGAGATGCCGGGTGTTTGCGCAGATGCTTGCGGTTGTATATGTCGAGCCCTTTTTCCTTGAGCTGGTCCGGAGTGCATTCGGATGCTTTTTGGGCATGGATGAGCGCGAGCGCAAAGAGATCCTTGACTTTGATGCTCTGTCCCAGTTTGAGCTGCGAGAGGGTTCGGATGAGTTTTTCCGGATAGAGGGAAAGCTTGAGTTTAGGGATGCCGATCAGCAGTTCCTCAATGATGCACAGGCCGGAATACTTCAATGAAATCGTCTTGTGCGCAAGCAAAAAGCGAAGATATCCGCCAGCGGGCGATCGCAGTTTCGTCCCGAGCATGTGATGCTGGTACAGGTCCAGGGAGCTCAGCCCGAGGATTGAGGACAGAACGGGATCCTTGCCCTGCGCGATGAAGCTTGCGCAAAGAATGAACTCGGTTGCAAAGCCCGGACGATTGGCGCAGGTTTCGTCAACGTAGATGACGCCCTGTTGCTGCACGAAGACGCAGCACGGACGCGGGAATGCCGCCAGAACGGCGCGGATCACTAGGCGCGGAAAATTCTCATATCCTCGGATCAGAACAAGGGTGCCCGCTTCAATCATCCTGTCAATAGCGCTCCGGCCGATGTAGGTGGCAAGCAGATCGAGAACTCTTTCCCGAGACGGATCGAAAGGGGTTTGCGGAGGGTTCAGATTAAACCCGGGGACGTGAGAAATCAGAATGGACATCTTGCAGCAGGAAAAAAGCGACAGCAGCCAGCATGGAGCGGGGAAAAGGAACCGACGGCAGTAGGCGAAAAACCCAAGAACCGTAGACCTTTTCCAAACGGGCGCAGTTTTGCGCCGGTCCGGCAGCGCTGCCCATGAATCCGTTCGTGGCGATTCATGTAATCTAGCACGCTTAAGGAAGTGTGAAACCTCCAGGCAAGCCCGACACTCGTCCTTTGCTGGATCAATCAGAGGAAAACTGCATCATGGACACCGACTTTTCTCGCATTAAGCGTCTTCCGCCCTACGTCTTCAATATCACCGGCGAATTGAAAATGGCAGCCCGTAGGCGCGGTGAGGACATCATCGACTTTTCAATGGGCAATCCCGATGGCCCGACTCCCAAGAGAATCGTGGACAAGATGATCGAGGTTGCAAGCCGGGACAATACGCACGGCTATTCGGCAAGCCGGGGCATTCCTCGGCTGAGGAAGGCGATCTGCAACTGGTACAAGAGAAAGTTCGATGTTTATCTTGATCCGGACAAGGAAGCGATTGTGACAATCGGTTCGAAGGAAGGAATCGCACATCTGATGCTTGCCTGCACTGATCGGGGCGACACGGTTCTCGTGCCCAATCCGTCCTATCCGATCCATATCTATGGCGCGATCATTGCGGGCGCCGACGTGCGCAGCGTCAAAATGGTTCCGGGCGTGGATTTTCTTGCTGAACTTGAACGGGCAATCATTGAAACGGTGCCTCGGCCTAAGATGATGATCTGCGCGTTCCCGTCCAATCCGACGGCAATGTGCGTTGAGCTGGATTTCTTTGAGAAGCTGGTTGCACTCGGCAAAAAATACGGGGTATGGATCGTTCACGATCTTGCCTATGCCGACATCTGCTTTGACGATTACAAGGCTCCTTCCATCATGCAGGTCGAGGGCGCCAAGGAGGTGGCCGTTGAGTTCTTCACGATGAGCAAGAGCTATAACATGGCCGGCTGGCGCATCGGCTTCATGGTCGGGAACCAGCATCTGGTGCACGCTCTCACTCGGATCAAGAGCTATCACGACTACGGAACCTTTACCCCTCTGCAGGTAGCCGCCATTGAAGCGCTTGAGGGGGATCAGAGCTGCGTTGAAGAATTCCGCATGAAGTACCAGAAGAGACGGGATCTGCTGGTCAAGGAGCTCAATGCTATTGGCTGGCCCGTCGAAAGCCCCAAGGCATCCATGTACATTTGGGCACGGATTCCGGAACCTTACCGCCATCTGGGGTCGGTTGAATTCAGCAAGATGCTGCTCGAAAAAGCCAAGGTTGCCGTGAGCCCCGGCGTGGGCTTTGGCGAATATGGCGATGAGTATGTCCGCATTGCCATGATCGAGAACGAATACCGCACGCGGCAGGCGATTCACGGAATCAAGCAGATGTTCCGCAAGGACGGCCTGATCAATCCGGACCTCGTGCAACAGAAGACAAACGAGTGATTTTGCTTGAAGGAGAATACGCATGAACGCAGTCAAAATCGGTTTGGCAGGAATCGGAACCGTGGGCGGGGGAACCTATGAGGTTCTTCAGCGCAACGCCGATCTGCTGGTTCGCCGTGCGGGAGCCCCCATTCAGGTCAAGCGCGTTGTGTGCCGCCAGCTTGACAAGGCGCGCCATCTTGTGGGCAAGAACGTCGAGGTGAGCGGAGACTGGCACTCGATCACCGACGATCCTGAAATCGCCATTGCCGTTGAACTGATGGGCGGCATTGAGCCCGCCCGCTCCTTCGTGCTTGCGGCCATTGAGTCCGGCAAGCACGTGGTGACGGCAAACAAGGCTCTGCTCGCAAAGCATGGCAATGAAATTTTCGAGGCTGCCGAGCGCAAGGGCGTGATCGTGGCCTTTGAGGCGGCTGTCGCCGGCGGCATCCCGATCATCAAGGCGCTGCGTGAAGGCCTTGCCGCAAACCGCGTCGAATGGATTGCCGGCATCATCAATGGAACCAGCAATTACATTTTGTCGACGATGCGCGACGAGGGGATTACGTTTGCCGAGGCTCTGGGGCGGGCGCAGAAGCTTGGCTATGCCGAGGCCGACCCGACGTTTGACATTGAGGGCATTGACGCCGCGCACAAGCTCACGCTGCTTTCCGCCATAGCGTTCGGCACGCCGGTCAATTTCGATGCGGCGCATGTCGAAGGCATCAGCACCCTGTCGGCTTCGGACATCAAATACGCGGAACAGTTCGGCTACCGCATCAAGCTGCTCGGCATCACCAAGCGTCGGGAAAACGACGGAGTTGAGCTGCGCGTCCACCCGACCCTTGTGCCCAAGCGCCGTCTGATCGCCAATGTCGAGGGCGTCATGAATGCCGTGCTTGTCAAGGGGGACGCTGTCGGACATTCCCTGTACTACGGGCGCGGCGCGGGAGCCCAGCCGACCGCCTCTGCGGTCATTGCAGACCTTGTGGATGTGGTGCGCATGCTTGGAGCCGCCAAGGAGCACCAGGTACCGGTTCTTGGCGCTCGTGTGAGCTACATGGAAAGGCCCAACTGGCTTCACATGGACGAGACGGTGAGTTCGTACTACCTGCGCATCGCCGTGGCGGACAAGCCCGGCGTGCTTGCCGTCATTGCAGGCGTGCTCGGGGACAACAATATTTCAATCGAGACGCTGATCCAGCGCGAAGCCGAGGCGGGAGAGGATCAGACCGACATCGTCATGCTGACCCATACCGCCAAGGAGGGAGATGTCAGACGCGCCATCTCCGTGCTTGAAGCAAACGACCTTGTCAAGAGCAGAATCGTCATGCTTCGCAAGGAAGACCTCGAGTAGTCATTGCAGGGAGAAGGAACACCATCATGGCTGTCAATTACGTTTCGACCCGCGGCGAGAATACCGGCGCCACCTACAGTTCCATTGTGCTCAAGGGGCTGGCGGCGGACGGCGGGCTTTTCCTGCCTGAAGCCTACCCGCAGGTGAGTGCCCGGCAGCTGGAGTCCTGGCGTTCCCTGTCCTACGCCGACCTGGCGTTCGAGGTGCTCCGGCTTTTTGCCGATGACATCCCGCCGGAGGATCTGAAGGCGCTCTGCCGCAAGACCTACCGCAAAGAGGTGTATTGCTGCGGCAGGCGCGGAGAGGATTTTTCCAGAATCACTCCCGTCAAGTGGCTCTCCGGGAAATATGACGGGATCGGCATTCTTGAACTGTCCAATGGTCCGACTCTGGCCTTCAAGGACATGGCTATGCAGTTCCTTGGCGCGCTTTTCGAGTATCTGCTTGACAGGCAGGGGGGCGAGCTCAACATCCTCGGAGCCACTTCCGGAGATACGGGCAGCGCTGCTGAATACGCCATGCGCGGCAGGAAAGGAATCCGTGTCTTCATGCTCTCGCCGCACGGGCGCATGAGTGATTTTCAGCGCGCCCAGATGTATTCCCTCAAAGACGAGAACATCTTCAATATTGCCGTGCAGGGGGCGTTTGACGATGCCCAGGACATCGTCAAGGCGGTGAGCAACGATCATGCGTACAAGCAGGCACATTCGATCGGAACGGTCAATTCGATCAACTGGGCCAGAATCGGCGCTCAGGTTGTCTACTATTTCCGCGGCTGGCTGGAGGCGAGTTCGGCCTCTGGCGAGGAGGTCGACTTTACGGTTCCGTCCGGCAATTTCGGAGACATTCTTGCCGGGTGGATCGCCAAGCAGATGGGCCTGCCCGTCGGGCGCCTGGTTGTTGCAACCAATGAGAATGACGTTCTTGACGAGTTTTTCCGGACCGGTGTTTACCGTGTCCGCGACCGAGCGCACACCTACGTGACGAGTTCTCCGTCGATGGACATTTCCAAGGCGTCCAACTTTGAGCGCTATGTGAGCGACATTGTCGGGCGCGATGCCGGACGCGTGCGGGCCCTCTGGAACGATGTGGCTGAAAAAGGACAGTTCCAGCTCACGGCGCAGGAGTTTGATCTGGTCAGGAAGTCAGGGTTTGAATCGGGCAAGAGCACGCATGCAGACCGCCTCGCCACCATTCGTGCGCTATGGGCCGACCAGAAGGTGATGATCGATCCGCACACGGCTGACGGGCTCAAGGTTGCCATGGAGCACAAGCGTCCCGGCGTGAAGATGCTGACGCTTGAAACGGCTCTGCCCGCCAAGTTCGAGGAAACGATTCGCGAGGCCATCGGGGAGAAGCCGGAGATTCCTGCCTCCTACGAGGGGATTGAGAGCAAGCCCCAGTTCGTGACCGTGATGCCTGCGGATGCTCAGAGAGTCAAGCGGTTTTTGAGCGAACACGTGCAATGAGGCATTCGCCGGGGCATGGTGCGGAAGAGAAAAACTGAGAATTTGTCTTTCGGACTTGCTTTTTTGCCAAAGTCCTATAGAATGCGTTCCTCACGTCGGACGGAGCATTCCTTCAGGACTGTGTTTGACGTGAAAATCGTGTGCCGGTGTAGCTCAGCTGGTAGAGCAGCGCATTCGTAATGCGAAGGTCGGATGTTCGAATCCTCTCACCGGCACCACAAATTCCAAAGCCCTGTCATTCTCAGTTTTGACAGGGTTTTTTCGTACCTGCGTCTGCCGTGATCCGACTTCGGCGCCTGCTTCAGGCAGGCGCGAGTCAGTCAAGAGGAGCACGATTCGGCCTCAGGCGTCGGTCTATGAACCAGAGGGTTTTATGCTGCTCTTCGGGATGCTGGTAAGCGTCATGATGATTGCGCTTCTGGCGGTTTATTCGGGACTGCACAAGAAAAAAGGCGGAAAGCTGAACTCCGCGCTTGTGTCCGGAGTCATTCTCGGCACTTACCTTGGCGGATCGGGAACCATCGGAACCTCTCAGCTTGCCTTTGTCTATGGAAACAGCGCCTGGTGCTTTCATGCCGGCGGACTGCTCGGGTTCCTGTTCCTGTATTTCGTTTACGGCCGGCCGATTCGCAGAACCGGCAAGCCCACCGTCGTCGGCATCATCGGCGAAGAGTACGGTCCCCGGACCGGGCTTGTCGCATCGGTTCTGAACGCTCTGGGAAACTTCATCGCCATCCTCTCCCAGCTCATCGCCGGCACCAGCGTCATCGCCGTTGTCGCTCCGGAGCTGCCGCTCGCCTGGTCTTTTGTATCTGTTGCGCTGCTGATGGGGATCTATGTCGTCTTTGGCGGAACCAAGGGCGCCGGCATGGTAGGTCTTCTCAAGCTGTTTCTTGTGCTGCTGTCTCTGGTCACATGCGGGATTGCGGCCTTGTGGCTCTCGGGGGGAGCCGCTTCGTTCATGCAGGGGGTGGAGCAGCTCAATCGCACTCACGCAGTCGATTTCTTCAGCTTTTTCAATCGGGGAGTCGGCAAGGACTTCGGAGCTCTGTTCTCCGTGATGATCGGCGTTGCGACCTCGCAGATCTATGCCCAGGCGATCATCAATGCGGGAAGCGATCGGGAAGCCCGGCGCGGCGTTTTGCTCAGCGCCATGACGCTGCCGGTTGTTGGGGCATGCGCCATTGCCGTGGGGCTTTACATGCGCATGCACTTCCCTGACATCGAGGCAAAGGCGGCGCTGACGGAATTTGTTCTGATCCATCTGCCGGCGTTCCCCGCTGGCGTTGTGCTCGGGACGCTTCTGATAACGGTGGTGGGCAGCGGAGCCGGCATTGCGCTTGGCGTGGCCACCATTTTCAACTACGACATCGCCAGAAGACTCTTCCCGGTGCTCTCCAGAGACGGGCGGGATGAACTGCGCGTGAGAGTGTTCATACTGGTTCTGCTTGCCGTAGCCGTATCGCTTTGCCTTGCATCCCGGGATGACATGATTCTGAACTACTCGGTTCTTTCCATGGGGCTCAGGGCGTCGGTGACGCTCGTCCCGCTCTCATTTGCCCTCTGGCTCAAGGGGCGGGTTCGCGCCGAATATGCTCTGCTGTGCGTTGTGCTGTGCCCGGCAGCCGTGGTTGCTCTCATCGCTTACGGAAGTCTCCCGGTTGACCCGATGGTGGTCGGGATTTTGCTTGGGGGCGTTGTGATGGGGGCGGGGCTGCTGCGCTCGAGCCGGGTCGATTAGCCGCCTTGAGCCCGCAAAAACCCCGGGAACCCATGGGCCTCCCGGGGCGGAATGTGTCAGGATGAAGCGGCTCAGGAAGCCGTAGCAGAGGCGGATTTCTTCGCTCTGGCTGCAGTCTTCTTTGCAGCCGGCTTGGTGCTCTTGGCGGGCTGGTCCTTTTTGCCAGGCGCCTTGGCAGCGCTCGCCACAAGGGGCTCAAAGTGAATGGCAAGTCCTTCCTTCTTGGCAACAGCGTTGGCCTGCTCAACCGTGCAGCGGGTGTAGGCCTCCAGAGGAAGGGATGCGCCGGCCATTTCAACAAAATCTATCTGAAGTTCCTCCAGCGCGGAAAGCGGCAGGGAGCGAACGGCATGAACGGTGGCCAGCACGGGGTTGTCGACTGCCGATGAGTAAAGGGTCCAGTCCTCGGTCACTTCCTGGGACAGGAACTGCTCGAAGCCTTCAACAAGCGCCTGATACTCCTTCTTCTTGAGAGACTTCACCCACTTGGACGGCTTGTATTTCTCAAGGCGGTCAAGCCGCTTGGAAATCCTGTCGAGCCGCACGTAGAGCAGCTTCAGGTTGCTGTCCGCCTTGATCTCCTTCTGGGGATCGACCGATTTGAGTTCAATCTCTTCGGTTGCAGCACGGATGCTTTCCTCGGTTTCCAGATAGCGGTTCCAGAGGAAATCCTCGAAGGTTCCCATCAGGCCGATGGTGACGGTAAGCAGGTCGGCATTGTTTTTGACGGCTTGCGAAAGTCCGGCAGGATTGTGGCGCCACGTGCGGGGGAGAACGCCTTCCAGAGCCTGAGCAAAAGTGCGGGGCTTGAAGTCTTTGATGCCCAGTTTTCCGTCTTCGGCGACGGTGAGACGCAAGGTCTTGGTCATAGGTGGTCCCCAAAAGAGAATTGATCTTTCCCGAGCATAGCGCGAAACGTGGCCATCGGCTACAATGCGGGATCCTAAAAAATGCGTGGGGCCCATAGCTCAGTCGGTTAGAGCAGGGGACTCATAATCCCTTGGTCGTTGGTTCGAGTCCAACTGGGCCTACCATATCGCATCGTTTCAGCATGCCCTCTGGGTTCTTCGGGATCTGGTCTGGGAGCGACATCACCGGCCGCTGCAGTTTCCTTCCCCGTTAATGGCTTTACTGGTCTGATCTGTCAGGCGTTTTTATGACTAAGGCTCAAAAAACATTTTCACAATTTGGTCTTGATCCGCGCATTCTTTCCGCAATTTCTGCGATGGGCTACGTCTCGCCTACGCCGATTCAGGAAAAGGCTATTCCGCTGGTTCTGTCCGGGGTGGATGTGATGGGGGCGGCCCAGACGGGGACCGGCAAAACGGCGGGGTACGGTCTGCCCGTGCTGCAGAGGGTGTTGCCGCAGGCCAACACGTCGGCTTCTCCGGCACGCCATCCCGTTCGGGTTCTGGTCCTCACTCCGACCCGCGAACTCGCCGATCAGGTCAATGAGAACCTTGTCAAGTATGCGTCCGAAACGCCGCTTCGCGTCGGGGTTGTTTACGGCGGCGTGGACATGAAGCCGCAGACCGAGCAGCTGCGCCGGGGCGTCGAAGTGCTGACCGCGACTCCGGGTCGGCTGCTCGATCATGTTGAAAGCAAAAGCGTGACGCTTTCCCGAGTCGAAGTCGTTGTGCTTGACGAAGCGGACCGGATGTTGGACATGGGCTTTCTGCCCGACATCTCCCGCATCCTGAACCTGCTGCCCAAGACCCGGCAGAGTCTCATGTTCTCTGCGACCTTTTCTCCGGAAATCAAAAAGCTTGCAAAGAACTTTCTGGCTGACAGCCCGGCTATCGTCGAAGTGGCCCGCCAGAATTCAACGGCCGATACGGTTGAGCAGATCGTCTATTCTCTGCACGATTCCGAGAAGACCGATGCGCTCATACAGATTCTGCAGACGGGGGAAGACGGCGATCCCCTGAAGCAGGTTCTTGTTTTCGTCAATGCAAAAATCACATGCCGACGCCTGGCGCGCACGCTGCAGCGCAGCGGCATCAAGGCGGACGCGATCCATGGCGACAAGACGCAGGACGAGCGTACCGCCGCGCTCAATGCCTTTAAGAGCGGAGAGTGCGAAGTGCTCGTCGCAACCGACGTTGCAGCCCGAGGGCTTGACATCGCGGAATTGCCGACGGTGATCAATTACGACGTGCCTTTCCAGGCTGAGGACTATGTCCACAGAATCGGCAGAACGGGCCGCGCGGGAGCCAAGGGCAAGGCAATCATGCTGACGACAGGCGCCGACAGCCGGAGCGTTTCCGCGATCGAGCATCTGATCCGCAAGAAGTTTGAGCCGCAAGTGTTCGAACTCGTCAGAAAGCCCCGGCGTGAAGACCGGGATCGGGGCTCTTTCCGGCATCCTTCACGGTTCAGGGATGAAGATCATGAGGGCAGGAGCAAGCCTGATCTTGGTGAATTCAGAAGGGTTGCCTACGATCCGATTTTCGACAAGCCCTATGAGCCGGGCGAATCCCCGGCGCCAGCCCGCGATCCCCAGCCCGCGGCTGTCCGGACTTCAAAGCCAAAGCGGCCCGTCGCCGCTTTGCTCGGCGGCGGATTCCGGAAGTAGGGAGTCGGTCCTCAAAAATGGCTTCTGTTTCAGGAGCCATTTTTGGTTACGATTGATAGAAAAATTCTAACAATAACGAAATAAAATATTACTTTATCTATTTGTTGTCCTGCTCTACAATACCGCTGACCCTAACAAACAAGCCCCTTGATCCGCTCACAGGGGAAGGAGACAAAATGAAATTCCGTTGCAAGGTCTGCGGTTACGTATACGAAGGCGATGAACTGCCCGCCGATTATGTCTGTCCGCTCTGCAAAAAGGGCCCTGAAGTTTTTGAAGCGCTCCCTGAAGAAAAGCCCGCAATGAAGAAGTTCCGCTGCAAGGTTTGCGGCTATGTCCATGAGGCTCCGGAACTGCCGGCTGATTTTGTCTGTCCGGTTTGCCACAAGGGAGCGGATGTATTCGTGGAGCTCAAGGACGAAAAGCCTGCTCAGTGCGGTTCCCTGAAGGGAACGAAGACCGCGGAGAATCTGGCTGCCGCCTTTGCCGGCGAATCCCAGGCGCGCAACAAGTACACGTACTTTGCCGAGGTGGCCAAGAGGGAAGGATTCGAGCAGCTTGCCGAGATTTTCCTCAGCACGGCACGCAACGAACAGGAGCATGCCCGGCTCTGGTTTGACCTTCTGGGAGGAATCAAGGACACGGCAAGCAACCTCAAGGCTGCTGCCGACGGCGAGAACTACGAGTGGACCGACATGTATGACGGCTTTGCCCGTACGGCCGATGCGGAAGGATTCCCGGAGATCGCCGCGAAGTTCAGGCTCGTAGCCGCCATTGAGAAGACCCATGAAGAGCGCTACCGCAAGCTTCTGACCAATATCCAGATGAAGCAGGTCTTTGAAAAGGGCGAGATGACGATGTGGGAGTGCCGCATCTGCGGTCACATTGTCGTTGGAAACAAGGCTCCTGAAGTGTGCCCGGTTTGCAACTACGCCCAGAGCTTCTTTGAAGTGCGCAAGACCAATTACTGATCCCTTTCTTTCTAGGAGAAAAATATGGCCAAACCTCTCGATATGAATTCCAAGACCGCCAAGAATCTTGCTGCCGCCTTTGCCGGCGAATCTCAGGCACGCAACAAGTACACGTACTTTGCTTCTGTTGCCAAGAAGGAAGGCTTTCAGCAGATTGCGGCGATCTTTGAAGAAACTGCCGAGAACGAAAAGCAGCATGCCAAGCTCTGGTTCAAGCATCTGGGCGGAATCGGCGACACCAAGGCCAATCTCAAGGCTGCCGCGGCCGGCGAGAACTATGAGTGGACCGACATGTATGAGACGTTTGCCAGGGAGGCCGATGAAGAGGGCTATCACGAGATCGCCGCTCAGATGCGCGGGGTTGCCGCCATCGAGAAGCATCACGAAGAGCGCTATCTCAAGCTCCTGAGCAACATTGAGATGCAGCAGGTCTTTGCCAAGAGCGAGATCAAGATGTGGAAGTGCCGCAACTGCGGTCACCTCGTAGTCGGCAAGGAAGCTCCCGAGATCTGCCCGGTCTGCTTCCACCCGCAGGCGTTCTTTGAAATCGAAGCCGCCAATTACTAATCGGCGCAGCGCGTTTCGAGCGCTTTTCTGACAGGCTGTTTCGGACTTTTGCACAGGGAGAGTCCGAAGCAGCCCGTTTCGTTTTCAGCTCCGGACTCAGCCGGCAAAGAGCTGGAGAACGGCATGAAGATCGGGGCAGACCGTGAGTGCCAGCTGGCCGATTTGTTCGCTGTCCGAGGCGGACCATTTCTCCACAACGGCAACCACGGGAATCCCTGCGGCGCGGGCGGCACGTACGCCTTCAAGCGAATCCTCGATGACCACGCATTCGTCTGCATTCAGGCCCAGCACTTGGAGCGTTTTTTCATAGACCTCGGGGTCGGGCTTTTTGCGCTCGACATCTTCCATTGCAAGCATGGATTCAAAGACATCCCGAAAGAGCACCTGAGCGCGGATGTTCATGTTCTTATCGGAGTAGATGTCGACATTTGCTCTTCGGGTTGTTGTCGCCAGGGCAATGCGTTTTCCAAGAGCTTTCAGACCGTGCAGAAGTTCGGCGGCCCCGTCTCTGAGGCGCACCTCGCTCGTCAGGAGCTGCCTGGAGATTTCGTAGCGCTTTCTGTGGATCATCTCTCCCGGCAGATCAATTCCGAATGCGAGCCCGAGATCCGCGCAATAGCCCGTGTACGGGTTTGGCAGACTCTTGTGCCGGGCAATCGATTGTTGTTGAAAGGCGTGGAGTTCATGCGAGGGCGGCACTCGCCCCGTCAGGCTCCCGATGAGGGTGGCATCAACCCGGCTCCAGACATCCAGCGAATTGATCAGGGTACCGTCCAAATCGAAGATGACCGCTTTGGATTGCCTCAGCAGATTTAGGGTTTCTGAAAACATTGCGATGAACTTGATCCGCGAGAAAGGAACCCGTAAAATGCGCCCACTTTCCTGAAAGGTCAAGAAATGGACGAGGAAAAACTCAAGACCATCGGCATCTGGATCATCAAGATCGTGATGGCCGCAGGTCTCATCAAAATCATGTGGGACGTCATTATGACGCAACACAACGCCGGGTATTAGCCTGCAGTTTGCTAAAATCCGCCGCTGAATTTCGGAAGTGTGGCAGAGTGGTTGAATGCACCAGTCTTGAAAACTGGCGACGGCTTATACCGTTCGTGAGTTCGAATCTCACCGCTTCCGCCAAGAACTTGTTTTTGCGATAACCAGAACAAAAACAACGCTGTAGGCTTTGGACGAAGAGGCGCTGCGGCTTTTTTTGTAATTGTTCCGGCCAGACAGTGCGAACGGGGGAGATTTCGGTATATCATGTGCTGAAATCGTAATGCTCTCTCGGATCCTCGTATGCCTGAAAGCAAAACAGAACGCCTCCCCATCCGAAAGCGTGTTGTGCGGGCAGTACTGCTGACCGCCGTCATCGCGATGCTCTCCATGCTTGGAGTCAGCCTGATCGTCATGTTCAGCATCAAGAACGATTCAGAGCGGATGCTGACCAGCCAGCTCAAGCAGAATCTGCAAGGCATTGTCGTGCAGAAGGCGGCTTTGACAAACGTTCGTTTCGAGAACTTCGAAACGTATATCACGTTTTTAGCCGATTACATTGAGAACATGTACAAAAGTCGCGACAAACTCGTCGCGAGCGGCAAGACCATTGATCCCCCACTCAAGAGCACGCCCAAAGACGCATTTGCAATGTCAACGCTCTATGTCGACAAGAGCACCGTGCAGAGTGCAGAGGCCAGGGACGACATCTTCTTTTTCAGTCATCTGGAAGAGGTCATGAGTCCCATCGCCAGAGAAAACGAAGGGCTGATTGACACCATCTATGTCGGGACGCGCAGCGGCGTCCTTCCCGCCTATGACAAATGGTCCTACATTAGTGCTGTTCCGGCTGGCGAGTACGCCTATTACGACCATCGTGCCTCGGAATGGTTCAAGAAGGGCATGAACAGCAGCGGAATCATTTATACGGGCGTTTATGAAGACAGCCAGGGTCGCGGACTGACCATCACGATCGGCAAGGGATACAACGATGCCAGTGGGGTTCGCCAGGGCGTCGCATGTGCTGACTTCAACCTGAGACTGCTCTATGACGAGATGATCGCCATCGATGCCGGAAAGGGCGGCAGCGCTTTTGCCGTGACCAGTGATGGAGAGGTGATTTCCTATCAGAAGAGGAACATGTCCATTGCCCAGGACGGTTCGTTTACCCCGGTGAACCGCTCGGCAGACGACTCCACGGGCCTGACCAAGGATGAGATTCGGAATCTGCTCTCAAGCAGTGTCGGTGTTTTTGAGAAGAACGAAGCGATTTACGCCCATGCAAAGGTCAAGCGCGTCGGCTGGACGCTGCTGGTTCGGGTTCCCAAGAGTGTTGTCCTGAACGACGTTGCCTACATCGACAAGCTGATCAGGATTTCCGTGGTGGCCACTTTCGCCGCCCTTCTTGCCCTCATCGTTGTGGTGAGCGTGATGGCCGAACGCGTCGCGGCGACCATCACCAAACCCATGGAGCAGCTCGGGGCTGACATCAAGATCATCGGCGAGGGAAATCTTGACCACAAGGCGACCATTGTCAGGAACGACGAGGTCGGTGACGTGGCCGCGCAGCTCAATGACATGGTTGATAAGCTGAGCAGTGCGATCTCCTCTCTGGCCGATTCCGAAAAGCGCAATCAGGTCATGCAGGAGCTTGCGACAAGAGATGCACTGACGGGCATCCGCAACAAGCTTGCCTACGACCGCGAGGTGCAGGAAATTCGCTGGGCCATGGACGGCAGTCCCGAGCCGTTCGGCATTGCCGTGATCGACATGAATTTCCTGAAACGGGTCAATGACATTTATGGTCACGAGCAGGGGAACATTGCGATCAGGAAGCTTTGCGATGTGACCACCCAGGTGTTCTCGAATTCGCCTGTTTACCGCGTGGGCGGCGATGAATTCGTTGTCATCCTGAAGGGCGTGGATCTCGAGAACGTCGATTCGCTGATTGAACAGTTCAACGCCAAGCTGGGCAGTCTCAAGAAAGACGAGCACCTGGAGCCCTGGGAGAAGATTTCTGCCGCCATCGGCTTTGCTGCATTCGATCCGGCTACCGACGCCAGCGTCGAGAACGTCTTCAGGCGCGCCGACCGGGCGATGTATGCCAGAAAGAAGCAGATGAAAGGCGTCCGCGAGGATTAGCAGGGCGCGACGCCTTCCATCTCTGACAGATCAGAGCTCGCCAGCCTGTTCCAGCTTTTCGCGCTCGGAGCGGTAGGCGGCGAGCGCCTCGGGGAATGGAGAAAGCGTGCGATCAAGCACTCCCTGCAGCTCCGAGATCGCCAGCCCGTAATTGGTCATTGGCACGCCCTGCGCGATGCACTCTCTGAGGCGCGCGAGCATATGCCGGCGGGTGACCATGCACCCGCCGCACTGAATGACGATCTTGTAGGGACGCAGGTCGCTTGGGAAGTCTTTCGAAACGGCAATGTCCACATCCATTGCCCCGCCTTGTTTCTGCGCTATCCAGTTTGGAATCTTGACTCGGCCGATGTCCTCGCCCTGCGGATTGTGCGAGCAGGTCTCGCTGATCAGTATTCTCTCGCCCGGCCGAAGCGCGTTCAGGAAGGGGGTTGCGCGCGCCAGTGCGGTGAGATCGGACTTTGAGCGGGCCATCAGGATGGAGAAGGTGGTGAGGGCAATATCTTCTGGCACCTGCTCGGCCACGGCCTTGATCGCCTGGGAGTCCGTGATGACGGCATCGGGCTTGCGCCTGAGCTCAGAGAGCGTCCCGGCAACCTGATCCTCCCGCACGACGATGCAGCGGCTGCCCTGGTCGATCAGCTCCCTGATGGTCTGGGTCTGGGGCTGGATGAGACGGCCCTTGGGGGCGCCGAAGTCAATCGGAGTGACAAGGACCGCAAGGCCGCCGCGGGGCACGAGCCCTTCGGTGAGGGGGCGGTCCGGCTGCCAGGTTTCCGAGACCGTGCGGGCGATCTGTCCGCGAAGCTCTTCGATCCCCGCGCCAGTCAGGCTCGAGACGGGCAGGGCACTAAGGTCTGCAAGCGCTGGGGAACGCGCGAGTGCGGAGGCTGCCTCATTGGAAACCCTGTCGGCCTTGTTGAGGACTGCAATTGCCGGGATCCCCCGGGTGCGAATGCTCGCAAGCAGGTTCTCATCATCAGCGCTGATGCCCGCAGCCGCGTCAATGACGACCAGTGCAAGATCCACCCATTGCATGACCGAAAGGGAGCGGCCGACGCGCAGCGCGCCCAGCTCTCCGGTGTCATCGATGCCGGCGGTGTCGATGAAGACGACCGGACCGACCGGATGGAGTTCGCAGGCTTTTTCCACAGGATCGGTTGTCGTGCCTGGAATGTCCGAAACGATGGACAGATTCTGCCCCGTCAGGCGGTTGATGAGGGAGGACTTGCCGGCATTGCGCTTACCAAAAAGCCCGATGTGAAGCCTGAGTGCCTTTGGCAGCTCCAGCGCCGCCTGGGCGGCCTGCCTTTGTGATAGTGCAATTTTCGTCATAATCCAATGAGAAGAAAGGAAATTTCGCTGATGCGTGAGTTTAGCAAGCCGCAAAAATGATGAAACATGGGCTAGGAAGCCTTGACAAGGGCATTTGATTGGGTAGAATTCGCACTCTTCGCGATGCGGGAGTAGCTCAGTTGGTAGAGCGCAACCTTGCCAAGGTTGAGGTCGCGAGTTCGAGACTCGTCTCCCGCTCCATCATCTTGGATGATGTTTGCGGTTTGGCGCGATAGCAAAGTGGCCATGCACCGGATTGCAAATCCGTTTACGGCGGTTCGATTCCGCCTCGCGCCTCCAAAGGATAGTTCGCGAAGAATAAAAATTCGATTGCGGGAGTAGCTCAGTTGGTAGAGCGCAACCTTGCCAAGGTTGAGGTCGCGAGTTCGAGACTCGTCTCCCGCTCCAACGGATTTCAAAAATCGAAGACGCGCTGGCGTCGATCGCTCCAATGCGGGAGTAGCTCAGTTGGTAGAGCGCAACCTTGCCAAGGTTGAGGTCGCGAGTTCGAGACTCGTCTCCCGCTCCAAAATTCCTTCAGTTTCCCTTCCGATCCTTACGAAGCATCAGCGTTGCTGAGATGTTTTTGTCCGTATCGACTGGGCTAAAATATCAAAATTTCCCT
This sequence comes from uncultured Sutterella sp., assembly GCA_900315045.1. GTDB lineage: Bacteria > Pseudomonadota > Gammaproteobacteria > Burkholderiales > Burkholderiaceae_F > Duodenibacillus. The sequence continues at coordinate 11,786 of OMXR01000009.1, read as the reverse complement.
GCTTGGCATGAGGCCTGACACTATGCAAAAGGATGTCTCCGAGATGACTTTTGAGGAAGCAATCAAGGAACTGGAAGATCTCGTTCAGAAAATGGAAAGCGGGGACATGCCCCTTGATGACAGCCTGGCTGCCTACACGCGCGGCACGGAACTGGCAAAGTTTTGCCGGGCCAAGCTGCAGATGGCAGAGGAGACGATCCAGAAAATCGAGGGTGAGACCGGCAAGAACAAAAGCGAAGGAGTGCCCTTTTAATGTCTGCTGAATTGAGTTTTGATCAATGGGCCTCGGAGCTGCGGACCCATTTCGAGGAAGTTGCCAGCGCTGCGTTGCCCCAGAAGCAGGGGCGGCTTGAGACTCTGTATGAAGCCATGCGCTATGCCGTTCTGGGCGGCGGAAAGAGGGTTCGCGCCCTCTTTGTCTATGCTGCCGGCAGCCTGACCGGAGCTCCGCTCAGCATCTGCGACGAGGCTGCAATCGCCGTTGAGTTCGTTCACGCCTATTCCTTGGTTCATGATGACCTGCCGTGCATGGACAATGATGTGCTGCGCCGCGGCAAGCCCACGTGCCACGTTCAGTTCGGATATGCCGAGGCGATGCTCTCGGGCGATGCGCTGCAGCCCGAGGCGTTTCGGCGCCTGACCCAGCTGCCGATCGATCCCGGCCAGATTGTTCACCTGGTCGCAGAACTCGCCCTTGCCAGCGGCCCCCAGGGGATGTGCGGCGGGCAGATGATCGACTTGCAGAGCGTGGGCATGAAGATTGACCTTGCAACGCTTCGGCAGATGCACCGGATGAAAACCGGGGCGCTGATTCGTGCCTGTGTCCGCATGGGTGCTCTGTGCGGAAACAAGGACATCTGCTCGGCCTGCCTTGAGGATCTGACGCTGTATGCCGAAAGGCTGGGTCTTGCCTTCCAGGTGGTTGACGATATCCTTGATGCAACCGCAGACACCTCGGTCCTGGGCAAGACGGCAGGAAAGGACGAGCAGGCCAACAAGCCGACGTACGTGACGCTGCTCGGACTGCAGAAGGCGAAGGAGCTGGCCCAGGGGTGCGCCAAGGATGCCAGGGAGTGTCTCGAGCGCATCGAGGCAAGCGGGAAGGTGCCCGCCGGAGCGACACGGCCTCTGGCCTGGATGATTGATTATGTCGTTGACCGCGACCACTGATGCGGCGGAAACTGGTGTGGCAGGAGAAGTGCCGCCGAGTGGAGAAGGTACGATGAACGATATGCAGGAAACGGAAAAGGGGCAGATGGATCTGCTTGAGCGGATTACGGATCCCAAGGAGCTGCGCAAGCTCAAACCCGGTCAGCTGCCTAGGTTGGCCGAGCAGGTTCGTGCATTCATGGTCGACTCCGTGAGCAAGACGGGCGGTCATCTGGCCAGTTCGCTCGGCGCAGTGGAACTGGCGATCGCGCTTCATTACGTGTTCGACACGCCCAATGATGCCATCGTCTGGGATGTCGGCCATCAGGCGTACGCCCATAAGATCCTGACAGGCAGGCAGCACCGGATGGGGACCCTGCGCCAATATGGCGGACTGTCCGGCTTTCCGAAAAGGGAAGAGTCGGTCTACGACTCATTCGGCACGGGACATTCCTCGACTTCGATCTCCGCAGCCCTGGGCATGGCGGTTGCGGATACCCTGGCCGGACGCGACAACTGGCATATTGCCGTGATCGGCGATGGCGCCCTGACGGGCGGCATGGCGGTTGAAGCGCTCAACCATGCCGGCGTCTACAAGGACAAGGTGCGTCTGCTCATCATCCTCAACGACAACGACCACTCGATTTCTCCTTCCGTCGGTGCGCTTTCGGGCCACCTGGGACGGCTGGTTTCCCTGGGACCTGTCTGGAAGGCTCGCGAAGCAAGCAAGGCGCTTCTCAAGGGCATGCCGAAGGTCTGGAACCTTGCCAAGCGCATGGAAAAGCAGACGGTCAATTTCCTGAGCCCGGACTCTTCGATCTTCTCGACCTTTGATCTGAATTACTTCGGGCCGATTGACGGCCACAACATCTACAGCCTGGTCAAGTTCCTGAGAAGCATCCGATCGATGAATGGGCCCGTGGTGCTGCATGTGCGCACCCAAAAAGGCAGGGGCTATCTTCCGGCACAGGAGGATCCGACGCTCTATCACGGAGTGAGCCCCTTCGATCCGGTCAAGGGGATTGAAGAGAAGCCCGCGGATCCCGCCCGCCCGACCTACACGCAGGTGTTTTCCGACTGGATCTGCGATATGGCTGAGGCCGATTCCTCGCTCTACGCGATCACTCCGGCCATGCGCGAGGGCAGCGGCCTGGTGGAGTTTGAGAAACGCTTCCCGAAGCGCTACCGGGATGTTGCAATCGCCGAGCAGCATGCCGTGACATATGCCGCGGGTCTGGCATGTGCCGGCATCCATCCCGTGGTGGCGATCTACTCGACGTTTGCCCAGCGCGCCTACGATCAGATCCTGCATGACGTGGCCATTCAGAATCTCCCGGTCACCTTTGCCATCGACAGGGGCGGCGTCGTTGGATCGGACGGTTCGACGCACCACGGCATTTTTGACATTTCCTACCTGAGAGCCATTCCGAACATGACGGTGATGACGCCCAGCGACGAAAACGAATGCCGGCTGCTGCTCTCGACCGCTTTCAGAATGAAGAGCCCGGCAGCGGTGCGCTATCCGAGGGGCCGGGGGCCGGGCGTTCCCGTCGAAAAAACACTGGAGACCGTTCCGGTTGGCAGGAGCCGCACGCTGCGGCAGTCCGGCGCCCAGCAAAAGCGCGTGGCAATTCTGGCGTTCGGCTCCATGGCATGGAGACTGAAGAGTGTCGCCGAACAGCTCGACGCGACGCTGATCGACATGCGGTTTGTCAAGCCGCTCGATGAAGAGGCGGTTGTGCAGGCTGCCGTTCAGCATGACCTGCTGGTCACTGCAGAGGAAGGCGTGGCGGCAGGCGGCGCAGGAGCGGCGGTGCTGGAATTGCTCAGCCAGAGGGATGTGCCAGCGAGGACGCTTTGCATCGGCATTCCCGACCAGGTCGTGCCGCATGGCGATCTGCCGCATCTGTTTGCCGATCTGGGCATGGATGAGGCGAGCGTTCTGGCTCGCATCCGCGAGCGGCTCTAAGCGGGTCCGCATTGAGCGGAAAACCGCCGACGGGCGGTTTCCGCTGGAGCCTGCGATTATTTTTCGCGGAAGTTCTCAAAGGAGAGCGGCGCCTCCTTGATCTCGGTGCGCAGCAGCTGAATGGCCTGCTGCAGGTTGTCGCGCTTTGCGCCTGTCACGCGCACCAGATCTCCCTGTATTGCCGCAGACAGCTTGAGCGCCTTGGCCGACTTGACCTGATCCTGAATCTTTTTGGCCAGATCCCGGTCAATGCCGCTTTTCACGGTGAGCGTCTGGCGCAGCGTGTCGCCGCCAGCCTTCTGCGCGGGATTGCTTTCATCGAGAAAGCGGACATCCACGCCGCGCTTGGCGAGCTTGCCGATCAGCACATCACGCACCTGCTTGAGCTGGAAGTCGGAATTGGCTACGAGCGTGAGCTCGAGATCCTTCTGTTCGATTGCCGCGGGAGTGCCGCGGAAGTCAAAGCGGTTGCCGATTTCCTTCTGGGCCTGGGCAACGGCATTGTTGAGTTCGACCGTATTGGGTTTGAGAACAACGTCAAAACTGGGCATGGGATGACTCCATTGTGGTTGTACGCGCATTGTAAGACAGTGCTGGCGGGCGATCGCCGGCAGGTGCGCCCGTATAATCTGTGGCACCTGCAAAACCACATGCGGCCGGCGTCTCCGGTTCGCTCGGAAGCTATTCAAATGATGATCAGACAGAATGTTGAGCTTGCTCCCTATACGACTTTTGGCGTTCCGGCAAAGGCGAGGTTCTTTGCCGAGCCCGAAAGTCTTGATGAGCTTTCGGCTATCCTCAATGACCCTGCCACGGCCTCTGTTCCCCGCCTAGTCCTGGGCGGCGGGTCCAACATTTTGTTCACGCAGGATTTTGACGGGCTTGTCATCCGTCCGAGGATGCGCGAAATCGAGCTTGAAGACGAAAACGACGAATTCCGTTTCGTGCGCGTGGGCGCCGGTGCCGACTGGTCTGAGACGGTTGCCGATTTTGTTGCCCGGGACTGGCCGGGACTGGAGAATCTTTCCCTGGTGCCGGGCTCGGTGGGCGGAGCTGCCGTCCAGAATATCGGAGCTTATGGGCTTGAGGTTGCCGAGCGGATTGTTGAGATCCAGTGCCTGGATCCCGAAAGCGGCAGGGTGGTTGAGCTGGGCGTCGATGAGTGCGACTACGCTTATCGCACCAGTGCGTTCAAGCGGGAAAAGAAGTCCTTGATCGTTCTCTCCGTGCTGTTTGCGCTTCCCAAGCGGTTTGAGCCGCGGGTGAGCTACAAGGAGCTGGCAGCAGCATTTGGCGACAGGCAGCCTCGGAGTGCTGCGGAAGTGGCCGAAGCCGTGATTGCGATTCGCAAGCGCAAGCTGCCCGATCCCCGGGAACTGGGCAGCGCGGGAAGCTTTTTCAAGAATCCGGTCGTGACGCGCGTCAAGATGAATTTCCTTCTCGATGATGATCCGCGGCTTGTCGCCTATCCGCTCGCCGGAGGCAGGGCAAAGCTCGCGGCCGGCTGGCTGATTGAGGCCGTTGGCATGAAGGGCATGCGCGAGGGGAATGCGGGCGTGTACCCGAAAAATGCGCTGGTGCTTGTGAACTGCGGCGGCGCGACAGGCGCAGAGGTGCTTGCTCTTGCCCAGAAAATCCAGAGCGCGGTCAAGAAGCGTTTTGGCGTTCAGCTTGAGCCTGAACCCGTGATCGTCTAGGCGGCTCCATGCTGTTCAGAAAATTCCGCGAGGAGGATTTCCCCTGCGTGCTGGAAGCCTACGATCAGGCCTGGGGCTGGGAGCAGGGTGCAAATCCGCTTTTGCGGCTTGCCGCGGCGCGCTTTTATGTGGCCGACATGATTGCAACAAGTGATGAGGTGATCGTCGCCGAAGAGAACGGCGTGTTTCAGGGGCTGGCCTGCCTGGTCGATCCTTTGCTCAGACAAGGCGAAGACGATTCCGTTCGCTTGCGATTTCGGAAAGTCGCCGCAGAGACGCTGGGCGATCTTGCCCAGATGGAAGGCGGCAAGCGGGAGGTCGAGTTCATGGAGCAGCTCGCCAGGAGCGGAAAAAGGCTCGAGGCGCAGCTCAGGGAGCAGGGGATCGGCTGGGATGCCGAACTGCTCTTTTTGCTCTGCGCCGGTCATGCAAGAGGCAAGGGCATGGGCAAGGCAATAGCGGGCGAGGTTTTCGCAAGGCTGCGCTCGGTCCATCACTCCGGCACCGTCATGCTCAAGACCGATACGCACTGCTCCTGGCAGTTTTATCCGAAAAACGGCTGGAGGCAGGCTGCCTGCTACCCTTGGCCCGAGGCGGAAGATTTCACGGCGTTTGCCTTTACCAGGCCGATCGCCTGAGCGGCAGCGGGAGAACTACTCTGCGCGGCCGAACGGCAGGTCCTTGGGCCACGCGACAAGCTCGTCGTGGTCCATTTCATTGATGGCATTCGGGCCGGCTTCTGCCGTATTGACTGCGTAGTTGAGCTTGGCGTAGAGCTCGGGGATTTCGTGCTCGAGGACACCCCTTGCCTTGCGGGGATCCTCTTCAATGAGGGCAATTGCCTTTGCCAGGGTCTCGGCAGCATCGGTCAGGGTGTCGTGCAGCCATTGGGAGTCGATCTGAGTCATGTGGCGGGATGTCCAGAGAAATCTTGGTTGATCGGAACACGTGGCGATTCTACGAAATGAACGTTTTTTCAGCAATTTGGGATGCGGCAGGCAGCCGCTCTCCGGCCTGGCAGTCAAAAAAACACTATCGAGAATGATTCTTGTTTATTAGAATAATGCGCCTGACAGCAATGGAAACCATGCTGGCGCTGATAAGCGTTCTGACAGGAGTTGCGATGAAACTCGGCGCTTTCAGGAACGCTTGCTTTTCTTGAAGGAAACAAAATGAACAATACGACAAAGTACGGTCTGATTTTTCTTGGCGGCCTGGTTGTGGGCGCACTTGGCGCAACAGCCATTTCGCGCGGCAACCTGCGTGTCAAGCCGCTTCTTTCCGACGTGCTGGCCGGAGGGATGGAGCTCAAGGACAAGGTGATGGCCGGAGTTGAAGGCATCCGCGAAGACATGGCCGATGTGGTTGCCGAGGCTCAGGTCAAATCCGAGCAGCGCAAGACCGCAATCGAACAGCAGCAGGCCGAGCAGACCGCCGCCTGAATTTGACAAGACCGATCGTCAAAGCCGCAGCACGTGCGCACGCTGGCAGCCTGGTGCAGGCTGCCAGTTGGCGTGCTTTCTGCGTTTGGCAAATTGTTTCATAGGGGTGTGTGGACGCGATGCATTTTGATTTGGTGCACGAGGTTGGAAACCGGGCTCGCTGGAAGACGACCAATGTGATGACGAGAGCTTCGGCAGTCTTCATGGCTGATGAAATTTCGGCAATAGGAGGCGTGCTTGGGGTTCAGGTCAATGCCAGAACGGGATCCGTGACGGCAACGTTTGAATCTGCAGCCGCCAAGCAAGCGGTTGCGCGCTATCTCGTGAGCCTTGAGACAAAACCAGTCATTCTCAGGCGTCCCAAGAGTGATCCGCTGGTGGAAATCAGCCAGGCGGATATGCCTCAGGCGGCAAGGCGGGCAGCCGGCCTGTTCGACAAGGCGGGCAGGATCTGGACCCGTGCCGTGTGCACGATGCCTGTGGTGCAGGCCGCCAGGGAGCCGAAATCGTTTCAGAGCCGGGATTCCGAAGACCAGGACGCGGCTCTGGACTTCACTCCGCTCGTGCGCTGGGTGACGGTTCGTCCGCTGATGCCCCTGATCGTGAACGGGATCAACGCCATCCTGGGAGCCATCCCCTATGTCATTGACGGGATCAAGGCGCTTTTCAAAGGCAAGCTTACCGTCGAGGTGCTTGATGCCGCGGCGATCACGGTGTCGCTGCTGCGGCGGGATTTCAGAACCGCGGGCATTGTCATTCTTCTGCTTGGCATCGGCGACATGCTGGAGCGCTATACCAGGAAGAAGTCGCTGAGAAGCCTGGCCGACCAGCTGTCTGTTCATATCGACAAGGTGTGGGTCCGGCGGGGAGATGCAGCGGTGGAAATTCCGTTTGCCGAACTTGGCGAGCAGGATGTCGTTGTCGTGCGAACCGGCAACACGATCCCGGTTGACGGAACCGTTGTGGCAGGTGACGCTGCCGTCAACCAGGCGACCATGACGGGCGAGCCGCTTCCGGTGCATCGGACGGCGGGCGGCTCCGTGTTTGCAGGAACCGTGGTCGAGGACGGAGAGATCGACATCGCTCCGACCCGGACAGGACAGGGAACGCGGCTCAACCAGATCATCCAGTTCATCGAAAACAGTGAGCAGACCAAGGCGAGCATACAGGGCAGGGCCGAAAGACTGGCCGACGCAATCGTGCCCTTCAATTTCCTGCTGTTTTTCCTTGTGCTCGCGACAACAAGAAACTTTGCCCGCGCCTCGGCCGTTCTCATGGTTGACTACTCTTGCGCGCTGCGGCTGGCAACGCCGCTTGCCATCCTGTCGGCAATGAAGGAAGGCGTCTCCCGCGGCGTTCTTGTCAAGGGCGGCCGGTTCCTTGAAGCGCTGAGCGAAGTCGATACCGTTGTTTTTGACAAGACCGGTACGCTCACTCAGGCGAGTCCGAAACTGACCGACGTGGTGCCCGTCGACGGACGGATCTCTCAGAAGGAGATGCTCACCCTGGCTGCGTGCCTTGAGGAGCATTTCCCCCATCCCGTGTCCCGGGCGGTTGTAGCTGCGGCAAGGGAGCAGGGCTTGGAGCATGCGGTTGAGGCCCATGACGCCAATGTCGAGTACGTTGTGGCCCACGGCATCTGCTCTTCGGTCGATGGCGAAAAAATCATCATCGGCTCGAGACATTTCGTCGAGGAAGACGAGGGCGTGGATGTTTCTGGCGGCCTGGCCGAGGTGGATCGTCTGGCCTCCCAGGGAAAGACGGTCCTTTACATGGCGCACGGCGGCAGACTGATGGGACTGATCGGCATTGCCGATCCCCTGCGTCCCGAGTCCTGCGAGGTGATTGCAAAGCTTCGGGCAAGCGGCATCAAGCGCGTGGTCATGCTCACCGGGGACGAGGAAAAGACGGCGCGGAATGTGGCCCGCATCCTCGGGGTGGACGACTACCGCAGCCAGGTTCTTCCGACCGACAAGGCGAGCTACATCGAACAGCTCAAGAAGCAGGGCGCCAAGGTTCTCATGGTGGGAGACGGGATCAATGACAGCCCGGCTCTGTCGGCGGCCTATGTCGGAGCGACCTTGCGCGAGGGATCCGCCATTGCTCAGGAGGTTGCCGATGTCGTGTTTGCCAACAACACGCTCTCCGACATCCCCTATGCCATCGAACTGGGCCGGGCCGCCATGCGCAAGATCAATCAGAACTTCCGTGTTTCCGTGGGCCTGAATACGTGCTTCCTGGGCGGCGGACTGCTGGGGATTCTGCCGCCCGCAACGGGAGCCGTGCTGCATAACGCGACAACAATCGGGGTCTGTGCAAATGCGCTTCGCTCACCCACGGGGCGCAGCCCTGAGAAAATCAACTGGTTTTCGCGAACCCTGGAAGTTCTCAGCGCACCGGAAAGCGTGAATTGATTTGAGGAACAGCTCAATGCAGGAAGACTTTCAAAAATACGTTCGTTCTTATGTTCCCGGCCGCATGCGCATCCGCCACCCCGGGCTTGTTGGATTGACCGCGGAGGATCAGAAGGGAATTGCCGACTACCTTCAGGCAATTGAAGGCGTGCGCGGTGTTCAGATCAATGCGGAGGTCGGCAGCCTGCTGCTGTACTGGGATCCGTCCCGGCTGTCGGAAGCCGATATTGACCAGTACGCCGCCATGTTTGCCTCCATGCTTCCGGAGCCGGCCTCGGCTGCCAGGCGTCCCGCAGGGCGGGAACTTGCGGCGGCAGGAAAGGAATTGAGAAGGGCCGGCATCGGCATTGCGGACAAAGTCGCATGCTGCGTTGCTCCCGGAATCAAGCGGGGCAAGCGGGCACGCCGTGTCGCCCATAACCGCATCATGCTGGGCATGCTTGGCTCGAGCCTCGGATGCATGTGCCTGAAAAACGGCGCGCATGCCGCGTTTGGCTGGGGTTTTGCGCTCATGCTGGCCTACCACCTGTATCAGCATAGGAAGGTTCTCTAGGAACCTGACATTTATTCATGAAAAATCCTGATCCCAAAACGGAAAGCCTGTCGTCCAAATGTCTGCGGGCGGCAGCCTTGGTAATCGTCTGCAGCCTTTGCCTGTCAGTTGTGCTGCTGGCTGCGTCCGTAGCGCTTGGAATGGTGGCCGTGGCTGTGCTTTCCGTCATCGGGGCCTATGCGCTCAAGCCGGAGGAGACGCGGATGGTGTTCCGTGCGCTGGGCGCCCAGGTTGGGGCCCTGCGCGAAGCGGCGCTCCAGTTTGTCAGTGCCATGAGCGAGATCGTCCGGACAATGTCTGAGGCGGCCCGGGCGTTCACCGAACAAGGCGAGAAGGGCTCCGCCGATGCGGATCCGGCCCGTTCAGGCGAGAACTCGTCGCAGACGGCGCAGGCCAGGCAAAAGATCGGATCCGATTGAGAAAGCGCTCGCCAGTGCCCAGAAAAAGAGCCTGAAGTCGAAATCCGCAGGTTTGCGCAGTCCGAGCTTCAGGCCGATACAGGAGAGAATCAGTTTCCGGCTGCCAGCCGATTATCGCGAAACCGGCAGGCAGTCAGGGGAGATTGTTATTTGGCGTTGGCCGCATTGCGGCCGGCAGTTCTTCCGAAAACCATCAGGTCGGCAACGGCGTTCCCGCCCAAGCGGTTTTCACCATGCACGCCGCCAGTGGTTTCTCCGGCTGCGTACAGTCCCTTGATCCATTGCCCCTTGGCGTTGAGCACGTGGGCATTGGTGTCAATCTTGATGCCGCCCATGGTGTGATGGATGGTCGGAACCTTCTTGGCAAAGTACCAGGGACCCTCGGTCATCGGGCGGTCGTCCGTGTGAGTTGCCTTGAAGCCGAACTTGTCCGCTTCGACCTCGTGGCGTGCGGCCCGGTTGTACTCTTCAATGGAGGCCTTCAGGTGGTCGAGCGGCATGCCGGTCATCTGGGAGAGCTCCTCCAGATCCTTGGCCTTCTTGACGCGGCCCTGCTCGAGCATGTCGTGCATCGTGCGGCCCGAGAGAAGGTCGATGGCGTTCTCATCGGGATAGCGAAGGTGGTTCTGAACGAGCCAGTAGGTCTGGCCGGGCTGCGCGAAGACGGCCTTGGACAGGACGTCGCGGGCTGCCCCTTCGTTCACGAAGCGGTCGCCGTTCGTATTGATGAACAGGCGGTTGCGGCCGGAGGTCTTGATGTCAAGCATCAGGCCAGTGCCCGGAGTTCCGTTCGGATGAACCTGGATGTCGGCCAGTCCGATCAGTTCGGCGCCAGCCTTTTCAGCCATGATCAGGCCGTCACCCTGAGCGGCGACGGAGATGTTCGAGCAGCCGATGCGGTCATCAAGCTTGGCTTCCTTCCAGATGCCGGTGTTGACCTTCTGGCGATACTCGATGTTGGAGCCGAATCCGCCCGTTGCGATCACGACACCCTTGGTGGCCATCACCACGACCGGGCCGTTCTTGCCCATGGCCTTCACGCCCACCACGGCGCCGTTCTTCACGATGAGATCGGTGGCCTTGGTTTCAAGCATGATCTTCAGCCGCTCGGGACCGTACATGGCCAGCTTGTTCTGCAGCGTGCGGATGTAGGTGTTGCCGCCCGCCGGATTGGGATAGTGCGAGCGCTGGTAGAGAGCGCCCGTGGCAGCGCCAACTTTGGGATTGACGACAAGACCCATGTCGATCATCCACTGAAGCGTCTCTTTGGCGTGGTCGGCAAGGTAGTGCACCAGAGCCGGATCATTGGTGTTGTGGCCGCCCTTCATGGTCTGCTCGAAGTGCTTCTGGGGGTTGTCGCTGATGCCCAGAGCCTTCTGGAAGCTCGTGTCAGACGCATTGAAGGCGCCGCCGCAGACGTTGGTCGAGCCGCCGACAAAGCCAAGCTTTTCGATGATGGTGACATTCGCACCATTTTGCAGTGCGCTCACTGCGGCCACAAGCCCGGCACCACCGCCACCGACGATGACGACTTCAGTCTTGGACTTTGCTGCAATCTTGGAAACCTTCTTGGGCTGCCGCTTGGTGAATTGGCGCATGTCGGCGCCTGCCTGCTCAAGGCACTTGCGCACGCCCTGCATGAGGGCAAAGCTTGTGAGCGTTGCGCCGGAAACCTTGTCGACGGCCACGGACTGCTTGCTGACGATTTCACGGGAAAGCAGGTTGACGGCAACCTTGCCTACGCCCGGGCTTTCCAGATTGTGCGTAACATTGATGTCGGAAATCTTGCCTTTGCTGATCGTGACGATCACGTTGATCGGGGCATTGTGCCCGAGGACGCGGGCGGTATACGTACCGTCCTTCGGTGCGCCGGCATGAGCCATTCCGGCGGCAAGAGCCAGGGAGACGAGCACGGATAATGCTTTGACTTTCATGGGGAAACTCCTTTGAGTGGTGGCACGTGCCCGAGGGGGTCGTGCAGTTTTCCGAAGTGTAGGAGTCCCATGTGCTTAAGTAGTTGTTCGCATATCAAATAAAGTCTGAAGTCAACCACCCTCGCCTGAAGGCGAAGGCTTGTGAAAGCCTTGGGTGACTAGCCTAAGTTTGCCGAAAGGCGAACTACGTTGGTTGAGAATACATAGGC
>OMXR01000093.1 GCA_900315045.1 uncultured Sutterella sp. | reverse complement strand
GGTGAGGCTCCACAGCCGCCTGACGAAGGCGCAGGCGCTCGCCAAGGCGCAAGCCTGGCTTGAGCGGGTCGGAATCGATCGAGCAGGGGAGCGGCTCGCTGCGTTCCCGCACGAACTTTCCGGCGGACAGAAGCAGCGCATCATGATCGCCATGGCGCTCGCTGCGCGGCCCCAGGTCGTTATTGCCGACGAGCCGACGACGGCGCTCGACGTCACGCTGCAGGCGCAGGTGCTCGAGCTGCTGAAGACGCTGCTGCGCGAAGAGTCCGTGGCGCTCATCCTGATTACGCACGATCTGGCGGTGGTGCAGCAGATGGCCGACCGGGTGGCGCTGATGTATGCGGGGGAAATCCTCGAAGAGGCGCCGCGCGAGGACTTTTTCTCCGGGCCGCTCCACCCGTACGCGCAAAAGCTGCTTGCCGCCGTTCCCGAGGCAGGCAAAAAGGGCAGGCCCCTTGAGGGCATCGCCGGCATGGTTCCGGATCTTGCCGAGCCGCTCACGGGCTGCGCCTTCTGTCCGCGCTGCCCGGTGGCCAGGGACGAGTGCAGGAGCGCATCGGTTGAACTTTCCCCTGTCGGAGCCGTGCGCCGCGTGCGGTGCCTTTATCCTGGCAAAATCGCAAACGGCTCCGGAGTGCGCAGCGCCGCCAGAGAGCTCCCTGACGATGAGCTCGTCCTTCAGATCGAGAACCTCACGGTGAGCTACGAGTCCGGAGGCGGATTCTTTTCCCGGCCGAAGACGGTTCACGCCGTGCGGGGCGTGACGCTTGATGTGCGCCGGGGCGAGACGCTAGCCCTCGTTGGAGAATCCGGCTCGGGCAAGACAACGATCGGCAAGGCCATCCTGGGATTGCTCCGGGGCAAGGCCGATGTGAAGGGGCGCGTGTGCATTGCAGGCGCGGAGGTTGCGTTTGGAAAAAGGCGCGAGGAGGCTGAACTCAGGCGTTGCGCCCAGATCATTTTCCAGGATCCCTTCGCTTCCCTCGATCCGCGCATGACCGTTTCCGAGAGCATCGCCGAAGGCATGCGCGCACTCGGAATTCTGCGTGACGAAAAAGAGATCGGCCGCCGCGTGGGAGAGCTTCTTGAGCGCGTGGGGCTGCCCGCGCAGGCCGCGGGGCGATTGCCGCACGAGTTTTCCGGCGGACAGCGCCAGCGCATTGCCATTGCCAGAGCGCTCGCGGTCGAGCCGAGACTCATTATTTGCGACGAGCCGACAAGCGCTCTCGATGTCAGCGTTCAGGCCCAGATCCTCAATCTCATGCGCGACGTCCAGAGGCAGACGGGACTCGCCTATCTGTTCATCACGCACAACTTTGCCGTGGTCGAATACCTGGCCGACCGGGTCGCCGTCATGAAGGACGGAGTGATTGTGGAGCAGGGGCCGTGCGCCGAGCTGATGGCTCATCCGAGAACCGAATACTGCGCGGCGCTTCTTGCTGCCGTGCCGAGGCTGCAGTCCGCATGCTGACCATGGCGGAGGCCTGACTACGGATATCTGCTGACTTTTCTGCGGTTTCTGCAAAACATTGCAGGATGCGATTTACAGCAGGGGACCGGACATGCAAAATAAACAGAACGCACGCTTGGAGTTCAGGCGCGCTCTGGATCTCGTCAGCGATCTTTTCCTTCTCCTGGCGCAGAGTTGTTCGGATGATTTCTTCTGCCCGGCAATTGCCGGGCATTCGGGAGCACAAATGAAGGCAAAATTTTTGGCAGCCGTGGCTGCCGGCGTCATGTCCGTGACGGCGTTTTCCGCGGCGCTCGCCAAGGATCTCAATGTGGGCACGCACCCCGTATTCGCTCCGTTCGAGTACATGGATACGAAGACCAATCAATACAAGGGCTTTGATATCGACATGATCCGCGAGATCGCCAAGCGCAACGGGTATAAGGTGAAGTTCCACAACATGGGCTTTGACGGACTGATTCCGGCGCTTCTCACCGGATCCATCGACATCGCAGTTGCCGGCATGACCATCACCGAAGCACGCAAGCAGAAGGTGGATTTCTGCGATCCCTACTATCAGGCTGGCCAGAGTTTGATGGTTCGCGCTGAGTCCAAGAACGTGTACAAGGATGCGAAGAGCCTGGAGGGCCGCACGATTGCCGTTCAGATCGGCACGACCGGTGCCGATTTTGCCAAGACCATCAAGGGCGCGAACATCAAGGCCTTCAATACGAGTGCCGATGCGTTCCTCGATCTCAAGATGAAGGGCTCGGACGCCGTCATCACGGACCGCCCGGTGATCGGATATTTCGTTGTCTCCAACCCCCGTGCGGCAAAGGGGCTCGTGCAGCAGCCGATCGTGCTCGATGACGAGTGGTTCGGCTTCCCGGTGAAGAAGGGCAACACGAAGCTGCTTAACGAGGTGAATGCCGCCCTGAAGGCAATGAAGGAAGACGGCACGTACGCCAAGCTCCACAAGAAGTGGTTCGGAAACTGATCGTTTTCCCTTCGTTCAACCCGGGCCGGCGGGAGTGTCGCCTGCCGGTTCGGACAAAAGACGGCCCCGGAGTTCCGCTTGGAATTTCGGGGCTTTTGATGCGGCAAAGGCCGGGAAACAGAAAAGCCGCAAGCGAAGCGGCTTGCGGCTTTGACCATTCACGCGGCAGACGCGCTGACTACTCGTACTTGTGGCCCGCGGTCTTGTGGCACATGATGCAGTTGGTCTTGGGATCCTTGGCCATCGTCTTGTGCATCTTGGCAACGATCGGCTTGGCGGGGTTGGCCATATTGTCAAAGTTGTGGCAGCCCTTGCAGGTCATGAACCCGGTTTCCTGCATCCAGGCAAGGTACTTCTTGGAGAGTTCCGGCTGCATGGCCTTCTGCTTGTCAGGCGTGCTCAGCGTGCCGCGGATTTCACCCCAGAGGCTGGAGAGGCCGCTCGTGGCCTTGTGCGCGAGAAGACCCACAACCTGAGCCTGGCTGATCGAGTGCTCGGATTCATACTTCAGGTGGCAGTCCACGCAAGTAGCGGTTGCGCCGCTCTTGGTCTTGGCGTGGGAGCCCTTCTGGTAGGCGGCGTAGACGTAGTCCATCGAGTGGCAGAACGAACCGCAAAATTCGGTGGAGCCCGACCAGTGCACAACGGCGGTACCGGCAGAGACAAGGGCGACGCCCAGAACGACACCGATCAGAGTCGCACCTGCGGCACACCACTTACCTTTTTCGCAAGACATTGTTTTTTCTCCTTTGTTTGGCATGACAGGCGGGATACCGTTCGCTTCTTGTGTGTTGGCGGTTGTGAGGTTCCGACGCCTGGGACGTTACTTTCTGATGTTCTGAATATTTCAAAACATCAGTTCCCCTCCCTGTAGCAAAGATAGCTAGGCTAAATCTTAGAGTCTTTGAATCTTAATCCATTCTCAGGAGATTGATCTGTGTCAAGACAAAATTCTGTTTCGCCTTTCGTATTAGATCAGGACTAGGTAAAGAGACCGATTGCTATTGCCTGCTGGGAGATGAATGCTTCGGCAGTCTCTCCCGGGTGCAGTCCGTGGCGCGGTCTGCAAAACCCTACTACGGTGAGGCCGCCTGAGAGGCGCAGCGTCACTTCTCCGCCGCGATCCTTCCTCGCGCAGCGCACGACGGTGCCCGAAAGAATGTTCTCGCGGCTTTCATGATGAATGCTCCGCTCCACATCGATGGCCGTCGCCTTGAACAGCGCAAGAACCTCCAGTCCCTCCCTGAGTTCCATCAGCTGGGCGCTCTCAAGCGTGAGAGAAGCCTTGAGAGTGTTCCGTTCGTCGATCCTGAGCAGAACCCGCGCCATGGCCGGTCCCTGGGAAATGTGCTCGATTCTGCAGGGAATGTGGTTGCGCATGGAGGTCTGCAGCGTCGAAGCGGTCGCGCGCATGAAATTCGGATCCTTTTGCCTGGCAAAGTCTGCAAGGACCGCTTCGCGCGCCTTGGCAAGTCGCGCCGAGAGCTCAAGAAGCTGCTCGCCGGTTTCCGTCAGGCGCGAGCCGCCGCCCTTGACGCCGCCGACCACTTTCTCCACAAGCGGAGAGCCGGCCAGATTTCCCAGAGTTTCAAGCGCCTGCCAGGCCGCCTTGTAGGACACCTTGGCCGTGCGGGCCGCCTCGGAAATGGAGCCCGTCTCCTTGATTCTGCGCAGGATGTCAAGGCGCTTGTCGGCAAGGCTGCTCAGGTGTCTTGACAGCTCAATCGGGTCGGCAATGTGGGCGTGAGTCTCGTCTGACATGGCGTTTTCCTGAAAATGAATGGCGAACTTTAGAGCATTTCTTGCGCGGCTGCCCATCGCGCAAGGCGCGGCATTCGGTGCTTTGACGGGGAACAAAGGAACGAAAAAATCCCTATTCAAATCGTGAATAGCGAGCGCATAATCGTCGGTATTCATTATTTGAACAGCGATTCGGATCGGGATTTCCGCTCCGGCGCAGATGGTTTTCGGAGATTTTGTCTTGAAAGTGCGTTCTCTCATTGCCGCAGCTCTCTCTTGCGTGTCTGCTGGCGCTGCGTGCGCCGGAGAAGTGCATGTCGCCGTTGCGGCAAACTTTACGGCCCCTGCCAAGGACCTTGCCCCGATCTTCCTGAAGCAGACGGGGCACTCTCTGATTCTGAGCTTTGGCGGGACGGGCATGTTCTACGGGCAGATCAAGAACGGCGCCGAATACGACGTGCTGCTTGCGGCTGATTCCAGGACGCCGGAGAGGGCGGTCCGGGAAGGCTATGGGGTAGAAGGAAGCAGCTTCACGTACGCCATGGGCAGGCTTGTGCTCTGGTCTTCGGATGGCGGCAAGGTGACGGACGGCAAGGCGCTTTTGCAGTCGGGCAAGTTCGAGCGGTGCGCTGTCGCAAATCCCAAACTCGCTCCCTATGGCCTTGCCGCCTACCAGACGCTGGAAAGCCTGAATCTTCTTGAGTCAGTGAAACCCAGGTTCGTCGAAGGCAACAATATCGGCTCCGCATTCAATTTCGTGAAGACCGGCAATGCTGATGTCGGGTTTGTCGCACTCTCCCAGGTTTTCAAAAACGGCAGAATGAAAAGCGGTTCGGGCTGGATCGTTCCGACGAACCTCTATGAGCCGATTCGCCAGGATGCGGTGCTCCTCAAAAACGGCAGGAATAGCGAGGCCGCCAAGGCTTTTCTCGCCTTCCTGAAGGGGCCTGAAGCCGCACGCGTCAAGCAGGCTTACGGCTACGGGAACTAAACTTCGCCCGTTTTGAGGCAAAAGAAGCAGGGAGGGAGCGTGCAGGAAATCAGTTTGGCGCCGGTCTGGCTGAGCCTGAAACTGGCGGCGGTGACAACGCTCGTGCTGCTGGTGCTCGCCACGCCGCTTGCCTGGTGGCTTGCCCGCACGAAGAGTCCCCTGCGGGCTCCAATCGGCGCATTGGTCACGCTGCCCCTCGTGCTGCCGCCCTCCGTGCTCGGGTTCTACATCCTGATCGCCCTAGGGCCGAACGGGCCGCTCGGGCATTTC
>OMXR01000078.1 GCA_900315045.1 uncultured Sutterella sp. | reverse complement strand
CCGATGATAGTTGGTTGTATTTCCAGTGAAAGTAGGACACTGCCAGGCTTACCCAAATCGATAGCCCCCGAGATCCAGACGGTCCCGGGGGTTTGTCGTATCTGGAGCAAAAGTTCTGGCGTGAAATTCGACAGCGTTACCGCAGAACGGGCAGAGAATCGGCAAAATGCCTGTCAGTCGGGCAGCGTCGTCTCATGCCGCAGCAGATCTTCCGTGCTTTCACGCTCGCGCACAAGGTATGCCTTGTCGCCGTCCACAATGACTTCGGCAGGCCGCATTCTGCAGTTGTAATTCGAAGCCATGGACATTCCGTAGGCTCCGGCTCCCGTCATGGCAAGCACGTCCCCTGCCTTGACCGAGAGAATGCGATCCCGGCCCATGAAGTCGCTTGATTCGCACACGGGACCGACAACATCCCATTTCTTGGCGTCTTCCTGTCCGTCTTTCACCGTGTTCACGATCTCCATCTGCGCTTCATAGAGCGCAGGCCGGATCATGTCGTTCATGGCTGCGTCGACAATGCAGAAGTTCCTTGTCTGCGTCGGCTTGACGTACTGCACGCTCATCGCAAGGACGCCTGCATTGGCAACGAGCGAGCGCCCGGGTTCAAAGTAAAGCGCGACGTTCTCAATCCCTCTCTTGAGGCACACGAACTGCACGCACTCGATCAATTTCTTTGGCGTGGGCGGAGTCTCATCGCCGTAGCACACGCCCAGCCCACCGCCAAAGTCGATGTGCTCAAGCCGGATGCCCGCCTTCTCGAGCTTCTGCACGATGTCGATCACCTTTTCCGCCGCATGGATGAAGGGATCTGCCTCGGTGATCTGGCTGCCGATATGGCAGTCGATGCCGGTGACGCGCACATGGGGAAACTCATCGCTCGCAGCCCGCTTGAAGAGCTTGACTGCAGCGTCATAGGCAATGCCGAACTTGTTGTTCTTCAGCCCCGTGGAAATGTAGGGGTGGGTCTTGGCATCCACGTTGGGATTGACGCGAAATGCGATCGGCGCAATGCGCCCGAGGCGCCCGGCGATCTCATTGATCCGCTCGAGCTCGGCCTCGCTTTCCACATTGAAGCAATGGATGCCTGCCTTGATGGCCGCCTCAATCTCGGCGCAGGTCTTGCCGACTCCGGAATACACGATGCGGTTGGCCGGACAGCCGGCCGCAAGCGCCTTGGCAAGCTCTCCGCCGCTCACGATGTCAAAGCCGCATCCCTGCCGCACCATGAGCTCAAGCAACGCCAGATTCGCATTGGCCTTCATCGCGTAGAAGATGCGGTTTCTGGTGCCGCTGACGGCGCGCAGGTAGTCGCCAACGCTCCTTTCGAGCGCCGCCCTCGAGTAGATGTAAAGGGGCGTGCCGAATTGCCGGGCAAGATCCTGAACGGCGAGATTCTCACAGAAGAAGCGGTTGCTCTTCCAGGCAAAGCCTGTGAGCGCGGCAAGGTTTCTGGGCATGGTGTGGCTTTCAATAAAAAGTTAGGGAGCGGAGGGAGGCACCGAGCCGGCCGCCTGGGGCTCGGCCGCCGGGGCCGGAGCTTCGCTCGCCGTTTCCGAAGAAGGTGCGGCGCCGCCGTTCGGAGCGGGCATCGTCACCTGGGGATCCCGGGTGAGCGAGGGATCGGGGATGTACAGGGGACCCTTCAGCCCGCAGGCCGAGAGCATCGTCAGGCATAAAATTGCGCACGCAGCAGCACGAAACATGGCTGATCTATCCTTTTCACACAAATGGAACGAGAAAAAGAGGATTTCATTATGTCAGAAACAGCTTTCCTTGAAGCCGCTGAAGCTTTGTTCACACGCGTGGAGGATGCGGTTGAGGAGGCCGGTCTTGACATCGATTCATCAAGAAACGGAAATGTCCTTACGCTTGAGAGCGACGAGGGCGAGCAGGTGGTCATCAACATGCATGTTCCGACCGAGCAGGTCTGGCTTGCTAGCCGCGCGGGCGGCCTGCACTTCACGCTGGAGGACGGACGCTGGGCGGACACTCGGGACGGCGGCGATTTCTGGCAGGCGCTAGAGAAAGCGCTCGGCTTCATTCTTGGGGAGAGCGTGAAGCTTTCGTAGGCGAGGCGCTTGCGAAAAATTTGTCAAAACTTGCGAAAAACTTGGCAAGTTTCGAAATGACTTGAGAAATTCATGGAGATCCTTGCTGAATTTGCCAAATGAGTTGCTGCCACGAGCTTCAGCCTACAAATTTACTTGGGATCTTGAGTTTTTTAGGTTCTGGGCTTGTGCCCAGATGGAGACCAAAGTACAAGCCGTCATCACACTCTGCGAGATTGATGGAAGGGCAGGTGTTTCCACGGAAATTCCTGGTGCTGAGTCTTCGCTTTGACCGAAGAAGCAACAACCAAATGTTCGTGACTTGCGGCTGACAGGCACGAAGCACCAGCCCCCTGCATCTCAAGGGGTTTGATATGCAGGGGCGGGTTTCGCTCCGGGACGGGCACTGCCGCTAGAAGATCTGGTCGCGCAGGATGTCGCGCTCGCGGTTGCGCTCTTCGATCTTGCCGTCGAGCGGCACGTTGTGCACGGACTCGTCGACGTTGTCGGCAAAGTAGTACGTGCCGTTCAGCTCGACGACGCTCCCGGGCTGCTGGCGCACGTACAGGGGATCGTCCTTGAGCACGACCTTCATGTAGTCGATCCAGATCGGCAGCGCCAGTCCTCCGCCCGTTTCCCGAGCGCCAAGAGGCTTGAGGTGATCAAATCCCACCCAGTCGACGGCGACGAGCCGTCCGGCGTACCCGGCAAACCATGCGTCGTACGCATTGTTTGACGTGCCCGTCTTGCCGCCCATGTCGCTGCGTCCGAGCGTCCTGTAGGCGCGCGCGCCCGTGCCCGAGTGCACGACGCCGTGCAGGAGCGTGTGCATGACAAAGGCGTTGCGCTCGTCAATCGCGCGGATGTCCTCGTTTCCGGCCTGCGGATTGTTCACGCGCATGAGCACGTTGCCCGAGGTGTCCGTCACGCGGTCAATGAGGTAGGGCTTGACGCGGTAGCCGCCGTTGGCAAACACGCTGTAGGCGCCCACCATCTCCCAGGGCGTGGTGGAGCCCGCGCCGAGCGCCGTCGTGAGCTGCGCAGGGGTTCTGGAGGGAGGGAAGCCAAACTTCTCGGCGTACTCCTGCGTGTAGTGCGCGCCGATCGCCTGCATGATGCGGATCGAGACGAGGTTCTTGGACTTTCTGAGCGCCGTTGCGAGCGTCATCGGGCCGTCGAACTTGCCGTCGTAGTTGCGCGGCTCCCAGAGCTGTCCGCCCGTGAGGCGCGGATCGATGAAGATCGGAGCATCGTTGATGATGGTCGAGGGGTGGAAGCCCTTGTCAAGCGCGGCCGAATAGATGAACGGCTTGAAGGACGAGCCCGGCTGCCTCAGGGCCTGCGTCACATGGTTGTACATGTTGAGGTAGAAATCGAATCCCCCGACAAGAGCCCGCACCGCGCCCGAGTTGAACTCGGCGCTGATAAAGCCCGACTCCACTTCCGGGATCTGCGCGAGCGTCCAGCCGCCCTTTTCGGTTTTTGAGACGCGCACGATTGAGCCGGGTACGAGCCGCATCGCTTCCTTAGCCTTGGGGCTGAGCGAGGGCTTGGCAAACTTGATGCTCTCGGCATCGAGGTCATGCTCTTCCCCGACCATGGCAACGCGGATGCGAGCCTTCTCAACGAGCGTCACTACCGCGGGCACCATGCCCGGCGTAGCCGGCGTGCGGGAGATCGCCTGCCGGATGTTCTCCGCGCGCTTGGCGGGATTCGAGATGTCCACGTGCCCGATGGGGCCGCGGTATCCGTACTTGCGGTCGTACTGGATCAGGTTGCGGCGCACGGCGCTCCAGGCGGCGCGCTGGTCGCGGGCGCGGATCGTGGTGTAGACGTTCAGGCCCTTGGTGTAGGTTTCATCCCCGAAGATGTCAAAGATGAGCATGCGGGCAAGCTCGGCCGCGTATTCGGCATGCACGGTGGAGCCGGCAAGGTTGCTGCGGGTTTCCGTGGATTTCTTCTTGGCGGTCGCCGTGACCAGGGGGGCGGCCATTTCCTTCTCGTAGACCTCGGGCGTGATGTAGCCCAGCTCCTTCATGCGCCCGAGCACATACCCGCGGCGCATCATGGCGCGCTTGGGATTGACGATCGGGTTGTAGGCCGAAGGCGCGACGGGAAGGCCGGCGATGGTGGCCGCTTCGCCCACCGTGAGATCCTCGAGTTTCTTGCCGAAGTAGATCTGTGCGGCCGAGGCAAAGCCATAAGCGCGCTGGCCGAGATAGATCTGGTTGAGATAGACCTCGAGGATCTGGTCCTTGGTGAGGGTGTTCTCAATTTTTGCGGCCATTGCAATCTCATAGAGCTTGCGGGTGTAGGTGCGCTGCGAGGAGAGGAAGAAGTTGCGCGCGACCTGCATGGTGATCGTCGAGCCGCCCTGGCCGCGGCGTCCCGAGATGAAGTTGGCGATCGCCGCGCGGGCGATGCCCGAGAATTCGATTCCGCCGTGCTGGTAAAAGCCGTTGTCCTCGGCGGCGAGGATGGCGTTCTTCACAAAGCTCGGAATTTCGGAAATATGCACGAAATCGCGCCGCTCCTCGCCGAATTCGCCGATGAGCAGTCCCTCGGCGCTGTAGATGCGAAGCGGCACCTTGGGCCGGTAGTCCGTGAGCGAGTCGATCGCCGGAAGCCTGGAATACATCACCGAGAAGCCGACAAGGAAAATGCTGAGCGCGGCAACGATGCCCGCTGCTCCAAGGCCCGTCAGCCAGGCGAGCGACTTGAGGAAAATATGGTTTTTGTGTTGAGTGGTCACGGCAGAACTGATTCAGATCGGGAAACGAGCGGACACAAAACCCCTCGCAGGCTGCAGGAACCCGCGAAGGAACCGGTCCGGAGCATGCAGGGCATGCGCGGTGGGGGAATTATAGATGCGCGCCGGGACGCCATAGCGCACCCGGGCGCCTTTTCCCGGGGTCCCTCAGCGGGAACCCGGCGGAAGTGCCT
The DNA here is from genome assembly GCA_900315045.1 of uncultured Sutterella sp. Classification (GTDB taxonomy): domain Bacteria; phylum Pseudomonadota; class Gammaproteobacteria; order Burkholderiales; family Burkholderiaceae_F; genus Duodenibacillus. The sequence goes on along the minus strand of OMXR01000078.1, from coordinate 17,655 downwards.
AGAGCACGCGTTTCAGAAACGCCCGCGTGCGCTCGTGCCGGGGATTCACGAGGACGTCCTCGGGGCTGCCCTGCTCGACGACAACGCCGCCGTCCATGAAGACCACGCGGTCCGCGACTTCGCGCGCAAACGTGATCTCGTGGGTGACGACCACCATCGTCATGCCCTCGTCTGCAAGGCTCTTCATCACCGCGAGCACCTCTCCCACGAGTTCCGGGTCAAGCGCCGAAGTGGGCTCGTCAAAGAGGATCGCCTTGGGATCCATGGCAAGAGCCCGCGCGATGGCGACGCGCTGCTGCTGGCCGCCCGAGAGCTTGACCGGGTATTCGCCGGCCTTCTCGGCAAGCCCCACGCGGGTGAGCATGCGCATGGCGGTCTCACGGGCCTCTTCCCGGGATTTTCCCGAGACGACCATCTGCCCGAGCATCACGTTCTCAAGGACGGTCTTGTGGGGCCAGAGGTTGAACCGCTGGAACACCATGCCCAGATGCTCGCGCAGCCGGTTGATGTTCGTGCGGCGGCTCGTCACCTCGACGCCGTTAAAGACAATCGTGCCGCCGTCGGGGTCTTCCAGCGCGTTGATGCAGCGCAGCATCGTGGATTTTCCCGAGCCCGAGGGGCCGAGCACGACCACCTTTTCGCCGCGCTTCACGTCAAGGTCGATGCCCTTTAAAACGCACAGGTCTCCGAAGCTCTTTGTGAGTCCCCGGATGGAGATCATCAGCTCGTCAGCACTCATTTGTCATCTCCCTTTCCGAGCCGCGCTTCGAGCCGGCTGATGAGGTATGCAAGGCCGAGCGTTGCCACCCAGTACATCACGGAAATCGTCAGGTACGGCTCCCAGTACCGGGCCGAGGCGCCGGCCACCGTGCGCGCCGCATAGGCAAGCTCCGTGAGGCCGATGGCCGACACGAGCGAAGAGTCCTTGAGGATTGCGATCGCGTTGTTGCCGAGCGCGGGGAGCATCCGGCGGAAGGCCTGCGGCAGCACGATGTGCCGCATGCACTGCCAGTAGCTCATGCCGACCGAGCGGGCCGCTTCGCTCTGGCCCTTGTCAAGCGACTGGATGCCTGCGCGGAACACTTCGCTCATGTAGGCGCCCGCGTTGAGCGAAATCGCCAGGAACCCGGCCATGAACGCGCCGTAGTTGCTGCGCAGCTCGCGCGCAAGCGGTCCGCTGATGATGAGCCCGTCCACCGGGTGCACGAAGATCGGCAGCACGGCAAAGTACATCAGGAAGATCTGCACAAAGAGCGGCGTGCCGCGGAAAAAGCTCACCCAGATCGTCACGGGCCAGCGCACGCCGTAGTACAGAAGCGACTTCAGGGGCTGGTGCCTGGCGCTTGCCATGCGGGCCATGCCAAGGAGCATGCCGAGCATCACGCCGCAGAGCATGCAGCCCACGGTGAGCTCGAGCGTCGTCACCATGCCTTCTGCAAAGAGCGGCCAGTACTCCAAAAGGACATCAAAGCGGAAATTCATATCGCCCGCGGTCCGGTTCTGTCGGAGCCGGCTTAGCGGACCGGGAGCTTGGGCACGGGGGTGTTCGCGCCGAACCACTTGGCGTAGACCCTGGCGTAGGCGCCCGACTTGATGACCTTCTTGAGGCCCTCGTTCACGTCCCTCAAAACCTTCTTGTTGCCCTTTCTCACGGCAATGCCGAAGTACTGATCCTCGAATTCCGGATCGCGGGTCATGTTGAACTTCTTGTCCGGGTTCTGCTGGGCGTAGTAGGCGAAGACGCCGACGTCGCCCACGGCGGCGTCAACGCCGCCCGCATTGAGCTCTTCGAGCGCCAGGGGCGTATTGTCAAAGCGCTTGATGTTGGGCGAGCTCTTGCCGAAGGCCTTGCTCGAGACGATGTCGCCGGCGGAGTTCGCGCACACGGCGATGTTCTTGCCCTTGAGCTCGGAGAGCCTGGAAACCTTCAGGTCGCGCTGCGTGAGGATCAGCTGGTGCGCCGCGAAGTACGGATGGGAGAAGTCCACGGACTCCTGGCGCTTGGGGGTGATCGTGATGCCGCTCATGATGATGTCGCGGTCGCCGTTCTTGACGGACTCGAAAATCACGCCCCAGAGCGTGTTCACGAACTTCACCTTGAAGCCCTGGGCCTTGGCGATCTCCTTCATGAGATCGATGTCAAAGCCGACGATCTCCTTGCTCGGGGTCTGGAATTCGAACGGGCGGTACGTTGCGCCGGTGCCGACGATGTACTCGACGGGAGCGGCAAAGGCCGTTCCGGCCAGCGTGAGCGCGACGGCGGCGGCCGCAACGAAACGGGGAAACTTCATTGTCTGTGTCTCCTAAAAATGGATTGCAAGGTGCAAAGCACTGCCTGCGGCCCGCTTGCGGGCGCTTCGGCAAACGGCAGCAGGGCGCATTATGGCTGTTCGGGCTGAGAGCTGCGCAACTTTTTTTGCCGCAAGGGAGATTCCTGCTGCCACGGGCTAGGCAAAGGCAGTTAGCGTGATGCGATTCGCGCGATGATCTTCGTCCTCACCGCGTCCCTTGCCATTTGCCGCCCCGCGTCGTTCATGACGAGGAAATAGACGACGGCGCAGAATGTGATGACCGAGATCGTGCCGACAATGAGAAACCGCAGGAAACCGTCCTGCGGCATCCAAAGCGTGACCGCGGCGGGGATTGCGAGCAGCAGGCAGCCGTAGGCAAGGATTCTCAGGTACGTGTGCAGAAAGAATCGGGAGACGGAAAAGCTGATGGCGCGGCGGATGATGAAGGAGTCCACGACGCATTCCAGAACCCAGGGAATGATGTTGATCACAAAAACCACGGGCAGCGGCACGCCGAGCTTGAGCAGCACGTAGGAGACGGGCAGGATGGAGATGACAACCGAAGACGATGCGAGGTTGTGGATCCGGACAAGGCCGATTGCGTGAACGGCGGCGACAATGGGCCGGGACATTGCCATCACCAGGGACTGCACCAGAAAGATGCGGATGAACACCGGGGCGTGGGCGGGATATTCGCCCAGCCAGACCGAGAGCACGAACTCCACCTCGATAAAAAGCGGCACGGCAAAAAAGAGCAGAAGAAACCCGGCTAGGTAGGAACTGAGCCGCATCATCCGCTTCATCTCTTCATGCGCCCCCGAATGGTAGAGCTTCATGATCTGCGGATTGGAGGCCATGACAAAGTTGTACACGAACTGACTGATCGCTCCGTTCACCTGCATGGCAATGCCATAGGCCGCGTTGAAGACCAGTCCGAAAAAGGCGTTCACGAGAATGTTGAGGCCCTGGCTTTGCGCAACGACGGTCAGGCATCCGAGCAAGTCCCAGCAGGCATACTGCCCGATCTCGCGCAATCTGCTCCGGTCTGGGGGCAGGCGCAGGGCGCAATCCGGGTAGGTGTGCCTCGCGTACAGCATCAGGATCATCTGGGGCGTGATCTGCGCCAGCATGAGAAGCAGAGCGTAGAGCTCAAGCTTGTCGCCTGGCATGAGCGTGAGCGCAATGACGGCAAGAAACTTGAGGACGTCGGTGCAGACGGTAAAGAGTGCGAACGCCCGGATGTTTTCCTGGGAGATGAGAGCCGCCTGATAGGGCAGGGCGATGATCAGGATGACGGTGCTCGCGACGCAGAAGTGAAACGCCGTCATGGCGGCTGAAAGTCGCTCCGGCGCCACCACGAGGTGGTTCTGGATGTACCACAGGCCGCAGAGCTCGGTCAAAGCGGCAATCAGAAGCGCAACGCCAAAGAGGAGGACGGCCGAGGCTGTGAAGATCGCTGAAAACTCCCTTCTGTCCTCGTGGCCAAGCGCCGCGCAAAGAAAGCGGGACACGGAACCGTTCACCGCCCCGGTGATGAAGGAAAAGGACGCGATGATGCTGGCGAGAACGGCAAACAGGCCGAAGTCCTCAACGCCAAGCGTCTTCAGGACGAGGCGCGTGGCAAAGAGGTTGAGCGCAAGGGAAAAGACCGTCCGGGAATACATGAAAAGCGTATTGCCCGCCACTCTTTTCAGATTGCCTCGTTTTGGGGCCTGATCCGGTTCGGTCATTTTTGTCCGATAGGCAAGTTTTTCGTTTAGCGCCGCTCAACCAGCCACATGGCGATCGTTGCCAGAATCAGCATCAGCACCGTCGGCGTGATCGCCGTGACCACGGGCGGCCACGTGTGCAGCACGCCGAGGAACGAGAAGATGTTGTTCAGGGTGTAGAAGCTGATCCCGATCATGAGGCCGATGAAGATCTTGATCGAGACGCCGCCGCTTCTGGCGTTGAGGTACCCGAAGGGCATCGCCAGCGCGAGCATCACGAAGATGGCAAGCGGGTAGAAGGCCTTGCTCCAGAGCGCGATCTCATAGCGGCGCGTGGCCTGGTGGTTCTCCCTCAGGTGCCCGAGGTACTGGTTGAGCTCGGAGATGCCCATGCTTTCGGGCTTGATCGTGAGCACGCCGAGAATCGCGGGCGTGAGCTCGCTCGAAAGGTGCACCGATTTGCGGTTGGAAAAACGCACGCGGCTTGACGTTTTTTTGTCATCCCGGGTGACGCGCGGCAGGGTCTCCACGCGCGCATCGTTGAGATTCCAGCCCTTGTCGTGGACGTACTCGGCGCTGTTGGCGTGGTAGACGCGGTGCAGATCGCCCCGGTGGTTGAATTCAAACACGCGCCAGGCGCCCGTTCTGGAATCCTGCCCGGCAATGAGGTTGCGCACGTTGACAAAGCGCACGATCTCCCTGCCGCTTCGGGGATCCCGGTCAAGATCCTTTACCCACACGCCCGAGGAATAGCCCTTGGCGGTGAGCGTGCGGTCGAGCACGGAGGTGCGCAGGTTCAGCCAGTACCGGTCCGCAGCCGGCGCCACATATTCGCCCAGAGCGTAGGTTGCGGCGATCAGCACGACGCCGGGGACGGTGAGCATCACCGCCAGGCGCACGGGCGAGAGGCCCGCAGTGCGCAGAATCGTGAATTCGCTGGTTGCCGCCCAGCGAGAGAGCGTGAACACGGCGCCCAGAAGCGCCGCAATCGGCATCACCTCGTAAATGCGTCCCGGCATTTCAAGGATCGTGAACCAGACGGCCATGAGGAAGCTGTAGTCCCGTCCGATGCGCTTTAGCTGCCCCACCAGATCGAAAAAGGCAAAGAGCGCGACCAGCGCAAAGAGCACGAAGGCGGTCGAGATCAGAATCTCTTTGGCAAGGTGCCGCGTGACGACTTTCATGACCGGCCTCCCCGCCTGACGGGCAGTTTCTGGCGCATCTCGTGAATCGTGCCAGCGAGCGACTGCGGCAGCCAGCTCTGCATCCACACGCGCCGGACCATGAGCAGGCAGGCGAGCGCGAACATAACGAGATTCACAAGGATGAGCCCCTCGATCCAGTTGATCTTCTGCGCCTTCACCCAGGTCTGCATCATGGTGATGCCATTGAGGTACATGATGAAGAGCAGCACGGCCACCACGAGCGAGATGCTGCGCCCCTGCCTCGGATTGGTGTAGGAAAGGGGAATCGCAAGGAGCGCGAGCACGGCCGAGGCGATCGGCCAGCACAGACGCCAGAGGATCTGCGCATTGTTGATCGGGGTGCGGTGCGCAAAGAGCATCGCAAAGGGCATCGCCTCGGCGTCTTTTGCTGCGTAGATCGAGTCGGCCTTCACTTCGAGGAGCAGCTCGTACGTGTCAAAGTCCATGACGCGCCAGTCGGCGCCGCCCCCCGTGCCGGACTCATAGCGCTTTCCCGAGCGCAGCAGGACGTAGCGGTCGCCATACTGATTGAACTTGAGTTCGCCCTCCTTGGCCTGCACGATGATTTCCTTGCCCTGAGTGCCTTTCTCGCTCATGAAGACGTTCTTCATGTGCGAGCCGTCCTTTGCAACCTGTTCGACGAAGAGCACGCGCGCGCCGTTCATGGACTCGGTGAAGCGCCCGGGCGAGATGCGCGAGACGTCATCCCCTTGCTGGTATTCCGAGGACGAGCGGTTGATCTGGCCGTTTGCCCATGGGCTCACCACGATCGAGAGCAGTGCGATGAGGGCGATCACGGGGGCGGCAAAGACGGCGACCGGGGGAATGAAGTTCAGAAGATTGCGGCCGCCTGAACTGAACCAAACGACCATCTCGTTGTCCTGCCAGATGCGCACGAGCACCATGAGGATCGAGATGAAGAGCGAGAGCGCGAGAATCGGCGGCAGGTTGGACAGCCCCGTGCCCCAGGATGCGCACGAGCCCGACGGTGATCACGATCGAAAACAGAACCGTGAAGACGCCGCCAAGGCTGTTGGAAAGTTCGTTGATGACTGTGCGGCGGAAAATCATGGTTGCAATAGGGGTGCCGGAGCGCGCACGGCCGGCTTAAAACATAACCGTGCAATGTTAACTGAAAAGCCCGGCGCTGTGCCGGGCTTTTCAGTGAGGCGGCCCGCCCGCAAGGGGCGGGAAGGTTCCTTAAGCGGCCTTTGGCTTCGCGCCGTGCCAGAAGTGCAGCGCGCACACGACTGCGACAAGCGTCACGAACGCGGCGCCAAAACTGGCAAGGAGACTGCCCCGGGTGACGCCCGCAACGATGTAGCCCACCGCGGCGCTCGAGGCGACGACGAGCGCATAGGGAATCTGCGTGGACACGTGCTCGATGTGCGAGCAGCGTGCGCCCGCGCTTGCAAGAATCGTCGTGTCGGAAATCGGCGAGCAGTGGTCGCCGAAGACCGCGCCGGCCAGCGTGGCCGAGAGCACCACGACCGTGAGCGAGGGGTCAAGCGCCTGAATGATCGGGACGACGATCGGAATGAGAATGCCGAACGTGCCCCAGGCGGTGCCCGTCGAGAAGGACAGGGCGGCGGCAACGCCGAAGATGATCGCCGGCAGGAACATCGCGCTCATGCCCGAGGTCGTCACGAGGTGCTGAACGAACTGCGGGGTGGAGAGCAGGTCGCGGCACACGCCCGAGAGCGTCCAGGCAAGGATCAGGATGAGGTTCGCGGGCAGCATCAGCTTGATGCCCTCGATGACGCCGGAGACGAACTCGTTGAAGGAGACGAGCCGGCGCGGGACATAGAGCAGGAAGGCCACGAGCAGCGCGCAGAACGAGGCGAGCACCAGCGCGATCGAAGCCGAAGCGTTTCCGATCGAGGCGGCAAAGGTCTGGTACTTCGCGTCGGTGCCCCAGTAGCCGCCCGTCCACATCAGCGCGAGAACGGCAGCGACGATGAGCACGAAAAGCGGCAGACGATGAGCACGAAAAGCGGCAGGAGCATGTCCCAGGACGTGCCGTTCGGGTTGTACTTGAGGGACTCTTCCTTGCCCGCGTCTGCGGCTGCGGGCTGCGCAAGGCGCGCGGCCTGCTCGGCCTTCCTCATCGGGCCGAAGTCAAAGTCCGTGAAGCAGATGAAGAGCACCATCACAAGCGAGAGCAGGGCGTAGAAGTTCCACGGGATCGTCGCGATGAAGGCGCCGAACGCACTGTCAAAGGCGCCGGTGTCCTTGAGCGAGGAGCCGACCGCGGCCGCCCAGGACGAGACCGGGGCGATGATGCAGATCGGAGCCGAGGTGCTGTCGATGATGTAGGCGAGCTTGGCGCGGCTCACCTTGTACAGATCCGTGAGCGGGCGCATCACGGTGCCCACCGTGAGGCAGTTGAAGTAGTCGTCGATGAAGATCGAGAAGCCCAGGCCGCTCGTTGCCATGAGCGAGGATTTGCGGCCCTTGATGAGGGTTGCCGCCCTGCGGCCGTAGGCGATGGTGCCGCCCGAGAGCGACATCACGTGGACAAGGGCTCCGAGCAGCGAGCAGAAGATGATGATGTTGAGGTCAAGCTTGTTGGACATCATCTTGAAGGCCGTCTCCACCGTCCCCATGACGATGTTGGCGCCGGTGCCGCAGGCGTAGATGAGCGTGCCCGAGAAAATGCCCACGAGCAGAGCCGAGAAAACTTCCTTGGTGATCAGCGCAAGTCCGATTGCCACGATGGGGGGCAGAATCGACAGCCATTGTGCTGCATACGGTTCCATGTTTGGTATCCCTTTGGTTGAGCGGGAGGTGTGTTTTGCGCACTGAGCCGTGCGTCCCGCTTCTGTTTTTAATTGCCTTCGGCCGAATCAAGGGCTCTGAAGGCACGGTGAATCGCAATTCTATGAACTTTGCGCAGGAGATCCTCTTTTGTTTCCGTGCGCCTCTGACTAGGCTCAATGCACTGAGGGATAGGGCATAGGGAAAGGCACCTAGGACGCTCGTGCACGGTGAGGCACTCGGTGCAAAGGCCGAAGCGGATGAAGTACCGGCCCGAATCATCGGCATCGATGGCGCCGTTCGGGCACTCGGGCAGGCAAACGCCGCAGCCGATGCAGGCCTCGGTGATGGACATTGCCATGGGCTACTCCCGGCTGCGGCGCTTTTGCTCAAGCGCCCTTGCAACTGCAGGGGTGACAAAGCGGCTCACGTCTCCGCCCATGAGCGCGATTTCGCGCACGAACGTGCCGCTCACGAACTGGAAGGACTCTCCGGGCATCATGAAGACCGTCTCGGCTTCGGGCATGAGCGAGCGGTTCATGCCCGCCATCTGGAACTCGTACTCGAAGTCGCTCACGGCCCGGGCTCCGCGGATGATGACGCGGGCTTGCTCTGCTCGCACAAAATCCGCGAGGAGCCCGTCAAAGGGCGTGACCCGGACGCCGGGCAGGTTCCGGGTCGCTTCCTGCGCAAGCTGCACGCGTTCCTCGAGCGAGAAGAGCGGGTGCTTGCCCGCGCTGCGGGCGACCGCAACGATGACGCCCGAAAAAAGCGGGCAGGCCCGTTTGAGCAGATCCAGATGCCCGAGCGTGAACGGGTCGAAGGTTCCGGGATAGACGGCAGTTACCATGGCTTGTCTCTGACTGTGGATGGAGAATTATGCGGCCTTTGCAAGGAGGTAGTGCACGGCGCCGGCCTTGCCGCGGCGCACTGCAGTGAGTCCCGTCTGCCCCAGGGCTTCGTCCGCGATGAGCTCCTCGCTTTCAAGATAGATGAGCCCGCCGGGCGCAAGAACATTGAGCGCGGCCTTTGCGGCAGCAAGCTGCAGGCGGCTTGCAAAGGGCGGATCGATGAAGACGATGTCAAAGGTCTCGAGCGCGCTTTTCGTCCAGAGAAGGGCGTCGCCGCAGACAACGGCAAGGCGATCGCGAGCGCCCAGTTTCTCCGCGATTGCGGCAATCGCCCGCGCGCCTGCGCGGTCCTTCTCAATGGCAACGGCGCGCGCTGCGCCGCGGCTCACGCATTCAAGCGCCATGGCGCCGCTCCCGGAGAACATGTCAAGGGCGCGCACCGCCTGCCAGTCTCCGCCCGTCAGGTGCGTGAGCCAGTCAAAGACGGTTTCCCGCACGCGCTCCGGCGTCGGGCGCAGTCCCGGACGGTCGGCAACGGCAAGCGGCGTGCGCTTGAATGCGCCCGCAAGGATGCGCACGGCGCCGGCCCCTCGGGAAGGGGGCTTTGACGCGCCCCCTTGGGCGCGGCTCCTTGGTAAACTGTTCCTTCTGACCATATTGCTGTAACTGACTGATTTTTTCGGACCAAGATGGGATTTTTTGCGAAACTCAAAAGCGGCCTTTCCCGCACCCGCGTGAACCTCGTTGGGCTCTTTTCGGGCGGCGTGGTGGACGAGGACTTTTTCGAAGGGCTCGAGGAGAGCCTGATTGCGGCCGACATCGGCTATCAGCCGACGATGCTCATCCTACAGCGTTTGCGCGATGCCGTGAAACTCGAGGGGCTCAAGACGCCCGAGCAGGTGCGCGTGGCGCTCCGCGACGAGATCGAGCGGATGCTCAAGCCCGCTGAAAAGCCGTTTTCCGCCGACGGGCACAAGCCCTTCGTGATGATGATGGCCGGCGTGAACGGCGCGGGCAAGACGACAACGATCGGAAAGATCGCCAAGTGGCTTGCCGCCCAGAACAAGACCGTGCTCCTTGCCGCCGCCGACACGTTCCGCGCCGCGGCCCGCGAGCAGCTTGCCGTCTGGGGCGAGCGCAACAGGATCGAAGTGATCTCCCAGAGCGGCGGAGACCCGGCTGCCGTCGTGTTCGACGCGGTGAGCGCGGGCAAGGCCCGCGGCATGGACGTGGTGATTGCCGATACCGCGGGACGCCTGCCCACGCAGACCAACCTCATGGAGGAACTCGCCCGCATCCGGCGCAGCCAGGCCAAGGCGCTTGCCGGCGCGCCGCACGAAGTGATTCTCGTCGTGGACGGCACGAACGGACAGAACGCCCTGGCTCAGGTGCGCGCGTTTGACGCCTTTGCCGAACTCACCGGGCTCATCGTCACCAAGCTTGACGGCACCGCCAAGGGCGGCGTGCTGGTCGCCATTACCGCCGACAGAAAGGACAAGCCGCTGCCCATCTACTTTGTGGGCGTGGGCGAGCAGATCGATGACCTTCAGCCCTTCAGCGCACGGGCCTTTGCAAGCGCCCTTGTCGGGCTCGACGAGGACGAGGAGAAGCTCGCGGCCCGCGCTGCGCGGGAGCAGGCCAACAAGCGCCTTGCGGACTTCAACCTCGAGGACGCGATCAACGAGTCTGCCTGACGAAGAAAAGAAGAATCGGATAGCAAAGAGAGACAAGCATGCTTTTAGCCGCAGTCGATTTGGGCAGCAACAGCTTCCGCATGGAAATCGGAGAAGTGGTTGGCGAGAGAATCGTTTCGCGCCAGTACCACAAGGAGTACGTGCGTCTTGCCGGGGGCTTTGACGCGGACGGACGGATCACGCCGCAGAAGCAGGCCGAGTCGCTCGCGGCGCTCGAGCGCTTTGCCGAGCGCCTGAAGGACATTCCCCCGGAGCAGGTGCGCGCCGTCGGCACGCAGGCGCTCCGGGTGGCAAGGAATATTGACGAGTTTCTGCCCGCGGCCTGCGCCGCGCTCGGGCACCCGATCGAGGTGATTGCCGGCAGGGAAGAGGCGCGCCTCGTGTTTTCAGGCTGCGCGCACACGCTGCCCGCCTCCAGCGAGAAGCGACTTGTCGTTGATATCGGCGGCGGATCGACCGAGGTGGTGACGGGGCGCGGCTACACGGCGCACCGCTGCGAGTCCTTTCATGTGGGCTGCGTGAACACGTCCATTGACTTTTTTGCGGACGGGCGGATCACGGAAACGGCGATGCGCGAAGCGCAGCTCTCGGCCCAGGCCGAGTTCATCGAGGCCGCCAGAATGTTCGACTCCCGCACCTGGGATGCCGCCTACGGAAGCGCGGGAACGATCAGCGCGGTCGCCGACATCGGCACGGCTTCGGGCCTCACGAACGGCGTCGTGACGCCGGCGCTCTTAAAGCGCCTGCGCACCGAGCTCGTGGAGCTCGGCGCCGTGCAGAGCATCCGTCTGCCCGGGCTCAAGGAAGACCGGCGCGAGGTGATCGCGGGCGGCATCGCGGTGCTCTCGGCGGTGTTCGAAACGTTTGGCGTGCGGCAGATGACGCCCGCGCTCGGAGCGCTGCGCGTCGGGCTCCTGTACGACCTTCTCGATCGCAAGAACCAGCAGGACGTCCGCGACAAGACGGTTGCCGCCATCGTGAAGCGCTCGGACGTGGACAAGCAGCAGGCGGCGCGCGTTGCGGCCCTCGCCGACACGTTCCTCGTGACGATGGGAGTTGATGACCAGAATGCGCGCAAGCTCCTGCAATGGGCGGCAATGCTCCACGAGACGGGAAAGCTCATCAGTCCGAGCCGCTATCACAGGCACAGCGAGTACATCGTGCGCAACGCGGACATGCCGGGCTTTTCCCGGGCGGACCAGAAGCGCATGGCAACGCTCGTTCTCGGCCAGAGGGGCAATCTTGGCAAGGTGCGCGAGGCGCTTGCCGATCCGCTCATGGTGCGCATGCTGATCGCGCTGCGGCTGGCGGTGATCACGGCCCAGGCAAGGCGAACGACGAAGCTGCCCGAGTGGTCGCTCGGGGTGAAGGCGCCAGGCGCACGTACCTGCATTGAAATCGGCATCGATCCGGCATGGATCGCACGGCATCCGCTCTCGGCGTTCCTCTTTGCCGAGGAAGCCCGCATGTGGGAGCGCGTCGGCGCTTCGCTCACCCTGAACGGCAGAGCGCTCGCGGACGGCCGCTTCGGGGTCGGGGCATGAGCATGGTCAACGACCCCCTCATCGAGCTCGTGAACGCCTCGGTCGACCTGAACGGCGAGAGGCGCCTTGTGGGCATCACGTTCAACGTGACGCGCGGCGAGTTCGTCTGTCTGCACGGCTCGACCGGCTCGGGCAAGTCGCTCTCGCTCAAGCTCATCGCCGGGCTCATCCGGCCATCGGCGGGCGAAGTGCGCGTCGCAGGCGAGCTCATCAATGATTTTTCCGAGCGCAAGAAGCTCTGGATGCGCCGCTCGATGGGCATCATGGTGCAGGACATGCAGCTGCTTGAAGACCGCTCGGTTCTCGAGAACGTCATGCTGCCCGCGCTTGCGAGCGAAGCCTCCTTTTCCGAGGCAAGAAAGCGCGCGCGGAGCGCGCTCAGGAAATGCCGCATCGCGCACCTTGCGCAGCAGTTTCCGTGGGAGCTCTCCGCGTGCTCGGGGAGTTTTCGCTTGCCGGCGCATGCGTGATTCTGGCTTCGCACCTTGAGCTTGTGCCCCGGTCCGTCGCATGCCGCTCGATCCATCTGGGAGGCAGGCAGGAGCCTCTGAGGGAGGACGCATCATGAGCCCGTTGAGTGCCCGCCTCTGGGCCCTGCAGCAGACGTGCCGGGGGATCTGGCACGCGCGGGGGCTCTTTTCGCTTGCGCTCGCGCTTGCGGGCCTGGCGCTCACGATCCCGGTGTTCCTCGGCACGCTCTTCTGGTGCTTCAGCAAGCCCGTCATCAATGTGCCGATGCAGACCGAGATCACGGTCTTTGCCGAGCGAAGCGCCGGGGACGCGTCCGTTGCCGAACTCTCGGCGCGGATCGCCGACCTCAATGCGATCAGCTCGGTCCGCATCGTCAAGCGCGACGAGGCGCTTGCGATGGTGAACCGCTCGCTCGGCCTGAAGGACGAAAAGCGCGCCGGCAACCCGCTTCCCGACATCGTGATCGCCACGGTTGCGCCCAACATCACGAGCGAGGAGATCGCCGAGATCGCCGGGATCATCCAGAAGATGAAGGATGTCGACATCGTCGCCTATGACGACAGCTGGGCAAAGCACCTTTCGGCGCTTCTGAGCGCCGTCACCGTCGTGCTCGGCGTGCTGGGCAGCGTGATCTTCGCGCTCGTGTTCCTTGTGATTGCGGCTTCGGTGCGCATGACGACGAACGCCCAGAAGGAGGAGATCAAGGCGCTCTTCATCTTCGGCGCCACGAACTCCTTCATCTGCCGCCCCTATGTCTGGCGCGGCTGCATCACGATGACGCTCTCCTCGATCACGTCCCTGCTCATCACGCTTGCCGGCATCCGGCTGCTCGCCGAGCCGGTTGAGAACTTTGCAAAGCTCTACGGGGCGCATCTTGCGCTCACGATGCCGTCCCTTGAGTGGTGCCTGCTGTTTGTCGCGGGCGCGGGGCTCGTCGGAGCCGTGATCGGCGGCATTGCCGCGCGGGATTCCCTGAGGAGCCTGCGCCAGCCCCTGTAGGGCGGAATCCGCAGCCCTGGCAGGCTCTGCTTCCAGCGCATCGTGATAGGATGTCGGGCTTTCCCGCCCATAACGCTTTTTCATAGGACGCTTCCCATTGGCAAAGATTCGCTCGGGGTATGAAGTATTGGATCCTGCGCAGGAGCGCAAGGGGAATCCGCTCCCCGTGCCCGTGAAAAAGAAGCGGGGCGAGGTGGTTCCCTACGCCAGGAGCGAACATCTGCCTGCGCTCCTGCCGGGGGCTCTCGGGGATCTGGATGCGTACATCCGGGCAGCGAACGCCGCGCCCATGCTCTCGGCTGAAGAAGAGCGGGATCTTGCCCGACGCCTTCGGGAAAAGGGCGACCTTGACGCCGCCCAGAAGCTCACGTTCAGCCACCTGAGGCTCGTGATTTCCGTGGCCCGCGGGTATCTCGGATACGGCCTTGCGCACGCCGATCTCATCCAGGAGGGCAACATCGGGCTCATGAAGGCCATCAAGCACTTCGATCCCGAAAAGGGCGTGCGGCTTACGACCTATGCCACGACCTGGATCAAGGCTGAGATCCAGGAGTACATCATCCGAAACTACCGGATGGTGAAGCTTGCCACCACCAAGAACCAGCGCAAGCTCTTTTTCAACCTGCGCCAGATGCGCGAGGACGAGAAGAGCCTCTCGCTGGACGAGGCGGGCAGAATCGCGCAGACGCTCGAAGTGAAGCCCGAGGAAGTGCTTGACATGCAGGTGCGGCTTTCGGGGGCGGATACGCCCCTTGAAGGGCCCTCGGGCGAGAGCGAGGACGAGGAGCGGTTTGCGCCGATCGACTGGCTCACGCGGGACGAGGACACGCCCACGAGCGTGCTGCAGGAAAAGGCCCGCGACAGGCTCTCAAGCGAAGGGCTTGCGCGCGCCATGGATGCGCTCGACGAGCGCAGCCGCGAGGTGATCTTCGCCAGGTACCTCAATGAGGACGGCGAGGGCAACCTCGCCCCCAAGACGCTTCAGGAGCTCGCCACCCGGTTCGGAGTCTCCATCGAGCGCGTGCGCCAGATCGAAAAGAAGGCCATTCAGAAAATGCACGAGGCCCTCAAGGGGGACTCGGACATCATCGAGGGATAGGGATGTTTCATGTTGTTCTGGTGCACCCGGAGATTCCGCCCAATACCGGGAACGTGATCCGCCTGTGCGCCAATACCGGTTGCACGCTGCACCTTGTGAAGCCCCTGGGCTTTGAGGTGGACGACAAGCGGCTCATCCGCGCCGGGCTCGACTACCACGAGTTCACCACGATGACGGTCTACGAGAACTGGGAGGATTTCCTGCAGCGCTGCAGGCCGCAAGCCGCGCGCATGTTCGCGATGACCACAAAGGGTGCAAGCGTGTTTTCAACCCAGAAGTTTGCGCCCGGGGACTGGCTCGTTTTCGGAAGCGAGGGATCGGGACTTCCCCAGTCAATCCGAGAGTCCTTCCCCGAAGCACAGAGAATCCGGCTGCCGATGCGGCCGGGGAACCGCTCGCTCAACCTGAGCAACGCCGTTGCCGTCACCGTCTTTGAAGCCTGGCGGCAGTGCGGGTACGCGGGCGGCCTCTGACCGCCCGTCCCGACGCACGGATCCTAGCGGGCCGCGAGATCCACTTCCCCGGCAGGCTCTCCGGCTTCGCCCTCGGCAAAGCGCACGTCGCCTGCGAGCGCCTCGGCCTCGCGCCGCTTGGTGTCAAGCGCCTCGGCAATGGCGTTCAGCAGGGGCTCGAGCCCCTCGCGCGCCGCGGCGCTGATCGCAAAGAACGGACGGCCGTCGCCGGCCAGGGCGCTCCTGAGACGCGCAAAGAGCTCTTCACGCTCTTCCTGCGGCACGAGATCGATCTTGTTGAGCACGATCCAGCGGGGCTTTTCCGCGAGCGCCGGGTCGTACTTGGCAAGTTCCTCGGCAAGCGCCTCGGCTTCATGCACGGGATCGGCCGCCTCGTCCATCGGCGCACAGTCGATGATGTGCAGCAGCAGGCTCGTGCGCGAGAGGTGGCGCAGGAACAGGTGCCCGAGCCCGGCGCCTTCGCTGGCGCCTTCGATGAGACCGGGGATGTCGGCGATCACAAAGCTCTGCTCGGGGCCGACGCGCACGACGCCAAGGTGCGGATGCAGCGTCGTGAAGGGATAGTCGGCGATCTTCGGGCGCGCGTTGGAGACCGCGGTGATGAGCGTTGACTTGCCGGCGTTGGGCATCCCGAGGAGCCCGACGTCCGCAAGCACCTTGAGCTCAAGGCGCAGCGCGCGGTACTGTCCGGCTTCGCCCGGGGTCATCTGGCGCGGGGCGCGGTTCACGCTCGTCTTGAAGTGCAGATTGCCAAGGCCCCCCTTGCCGCCCGCGGCAATAAGCACCTTCTTGCCGTGCTCGGTGAGGTCGGCGACGGTCTCGCCCGTGCCCTCGTCGATGAGCTGAGTGCCCACGGGAAAGCGCAGCACGATGTCCTCGCCCTTGGCGCCGAAGCAGTCCGCGCCGCGTCCGTTCTCGCCGTTGGGTGCAAAGAACTTGCGCGTGAAGCGGTAGTCGACGAGCGTGTTGATGTTGCGGTCGGCAAGCGCAAAGACGCTGCCGCCGCGGCCGCCGTCGCCGCCGTCCGGGCCGCCCTTCGGAATGAATTTTTCACGGCGAAAGCTTGCGGCTCCGTTTCCGCCCTTGCCGCCCTGCACTTCAATGCGCGCTTCGTCAATAAATTTCATGGGATTCGTCGGCAGCAGGTTCTCCGTATAGGCGAGAAGCTCTGCGCCAGCTCCTGGGGTTGTTGTTGGGAATGATGAAAAGGATAACTCATCAAAAAAGCCCTGAACGATCGCTCGCCAGGGCTTTTCTGCTGGGATGTTCTCTTGGCGGATTAGCCGGCCACGGGAACAACCTTCACGAACTGATGGTTCTTCGGACCCTTCACTTCGAACGTGACGGTGCCGTCAACCTTGGCAAAGAGCGTGTGATCGCGGCCCAGACCGACGTTGTCGCCGGGATGGAACTGCGTGCCGCGCTGGCGGACGATGATGCCGCCGGCATTGATCATGGCGCCGCCGAAAACCTTCACGCCGAGGCGCTTGCTCTGGGAATCGCGGCCGTTGCGGGTGGAACCGCCACCTTTCTTATGTGCCATTTTGCTGTCTTCCTAAAAAAGTTTCACAAAAATTAAGCCGTGATGCCGGTGATCTCGAGCTCGGTGAAGTTCTGGCGATGGCCGCCGCTCTTCATGGAGTGCTTGCGGCGACGGAACTTGAAGATGCGAACCTTGTCGCTCTTGCCGTGGCTGAGAACCTTGGCCTGGACGGAAGCGCCCTCAACGAGGGGGGAGCCAGCCTTGATGCCGGCTTCTTCGGTGCTCACAGCGAGCACTTCGCCGAGCGTGACTTCAGCGCCGACTTCGGCAGCCAGGGTTTCAACCTTGAGCTTGTCGCCAACGGCAACGCGATACTGCTTGCCGCCGGTCTTGATGATTGCGTACATGAGTTATTACCTCGCCCGTTTCGCGCCCGGCTCGTGCCGGTAGACGAAACCTTTTTATATTAAAGGGATGTGTGCTGTGCCCGGTGCGAGCCCTTGTCCGGGCGCAGGGCAGACACGCACACACGCTTTCACTTGCGTGGAAAGGCGCGCATTATGACATGGAGCGAATTCCTTGTCAATGCTAACGGTCTGTTTTTTCGGGAAAACGGACGTGCTTCGGCCGGCGGGGCGACGCATGCCGCGCGAAGGGAGCAGGACTGGATTTCGCGGGGGATGATCATGAAAATTCCTGTTTATAAAATGGAAATCTCTAAAGTTTTCTCAGTTATAAACAGGAATTTTCGTAGCGCGAAGCAGTTGAATAGATTGCTGACGGGCGATAAACAGACGGAGAAGCTGTCTTTTTTCGCTATTAAAAAATATTTTTTAAATAGCGAAAAAATCAGAATCGACTGGTGCGGAGGCGGTTTGCTGAGGATGGCCCATGCCTTCTGCTCTGGGGCGCGTCAAGCGCGCAGAGATGACGGCGGCAGATCTTGTCCAGACAATGCTCAGCGTCAGGAGGCCGCGCCAAGCGCTTCCTGGATACCTGCCAGAGCATCGGCCTGCAGCGCAGCGGCGCGCTCGGCATGCATCTGGCCTACGCGAAGGCGCCGCGTGAGCACGTCTTCA
>OMXR01000024.1 GCA_900315045.1 uncultured Sutterella sp. | reverse complement strand
GTGAAGGACATCCATGAGAGCCTTGTGAACGATGGCTGGGATGTGCAGAACCTCACCGTGCGGCGTGCGCTCAACGCACTCAAGGACAATCCCGAATTTGGCGTTGTCTGCGACGAATCCTCAAAGCCCTACGGCTACCGGCTGGCAGCCCGCCCCATGATGGCCAGGGATCTCTCCCCGACCGAGAGCCTGCTGCTGCAGATGGCCCGAAACCAGCTCAGGTACCAGCTCCCGGCAAATCTCCTGGCTACGCTCACTCCGCTCTTTGATCTTGCCGGCGAGAATCTTTTTGATTCTCCGTCCGCGCGCCGGCAGCGTGAATGGCTCGAGAAGATCGCTGTCCTGCCCAACCACATGACGTTCATTCCGCCAAAGATTCTCACCCGGATCTTTGAAACCGCCACCAACGCGCTCTACAACGGCAAAAAGCTCAGGATCACCTACAAGGGCCGCACGGACAAGCAGCATGTCGTCAGTCCGCTTGGGCTGGTGCAGCAGGATGTACGCCTGTACCTGGTCTGTCGCTTCGAGGGATACGACAACATCAGGCATCTGGCGCTGCACCGGATTTCCTCGGCTGAAATGCTTGACTTCCCCGCCGATGTGCCGCCCGGCTTTCGCCTCTCGGACTACCTGCGGCAGTGCATCTTCAACTACGCCGATGAAACGGATCAGATGGTTCTCCTGTCCTTCGAAGTCACGAACCCGAACACGGTGACAAACCTCACCGAGACGCCCTTCAACAAAACGCAGAGGATTGAGGAAGTCGCTCCGGGCATCTGGCGCATCCAGGTCGATCTGCTCGACTCGAGGCTTATCGATGGGTGGCTGGCCACATGGAAAAAGGTCGGCGGCATCCAGAATGTCTCCCGCACGCCTTTGGAGAATCCGGCCAGGGAGTGATCCGGCCGGACGAGAACGCCGCGCGGCCGCGGAGATTTGTCCAACCGGATTCCGAAAGGAACAGCAAGCCGTCCGGCTATTCATCCTCCCCGGCCTTGCGGGCGGCCAGGACAACCTCCCCGCAAAACTCCGGCGTCAGGATCTCCTTCGGAACGTACTCCAGCACGTCGTCAATGTCGCCCTCGAGCGCTGCTCTGTTGACGGCCGCCATCCGGCACAGCTCGGCCGTCCGCAGGGCCTCGGGCACGTACTGCAGCGCGCTGCCGTCACTGCAGACCGCCGCACGGCACAGCTCGGCCGTCCGCAGGGCCTCGGGCACGTACTGCAGCACCCAGCCGGCATCCCTGACCGCCGCGAGGCAAACCTCGGCCGTGCGCAGCGTCTCCGGCACATGCTGCAGCGCCCTGCCATCATTGCCGACCGCCGCAAGGCAAACCTCGGGCGTGCGCAGCCGCCCGGGCACATCCTTGAGCGCACAGCCATCCCTTTCGACCGCCGCGAGGCACAGCTCGGCCGTGCGCAGAGCCTCGGGCACGTACTGCAGCGCACAGCCATCACTGCCGACCGCCGCAAGGCAAACCTCGGGCGTGCGCAGCCGCTCGGGCACATACGCGAGCGCAGTCCCCACCTGCCTGACCGCCGCAAGGTACATTTCAGGCGTGCGGAGCGCCTCCGGCACATACTTCAGCGCCGTACCGTCAGCCTTGACCGCCTCCAGGCACATTTCAGCCGTGCGCAGAGCCTCCGGCACGTACTGCAGCGCGACGCCGTCACTGCCGACCGCCACCCGGTTGAGCTCGTCGAGCATCCGGCACAGCTCGGCCGTCCTCAAATCCTCAGGCACGTCACACAGCACCCAGCCGGCATCCCTGACCGCCGCGAGGCAAACCTCGGGCGTGCGCAGCCGCTCTGGCACATACTTGAGCGCACTGCCATCCCTTTCGACCGCCGCGAGGCACAACTCGGCCGTGCGCAGAGCCTCGGGCACGTACTTCAGCGCACAGCCATCCCTTTCGACCGCCGCGAGGCACATCTCGGCCGTGCGCAGCCGCTCCGGCACGCGCGACAGGTCCAGACCGTCATCCCGCACCGCCGCAAGGAAATATTCCGACGTCCCCTGCTCCCCGGGCGCGCTCTCCTGCGCACGGCTATCCGCAGGATGATTCCTCCCGGACCGAAAAGAAGCGCAGGAAGACACGGGACGGCAGGCCGGTGATCGAGATGACGATCTAGCCGCGCCGAGCATTTCGGTCAAGCAAGCATGGAAGCACGGCACTTTTCGCACAACCCACGGAGGGCAACAATGAGACTGGAAGATACGGAACTTTTCAAGACGCTCGAGCCATACCAGCAGCGCTTGTCGCGCCGCCTGCCCGACAGAGTAAAGCAGGAGCTTGCGGATAGGATAACCATCGGCAAGTTCAGTGATGCGGTTGTCTTTTCGGAATACGTCTTCGCCGTGATCACGGCATATTTCGAGGACGAAATCGAGGAGGAAGTTGCGCGGGACATGGGAAAAAAGCTCCCCCCGAGAAGGGTTGCGGCCGACGACGAGGATTTCGACATTCCGCTGGCTGCCGACCATGTCGAGTACGACGAGGACGGCAGGCCGACGTTCGTCATGAAGATCTGATCCGCCCCGGACAGACCAACCGCACGCCGACCATGTTGACGTGCGGTTTGTCTTTGGAGTCGCAGGAGGTGCCGAGGCACCCGCCCTTCTCCGCCCGCCGCTACGGCAGCTCCTTGAGGATGGCTTCCACCGACTCGAAGATGCGCTGTTGCGCGTTGCAGTACCCGATGTCGAGCCAGCCGTTCTCCCAGACGGCATGCATCTTCGCCCAGTCTTCGATCTGCCGCTCCCGGATGGTCAGCCAGTGGCAGTCCCTGAGATGGCTCTGGAAGAAGCCTTCATCCACATCCACGCCGACATCGCTCCAGTCAAAGGGCGAGGCAATCGCCGACGTGCCGCTCGTAGCCACCGGCACCGAAGAGGCTTCCTCGATCTGCGGCAGCAGAAAGACGCACCAGAGGCACTCCTCGGAGTACCGGCCGCGCCCGCCAAGCGGCACCTTCACCAGAGCGGCCGAATGTCTCATCGCGCTTGCCGTGAGCTCGATCAACTCGTTCCCGCCAAAGGCGAGCGCCGTGTGCCCGTCCGGGGTTCTGCCGACCGTCGCGCTGCAAAAGCGTCTGAACCCGTCATGTCCTGGCTCGATCAGCCGGACTTCCGCCTTCTTGTCGAGATTTCGCGGCATGCGCGGGATGTCAAGGACGATCTCTCCGTCCTCGCTGAACCATGCCCTGCCCTGTTGCTCCTGCACCTCCGCGACATACCGCGTCTCCGCCGCGCTTGTCGGCTCGAAGCGGTATGACATCGCCGGCGCCGTGCGGTCGAGCAAAGCGCTCTCCCCGGCCAGCCCCTGCTCGCGGTCGCAGTAGCGGAGGTTCTCTCCGTCCCAGCGCAGATAGCCTCCGAAGAACGGACGGCGGGGATCGATCATGACAAACCGGTGCCGCCTGTCGGCAAACGCCGCCGCCAGCTTGGCTGCCTCCGGAGTGCACTCGCACGGAATCAGATGCGGCTCACGGATGATTTCCCTGAGCTGCTCGATAAACTCGGTGCGCCAATACCTTTTGCGAAGCTGGTCGAAAACGGTCAAATAGATCTGCTCCGCCCGGTCGACCTCTCCCCTGGACATCAAGTGGAAGTGCAGAGCGATGAGCTCCACCGCCCGCAGGGTCAGAATCGCATTCATTCGGCCTCCTGCGCGAAGTTCTTCCTGATCATCTCGACGGCCTCCCGGTCGATTTCGTAGAGGATGCAGCCGCGTCCGCTTCTGAGCGCCGCGAGCGCCGTCGTACCGCATCCGGCGAAGGGATCGACAACGGTGTCGCCCGGCCTGCTGTAGGTGCGCACGAAGGCATTCAGGACGGGAAGCGGCGCCTGATAGGGGTGTCTGGCCTTCATGCTCCCCGATCCCGTCTCCATGAAGTTCGCGTTGAGCAGGTCGGCGTCGCCCTCAAGCGGCTCGCCCAGATAGGCCGCGCCGGGCTTCTTGAACACAAGAAAGACCTCGGGCGTTCTGGGCATCGGGCCTTCCTCGGCCCGGTCCTTCTCCTCCTGCCCCCGGCGCTCCGGACGGTGAAACCGGTTCACCCAGAAGTGCCGGCACCGGTACTCGAGGCCGCACCGGATCGCAAGCCCCCTGTGGGCCGACTCCACATCGGCGACGAGCCCGCCCACGCGCACGTCGCGCGTCTGCACCACGAGGTGTCCGCCGGGCCGCAGGACGCGGGCGCATTCGGCAAAGACGGGCTGCAGGCTCTGGGCGTAGTCGAGCACCATGTCGCGCACCTCTTCGGGCTTCATGCCGTTCCGGTCCCCGCCATAGAGCCAGCCCTTCACCGAGTCCGGAAAATACAGGGGCCCGGCGATGACCAGCGGCACGCTCTCGGCTGCAATCTCATGCATCGATTCGGACGAGTGCTCGCAGAGCATGAGTCCTGAGGGGAGCCTGTTCATCTGTCTTTTCCTCCATGCAGCGCCCTCGCAAGGCGCTCCTTCAATGGCGCAGCCTTTTCCGGCTGAACGCTCGCCAGGAAATTGAGCCTGCCGCCCAGGGCCGCCGCCGTATCCTCCCGGCCGCGCCAGGTGGGTTCGCGTCCCTGCTCCACGGCGTGCACGGCAGCCCTCAGGCGCCGCCTGACCGCCCTTGGGACTGCAACCTTGTCGTTCACGACGAGCCCCGTGCAGGTCTGCCTGCGGCCGCGCCGGAAGATGTTGGTCTTCTTCGGATCGAGTTTCAATCCGATGCGCTCGAGCGTGCTGCGCGCAACGCCGAGCATCTCGACCGCGCCGCGTCCTCCCGAGAACGTGAGGTCGTCGGCATACCGGGAATAGGTGCAGCCGCGCCTGGCTGCCGCGGCCGTGAGAATCTCGTCCGTCTTCAGCAGCACCCGGTTCAGGATCGCGGGCGAGGTCGGAGCCCCCGTCGGCAATCCGCCCTGGCCCGTGCAGATGTCCGTGACAAGGCTCACGGTGCCAGGAAGAAGCGTCTTCCCGAGGTCGCGCCTCAGCACGCCCAGCACCAGCTGCCAGCGCACGCTCGGGAAGCAGCTGGAGATGTCCGTGTTGGCCACCACCTCGCTGCCGACGTGCAGCGCCGCGTTCTGGCCGATGGACCGTCCGGGCACGAAGCCGTAGGCCGCCCTGTGCGCGCCCAGGGGCTCGAGCAGCCGGTGCAGGATCCCCCTCTGGACGATCTTGAGCGGCATGGGCGGCGCACAGATCGTGCGCTTGCCGCCGGACTTCTTGGGCAGCTCCCAGAGGTGGTAGACGTGGTCGAGCTCGCGCCCCGAACCCGCCTTCTGGTCCAGATTCGCAAGCACATATTTGAGCGCTGTTGCGCACTCAAGGCCGATGCAGGAAAGCAGTTCCAGCGCCGCCGCCCGAAGCCGGCCGTGCCGTGAGACGAGCCGGGCGGCCGAGCGCAGGGCCTGGGCGACGAGCCCCTCGGCCTGCCGTCCCTTGAGGCCGCATTTCTCCGCATGCGCGGGAAGGAGCCTTGCCATCCGCCGCAGATTGCCGTGCTCCCGGATCGCAATCGCCGTGAGCTGCGCGAGCGTGGTTTCGCATTCGGGAAGGCGCTTCGCGCTGCAGCGGTGCTCGGCGCGCCACAGATGCTCTTCGAGGATCTCTTCGTCGAACATGAGAAACTGCAGCAGCGCGTCATGCGCGGCAAGCTCGATGTCCGGCTGTTTCGCAAAGGAGAGCACCCGATTCAGGATGTCGCTCTCGTCGATTGCCCGGACAGCCTCGACAAGGAGCGGCGTCCCGACTCCTTGCTCGGCCGCGGCCCAGATCTTGTCCGACCGAGTGAGCGCCGGCAGAACCGCAGCGACAAGACTCGTGTCGTGCTGCTCGTCCGCCATGCGCAGGGCCATCCGGCAGAGCTCGGATTCGGCAAGCTGCCTCGAGGGCGATGCCAGAGCCTGCGCAAGGTCCTGCGCAAAGTCCTCGTGGAGCGACGCGCCCCCCGCCCTTTCCCACAGTTCCGTTCCGATGAAGTCGATGACGTAGCGCCTGCGGATGGAGTCCGGCGCACTGTCAAGCAGCAGCTGGACGGCGTCCTTCCCGCCCCCGGCGCAGACATGCTCCAGCACGAACTCGGCGGGAACCCGGCTTCCGATCAGGCGGGAGAAGTTCTCGGCGAGCTCTTCCCTGTCGTCCGCATCCAGAATCGCCGCAGCCGCAAACCGCTGGCGCTCAGGCGCCGAAAGGACCGCGCCCGGCATTCCCAGAAACTTCTCAAGATCCTCGGCAAGATCCTGATGCAGGCGCACGCCTCCAGCCTTCCTCCAGAGTTCCGTCCCCATGAAGCGCGTGACGCAGTTCTCGTAGTTCCTGTCCCTGAACAGGCGGAGGTATCTCATGGCCTCTTTGACCGCCCTGCGCTGGCGCGTGTTCGCCATGGCTTGCAGAAGCTCCGGGGTCGGCGTGCTTGTCTGCAGAGCACACAAGTCCTCCCATTCCGGGCACTCGAAGCTCTTGGCCGTAAGCCAGTGCATGCCGCCCTGTCCGGGGGCGAGCTTCTGCGGATGGGTTTCGATGTAGGCGTCCGCGAGCTGCCGGCGCATGGCCTCGGGCATGGATTCGAGTTCGGACGAAAACCTCAGCCTCGAGGCCATCCGCCCGACGGGAAGGAAGCACCATGCCGGCGCTTCGCACCCCAGAACGCTGCCGGCAAACCTTCCCGCCTGGTCTGTCAAAGGGGTGATGTCCGCAAGATCTGGGGCGAACGACGTCTCACTCCATGCGAGCCGCAAGCCGTCCAGGCCCGCAATGGAGACATCCTCCCGGGTAATGTCCTCGGGCAGTCCGGCGAGCTTTGCGGCCTGCCGGTTGGCCTTGGCAAAGTCCCTTGCCAAAAGCGCGCGCCGCAGGACAAGGAAGGTGCCTCGCTTCATCGCAAGCGCATAGGCGGCAGTCTGCGGACCGTGGGCGCGCTGCGGCTGCGCGTTCCAGAGCTTCTGGAAGGCTGCAAGCGCAAGAAGCCTGTCCGGAACCGTCCCGACAATCCGCTTCGCCTGCCCGGGCGTCAATGCGGCAACCTTCCGCCCCTCGCCCAGCACCCGGCCGATGAAGCCTTCCAGTTGCGACGCGTGCGCGCCGAACCAGTACTTGAAGTCCGACGAGGTTCTGGCGCAGGCCTCGACCACCTGCGGGATGCGGACCGGACCGGGCTTGCGCCAGAGTCCGGCCAGCTGCCAGCGAAGCCCCGCCGCATCCGGGAGGCCATACGGCCTTGCGCTGCCGATGAGATCGCGGGAAGCGTCAAGTAGAAATTCCTCGACTTCGGCCGAGTTCCCGTAGGCGAGCCGGCAAGGTTCCAGAGCCTGAGACGGCGTGACGGCCTTGCAGCAGAAGGCGGCGGAGAAAAGAATCCAGCGGCTGACGGGTTGCGGAAAACAGGCCAGGGCGTAACGGCAGCAGAGCTCGGGGGCGGTTCCGGGAAAAAGCGCCTGCACCGACTGCCAGAGCTCGGGCAGACGGTTCCAGACGGACTCGGCCTGAAGGCGGGAGAGAATCCTCTGCCTGCTGCCCGGCGGATAGGGATCGGCCTCGTCCACCGCCCGGGTAAGAGCGGCAGTGAGAGCCTGCGCGGCGCAGGAGAGTTCCTCGGGCAGTGCGGGGCTGGCAGGAAGACGGCTGGAAGGAAGACCAAACATGGCGCATCACCTTTCAAATCACTTTACCGACGATATCGTGCGTGGACGCGAACGGACGGGGAAAGCTGGGAGCCGAGAGCGAACCTGCCCGAGCCAGCGGCGAGGGAGGTGAGCGAGCGGAGCCCTGCTTTCCACGAACGGGCGCGGCAACCCGATGCCGGAGGATGTGTCCCGACGGCATCAGGGCGGCAGGATATGCAATCCCGGCGATGCACCGGGTGATCCTGATTTACCGGAAAGGAGGATGCGGCCGTGCCGGATCTCCTCTTCAGCCATCTTCCTGTCAACAGCATTGAATCATAACCCTCCTACTGAAGAACATATTCCAAAAAATGCATGTCATATTCGAACCACTTCCCCATAGTCGGGAAACGAGCGGGTGCTCGGCGTATCCTGGGGCACCAGCCACAGCACGGGGAACGAGGCCGCATCGGGCCATGTCCCGAATCCGTCCGTCACATGGATGACCGCGGTCCGCTCTTCGGCCGCCGCGTTCTCCTCGACCCACGCGAACGGCGGCCGGAAATCGGTGCCGCCCCGCCCCAGCACGCGTCTGAAGTCCTCATCGCCGGGCGCTTCAAAGAGGCCGTACTCCCGGACGGACCGGATCCGCGTGTCGGACTGGATCACGGTGAAGGGCGTGGGAAAGTGCTCCCGGAACGCCGCGACCTCTGCCATCACCCGGGAAAGGACGTCGCTCGGCATCGAGCCCGACGTGTCGATGATCATGACGAGGCGGCAGGGCTGCGGCACGCCGACGCTGGGCAGACAGATGCCCTGCCAGATCCATCGCTTGGAAGGCGGAAACATCGACCAGTCGATCCTGACCCTGTCCGTGAGCCACTGCCGCAGCAGTCCGGTCCAGTCGACGCGGGGGCGCGACGCAGCCGCAAGCTCCTCCTGCAGTCTGCCGGGCAGGCTGCCGCAGCCGGATGCCGAAGCGATCTCAAGCCGGATGCCGCGCAGGATGGCCTCCTTCTGCTCCGCATCGGGTTCTTCGGACGCGAGTTCAAGAGCCGGATTGGCGGACCGCTCGACAAGCGGAGCCGAAACCTCGGGCAGCCGCCCCGAGCGGCCGTCGCCCTCCTGCTCCTTCTGCAGGACGGGCAGCGAGTCCGAGGCGATGAACTCCTCAATCGCCCGGCCGCCCTTCCTGTCGAGGAGCTCCTCGTACACCTGCTCGGCGGTCATCAGCGAAAAGCGGCTCGACAGCAGTCCCCCCTTGGGCAGCGTGAAGCCGCACTGCGTGAGAATGCCGTTGATCACATAGTCCGTGGCGACGTTCCACAGGGCGTGGCTGCGGTCCTGCCTGCGGCCTTCGCTGTCCAGAACCACATGCATGAGCTCATGCGCGAGCACGCCCCGCAGTTCTGCGTCATCAAGCCCCTGCGCATACCGCTCGCTGTAGAACAGCGTGAAGCCGTCCGTGGCAAAGGTCGGGCAGCCGCCCCGCGCCTCCACGATGGGAAGCCGCATGAGGGCGGACGCGAGGTAGGGCTGTCTCAGCGAGAGCGAGATCCTCGCCTTTATGATTCGTTCGGCAACGCTCAGCATGGCTCTCCCCTACGCGAAGTACTCGCCATGGGCCCGCATGAAGGCGAGATACCCCGGATTGCGCACGAACGCCGGATGCACCTTGAGGATGTCCCTGGCGAGCACCACGGCAAAATCGGCCGGAAGCCGCTTGAGGAGCCTGCCGGCAGCGCGCCGGACCGTCTCCTCCTTCCCGCGTCCTCCCATGAACGAGACCAGCGCCCAGAGCCGGTCGAGAGCCTCCGGAACGGGAGCGCCCTCCGGGTCCGCCAGAATGGCCTCGAGTTCCGCGGCGACGTCGGCGTTCCTCTCGAAGGCTCCGAGTTCGATTGCGGGGCCCGAGCCGATGATTCCGGGCAGCACATCGGCAGCCGCCTGACAGGAGCCGAAGTCCCTGATGACGTCCGAGGCCATCTCCCAGGATCGGGGCGAGGCAAAGGCGGCCTCGTCCGGAGCGCGGGAGTAAAGGAGTTCATGACGGACGTGAAGGAACGCACGAACCACGGGGTGCACGTTGTGGGCGAGAGCCCAGTTCTGCCAGTCCCCCGCGTCGACGTCGAGATTGAGGTGGATGAACCGGTTGGCAAGGGCCGAGGACAGCCGGAAGGTCACCGCCCTGTCCTCCTTTCTGTTGCCCGCCGCAATGATCTTCCAGCCGGCAGGCAGCTCGTACTCGCCGACCCTGCGGTCCAGAACGAGTTGGTACATGCCTGCCTGGACCAGAGGGGCCGCCGCGTTGATTTCGTCAAGAAAGAGGATTCCCGGCTTTTCTTCCGGGCCAGGCAGGAAGACCGGCGGGCACCACTGCGCCTTCCCGTCGTGAATCATCGGGATTCCCCTCAGATCCGTGGGATCAAGGAGTGAGGCGCGCAGATCTCTGACCTCCAGACCGCGGGATGCGGCAACCTCCCTGACGATGGAGCTCTTGCCCGTTCCGGGAGCGCCCCAGATGAAAACCGCCCAGTTCTGCTCGAGCAGCCGCTCAAGCACCGTGATCATGCGCTGCGCCTTCATGACGGGATCCTCCCGCATGAGGCAGAGCTTTCGTGTATTGCACAGAGCATAGAAAAAGAGCCCTCTCGTTCATCTCGCACGGCGTAGCGGCCTGAGTGACGAACGATTGGACTCCTGCCGGCGCTTTAGCAGTCATTTGTATCCCGCGCTGCAAGTTGTCGAATTAAATCCGCGGCTAGGTTCAATTTTAGTTGGTTGGAACGAAGGACGCAACAGTGGTGAGCCTTGGCAAGAGTCGACTTGGAATATTCTTTCTTGTCGTCCGCGGCTCGACATTTGAACCCCTTGCACGACTCTGAATCTCGCCTATTGCTCTGGCGCTTGAGACCAGCAGTAGTCTGCCCAGGCCTGCATCATCTCTCTGCGCTCCTCAAGCAGGTCATCGCGCTGATATGCCTGCTGAACCTTGTCCCTGCCTTCATGGGCGAGAGCCTTCTCGGTCAAAAGAATGTCGTAGCGCCTGCTCAGGCACCAGTCTTGGAAATCCGATCTGAATCCGTGCGTCGTAGCGATGCGGCCAGGCTGTTCCGGGTCAAAAAATCCTTTTCCACCCTGAGCAATGTCCTTTGTGTGAAGAGCGTGAATGAGTTCTCTAACCGTGAACGATTTATGCGGTATAGCGGGGTCGTCCACCTTGGGCACGACGAAGTCCTCGGGCTCAAGTCCAAAGCCGCGCTTTAGCCAATACTCCTTGATGTTGTACAGAACATCGATGGTTTGCTCTGCCAGGGGAATTCTCAGAGGCGGACGCATTGTGTTCCGGCTTGAGAGCGTCACTTTCAGACACTCGGCCGGGATTGTCCAAATCTTTTTCTCAAAGTCGATGTCCCTCCATTTTGCGAACCTCTGCAGCGCATCTCCCACCGGCGTTCGATCCGGACACAGGAGGCTGCCGCACCGCTGCGCTGTCAGCAAAAGCAGGAGTGTGGCGCAAGAGGTCATGAAGTCTCTGTCTGTTTCGACCGGCTCCAGAACCATCGCCACAAACCTTGGCACATCCGCAAGTGCAAGTCGCGGGTAGTTTCTCGCCACTGAAGAACAAGGCAATAAAGCGCCTTTGATACCCTCCCAGTCGAGATTGGACTTGCTCAAAGGGAGATAACCCGCATTGACAAACCACTTGTACATGAGCGACATAACATCCTTGGTTTTTTTGCGCGTCGTTGCGCTGTCTTGGATGGAGGCCAGAATCTTATGGACCTCATCGTTCGTGATCTTGTCCGGTGGAAGCATTCCTATGACCGGCCGAATGTAGTTGGTGTAGTGGGTTTCCATCCTGCGGACGGTGCTGACCGGGTTCTTGTTGGTTTTCTGGGATTGCAGCACGCTCAGTTTGTAGTGGAAGTACTCTGGAGCGAGATCGTCAACAAGAATGATCTTCTTGCGTCTAGTGCCTGAGGAAGCTTTCTTTTTCGGGGCCGGAGGCCTGTTGTCAAACTTGCCGCTGAGAATGTCTTCCTTGGCCTGCTTTGCTTTGCTGATGGCAACGGCAAGCGAGACCTCGGGATAGTGTCCAAAGGTTCGGTGGTACATCTTTCCGTTGATCTTGATGAGCAAGTGCCATGTCTGAGTTGCGCGTTCGATGCGCAAGCCATCCGCTCCCTCAATGCTGAAATATTTTTCATGCCAGTCGCTTGAGACAAACCTTTTGAGCTGGTAGTCATTGCTGATCTTCCTGATTATATGGCCACGTTGTACCTTGAAACGATTCAGACTCATATGCCATTTCCTCTATAAAAAACGAAGCAAGGCAAAGTAAGATGATGTCATCTGAAGCTGTCTTGCGAAGCTAAAACTTGATTGCTTCAGCTTGCCTCAGCTTACTTCATCTTACTTCAATTTACCTTGTAATGCTTTGATAATAAAGGAATTATACCACTTTAAGGATTACATTTTTTGCGCAACATGAGCATATTTGCTGTTAACGCAGTTTGAGGTCTTCCCAAAATATGAAATTCAAGTCAACGGAGACATTTCCGGAAAAAACCATGCACCTTTTTCATGGATCCGCATCAACGTTATAACTATGCAGTCAAGCAAGCCAGAAGATGCAAATCCCCATGCTGAATTGATTGGGAATCAGCATGTTGAGCAATTTGTAAACTCTGAACGGATATTCATTAAAAACGCCTAATTTGTAAACTTTGAGCGGCTTTGGAACGCGTTTTTTTCGCAAAAACTAAAACGCTGATTTGGGAGGGAAATAAGATGTTCGGAGCAAAAAAAATCTCACGAAAACTTATCTCGTGAGACTTTTGAGTGGTACCCCCGCAGAGACTCGAACTCTGATCTAACCCTTAGGAGGGGCTCGTTCTATCCAGTTGAACTACGGCGGCACCAGTACTTTGCCGCTGCAAGGGACAAAGCCCTCTTGCGGCAGGGGCGCAATCTTAGCAGAACTTTTGAGGTTTTCGCAGAAAATGTGGGAAGTGTAAAGTCCTCTCATGCGTCCGCCAATGTTGAGCCGAACGTGATACGGGTCCCTAGACAACCGGCATGAGATCGGAATGTGCCGTCGGTTCCTCATGTGCGTTCAGTACGTTCAGCAAACCGGCTTGCAAAGCCTCCAAACAACGGATACTGTCAATACTATTGCTAGTAGCAAAAAATTTGCTACTTAGGTTGCTAGATAGAAAATCTCTCCGGAGGCGACCTACGCACATGCACCAAAGTTCTCCCCCGCATCATCTCCACTTGTCCGCACGAGCAATGCTCCCAGGGCGGCGGCTCCAAACTCGGCCAGGTAGGCGGCCTGCTCCTCGCTGGCCTTGCTGCGCTCAAGAATGAATGCGGCGTCCATCGCCGGGATGAAGCACGGCTGACAGCGGATCGCTACGTGCAGCAGCGCAAGGCAGCGGCAGAGATAGGTCACGAAGAGTTCCCGCGCCGTCTCATCAGCGATGTTTCCCGTCTTGAAGAATTCCGCCGCGGCATCGTAGAGACGGAAGCAGAAGTCATACCCCTGGTCCTTCACATCTTGGCCAAAAGGATCGAGTATGAATTCCACGCCATCGAAGCCGGAGACCAAGACCTTGGCCTCGAACCCCCCAGGCCGCACTGCGTCGGTGCCCGAGGCTACAGCCAGGGAAAACAGGCATTCGATCGTGACAGGCATGGGAATTTCCCATTCTTTGAATTTATCACGCAGAAGGCCGATGAACTCGTACTGCTTTTCCTCGACGATCAGGTGAGTCGCGAAAAGCCGCACGATCGTCATGAACATCGCGGTCTGGCCGCGATAAGGGGCAAGCAGAGCAATGTCGTTGTCCGCGGCAACGCGGGGAATCACAGCGGCAAATTCCAGCGCCTTGGAGATGTTGTCCGAGTGTGTTTGTGCCATGAGGCTGTTGTCCTTTGATGTTTTCCGGCGAAATGCCGGGGGTGAGAAGCGCGAGCGCCCTCTTCCTTTCGCCTGCCAAGCGTCTCCCGGTCCCCGGGCGTCGTTTCAGCGCCAGGAATGCAGCCGGCGGCTGCGGAAGTGCGCAAGCGAGGTCTTGTCCGCGCCGGCAGGCGTCTTTCCGCCAGCTTGCTAAAACCACAGGGAAGTCCCGCCTTCCCGGCTGGCGGAGGGACTGCCCGCCGGCCCCGTCTTCGGCAGCTCCAGCCAGTAGAGCGGCTCGACCCCGCTCACCATCCAACGTCCGCCGCCCCTCGCGTCAAGGCACCAGAAGTCGATGACCGCATTCTCCTTTCGCATCTGCGCGCTTTCGTCCTTCGTGAGTTCCGGCACGAACTCCTTGCTGTCCACAAGGACATGGCTGGCGATCTTGGCCCGTCTCACGGTCTCGCGCATGTCCTCAGGCGTCGGAGAATTCAGCGCAAGCGGATCGGCATCCGCCAGCCGAAGCAGTTCCTCAAGAGAGGACTTCGGCTCCCCTCTCCAGCCCCAGGCCAGCGCATTGTCATTGCTCATTTCCGCCTTGTCCGCCATGTTCCAGGTCTCCCGAAAAAACAAAATCCGCATGGATTGTATCGCCCGGAAAAATGACTTTCCGGCCGAGAAAACCCGTTTTGACGAGTTCGCGGTGCAGAATTAACTTTCTATGAGAATCAATGCACTTCTTCTGATCCAACGCAAAAACCGCTATTCATTTGATAACGTTTTTGCTATCCAAAAAAACAAAGCCTGTCGCTCATGCTGCAGGATCTTGCAAAATATCCCCCAACCGAGGAATTTCCGAGAATTCGACAAACCGCTACACTTGCGGAAAGTCAGGGCCCTCCTGAATGAAAGCTCTCACAATGAATCACTTAACCGGACGGTTTCTGCCCCTTGGCGTCGGCAGTTTTGAAGGACTGCTGCAGGGAGGGTTCGCTTACGTTGACAAGACCGAGATGGTCTGCCGCCTGGCCTCGACGCGGCGGGGAAGGTTCTTTCTTTCCCGCCCGAGGCGCTTTGGCAAGTCCCTTCTCGTCTCAACGTTCGAATCCCTCTTCAGGCACGGCCTGAGGGATTTCAGAGGGCTTGCGATCGAAAAGCTCTGGAGCGACAAAACCTACGATGTCGTGCGGCTTGATTTTTCAGAAGCCAGGCGGTTTGCAAGCGCCGAGCAATTTCAGAAGCGTCTGACCGGGCTTTTGACCCGCGAGTTCGGCTCCCTGGGGTTCGTTTATCAGGAGAATTCTTCCCGCTCGGTCTGCGAACAGCTTTCGGAATGGCTGCGGAGCCGGCCGGCCGACTCCCTTGTCATCCTGATTGACGATTACGAAGCACCGCTCACCGCCTGTCTTGACCGGCCGGAGCTTTTCAATCAGGCGGGCGTCCTGATGTCGGAGTTTTACGCCGCCCTCAAAAACAGCGGCGACACCCTGAGGTTTCTTTTCGTCACGGGCATCGTAAGGTTCAGCAAGACGGGCATTTTTGCCGATGCGGTGAACAGCATCGTGGACATCACCCTCAAGCCCCAGTACGGCACCCTGCTCGGCTTCACGCAGGAGGAGATCGGCAGGTGCCTTGCCGACCGCATTGAGCAGGCAGCTCAGGCGCTTGGCGTGACCGCTTCCCAGGCGCTTGACCTCATCGGCAGCCGCTACGGCGGATACTGCTTTGACGAGCTCTCGTCCACCCGGGTGTCCTCGCCCTGGGCTGTCCTCTATTTTCTGAAAAATCCGCGGTCCACGGTCTGGAAGTACTGGATCAGGAGCGGCGGAAGCATTTCAGATCTGTTCAAAAAACATGTGCGCAGCCCCTCTCTCACGGATCCGGAACAATACGGCTCGTGGCTGTCCGTTGACAGGCACGCCCTGAGCCTGCCGCCCGATGCGCAGGAGATCGACGACGTGGTGCTCCTCATGCAGTCGGGCTACCTCACGATCAAGGAGATCCGCAACAACACGATCTTTCTGGGCTATCCCAACTGTGAAGTCGCAGAAGCGATGGCAAGGTACTACACCCAGCTGCTGCTCAAGGGCAAAACCCCTGCGGCGGGCGGACTCAAGGATCTCAGGGAGCATCTTGCCGGTTGCGACGTTCAGGCGTTCGCGGGCGACCTGAGCCGGGCGTTCCTTGCGATCGACAGCTGCGGGCATCCGGTGACGGACAAAGCCGGCTGCCGGGCTCTGGTTTCGGTTTTTCTCAACTGCGCCGGGATCCCCGCCCGCTCGGAAAGCCACAACACCCTTGGCAGAACCGGCATCGAGTTTGCCTTCGGAGGCGTCAACTGGCTGCTTGAGGTGAATTTCGCCAAAACGGGCGAAAACGCAAAGGCGCTTCTTGCGAAGGTGATGAATGAGATGCGCGACCGCCGCGCCGGCGAACAGGACAAAAAGGGACGCCTCATGCGCCTTGGGCTCGTGTTTTCGGAAGATGAGCGGCGGTTCGTCGAATGCGATGCCGAATCGATTGAGACGGACGTGGAAGGCAGAGTTTGCAAAACTCATTAATCCGAAAAAGCATCCTTTGCCATTGCTGACTGCGGCATTCCAATGGGGTCACTTTTTTGATTTTAACGGATTTTCCCCGTCCCGCTCCGTTTAGTTTGCGACTGCTCGACTTCAAGCAAATCCTGCTGTTTTGCTCTGGCACAGAGCCGCCCCGCCCCATAAAATACGCAGTGAAAGCCTCCCGTGGTCAGAGACCGGCGGATGTGGGCACCGGCTCCCGTGAGCGGTTCTCGCTTGATGAAGGAGTATGGATTCGGTGGCCTGCCAGCCTTTCCGGGATGGCCTTGATATCGGCTCGGTGCCTGTAAACACCGGGCCGATGTTCATTTTTGGGCTGCTTTCCAGGGAAAAATTAGACCGCAACCCCTGTGAAACGCGCGTCCAAGCGTTCTCTAGAGCTAGAATGAAAAGTTGTTACGAATCCGTTTGGCCATTTCCCCTGCTTGGTGGTAATTCTTGAAGTGGCCTCAGCCAGTTAACAAGGAACAATCATGCCCGGCATTGACAAGGTCAAGGAAGCGACGCTTGCAGAACTCGAAAAACTCGTCAGGGACCAGAAGTTCGGCGTAGGGATCAAGCAGACGCGCGATGCTGACGGAGTCGTTGTCATCGTCTTCCGCACGCTGCCCGACAGCCCTGAATCGCTCGCCGTTGAACTGACGGCCGTGCCGGAGATCAGAAAGGACGGCAAGGTTGTGACCGACCGTTCGTTCCGGATCTGCATTCTGTACACCGAGAAAAGCGAAACGGACGAGCACAAGGACATCTGTCTTGGGCTGACCAAATCGGAATACGACCATTTCCTGTGGCTTTGCGACAGCAATCCCGAGTCGCCGTTTCTGGTGGCTCTGACCAAGGCTCAGGAGCAGGAACTCAAGGAAATCAGCGAACTTTGCACCCGGCAACTGGAAGCGATCAGAGAACTGAGCGGCCGCCTCGGACGTTTTCCGCTGCTTGTCGAATCGCTGAATGCCGCGAAAACCTTTCTCGATGAAAGCGGACTCAAGATGGAGCGGGCACGCGAGGCCCTGAACTACACGATGTCAGCCAACGAAGTGTACGAGTCGAACCTCGAATACCACATGCGCGTCGTGGAAGACCGCTAGCCGGCTCCTGCGGCGTTCTTTGGGCAAACCTCCCGCGAACGCCGCTCACACAGATGCCGGCACCGCCTTCGCCTCACGTCGATGCCGGCGGATTTCTCTCCGGCTCAGTCGGCCGCCTTCTGCTGCGGAAGCGTCCCGCGCTTGCGCTCGAATTCATCGACCGGGATCGGACGCGAGAAGTAGTAGCCCTGGAAGTAGCTGCATCCCATGGCAGAAAGCTCGTTGAGCTGGCGCTCGGTCTCGACGCCTTCGGTAATCACATCCATGCCGAGCGACTCGGCCAGGGCGATCACAGTCCCCAGAATGATCTTGCTGCGCTGCCTGTCCCTGATCTCCTGCAGGAAGCTCATGTCGATCTTGAGCACATCGGCCTGAATGTTCTTGAGCAGGCCGAGCGAGGAATAGCCCTTGCCGAAGTCATCGATCTCAACAAGGAAGCCCCTCTTTCTGAGCTTTGAAATCACATCGTCGCTGTGCTCCGGATCAATGAGAATCGCCGTTTCGGTGATTTCCAGCCTGAGCTTGTCGCTGCCCACGCCGTACTTTTCGATAAGCCCCGTGAGCACTTCATAGACGTCAACGCTGAAGAAGTCCTTGGCGGACATGTTGACCGAGATCGTCAGATCCTTTTTGTCCGTAGTCTTCCACAGGCTCAGCTGCCTGACGGCCTGCTCCCAGATGTACATGTCGAGCCGGTGGATCAGACCCGCATTCTCCAGCGTCTCGATGAAGGATCCCGGCATCAGGATCGTGCCGTCCGGCTTGCACCACCTGACCAGGGCCTCGGCGCCAATCACCTGCCCCGTTCTGCCGACAAGCGGCTGCAGATACATCTTGAACTCGCCGTTCTTGAGCGCCTCGTCAAATCCGCCGATGACCGACTGCTCGAGAAGAATCTTGCTCAGGATCTTCTCGCTGAAATGCGCAACCGTCTGCGTCATGTCATCCCGGATCGTGCGCAGCGCCGAATTCGCCCGTCCGCACATGACGGAGACCGGGACGGTCGGATCGGCAACTTCATACACGCCAAAGTGCATGCAGAAGGTGTACATGCCGCTCTTGAACTCGGCCGAGAGATCCGCGCTGACATCTCTCAAAGCCTGTTCCCGGAACATGTCCTTCGGAATCAGCATCGCGAACTGGTCGCCGCCAAGTCTTCCGCAAAGCCCGCCGGACAAGTCTGCAATGTCCCTGAGCCTCGTTGCCGTCCTGATCAGGATCTCATTGCCTTTCAGCACGCCGAACAGGGTGTTGACCAGGCGGAAATTCATGATGTCGCTCGTCACCATCACCCAGACAGCGTCCGGCCGGTTCCTGATGGTCTCACGGGCCTGCTCGTAAAACGCGTCGGCATTGAACACATGCGTGAGACTGTCGTGGTGCGCCAGGAAGTACGCGGCCCGCGTCCCCACATTCTCCGCCGCCCTGTCATTGGTCTTGATGTTGATCTTGTGCTCCTTCACGTTCACAAGTTCAACGACTGCGTCAAACTTGTTCCCGTTCGGAAGCTTGAGCTTGACCGGCTCGGACTGAATCAGATAGTCGTTGTCCTTGAATCGCTCGGTCTTCTCCTGATGACGGCCGGTTTTGCAGGCACGGCTGCTCGAGCAGTTCAGGCATCTCTGTCCCGAATTCCAGATGCTGTAGCACCTGTTGTCCATGCTGATCTTTCCGTCCGGCTTGATCTCAATGATGCGGCACTCGACCGGATCCACGACTCGCGCAAGATCGTAATTTCTCGACATTTCATCGAGAAAAGCCTTCATCTCCTTGACGGAGAACTCCTGCTTATCCATCTTCTGGCGCTGGATCCGGGTCGTTTCCATGGACTCGCGCTGCTTGTCCCGCTTGGCCTCGTACATCTTCTCATCAGAAGCCGCAATGAGCGTCCGCAGCACATCCGGATCGCTGAGCACTCCGTGCGTGCATCCGTAGGAGAACGAGATCCTGCCGAAACCATCGACGACCGGGGCGGCCTGCGCCGCCGACTCCATTTTGTTGTGCAGTTCCTGTTCGGTCATGTCAGGGTGGATGACGAGGAATTCATCTCCTCCATAGCGGTAGCATCGATCCGCGCCGAATGCGGCGGCAAGAAGACTTCCCGTCTCGGCAAGGACGCGGTCCCCCTCCCTGTGCCCTTTGGTGTCGTTGATCGCCTTGAAGCCATTGAGGTCGAGCATCATCACGACGACCTGCTGCCCGAGATATGCGTCGTAGTCCTGACGCAGGGCGAGTCTGTTGCGGATTCCCGTGAGCGCATCGGTGACCGACATATGCTGCAGCTTCTGGTTCTCGAGCTGGAGCTTTCTGGAAAGCGTCTTCACCTCATCGAACGCCTCGACTTCCGCACTCTTGAGCTGGCAGATCAGCAGCATGTCCACAACGATGCCGAACACCGAAACCAGAACCTTCTGGATGTTCTGGTCCGTGTAATGAATGAAGCTGTGGCCGGTGGAGAAGAAAAACAGCGTATAGCCGAACATGATGATCGCCGCGACGACGCCGCCGCCAAAGCCGAACACCGCAGAGCAAAAGACAAGCCCCGTAATCAGGATCATGTTCGGATTGGGCACCTGAAAGCCCATGACGACCATGATCAGCGCAAACATGATCGCCACGGTAAAGGCAATCTTTTTTTGCAGACTGACCTGCAACTGCATCAGTGTGGATTTGTCCCGAAACTGCATCATGCCGATTCAAGGCGCACAAGGCACGCGCGCTGCCGCGGGGTGCGAGCGCCATTCTCCTACTTCAGCTCAAGAAAGCTGCCCGAATCTGTTCAATCGCAACAGAGCAGCCCCGTCCGCGGACGCCCCCGCCGGAAACTGCAATCCGCGCGGAAAGACTCCAGCTGAAACAGCGCTGCCTATCTCCGCCGTTTATTGTACTGCTGCAATGAACAAAATGCAGGCGCTGCCGCCCATAGCAGAATCCCCTGCAAGCGCCGTCAGACGGGGCTGAAAGGCCCTGAAAGAACAGAGCGTAAGGTGTCTCATCCTGAACTTGTATTTTCCCAATTCTCCTGCCCGTCGAGGCAATTCGGAATGGATCATGCAAAACAAGCCTCGCCTCCCCTGGCAGGCTCCGGCAGACGCAACGTCTCATCGCGCTCTTCCGAGCCTGCCCTGCGCTAAGATGTGCGCTCTGCCTGCTGCATCTTCCCCGACCTCCGCCCATGCCGGAAAACTCTGTCTGCATCCTTGCCTTGATCGTTCTGAGCGGCGTCCTGCTTGCCTGGATTACCACCCGCGCTTCGTTCCCGAAGCGCTTTCGAGCAAAATGCATCTGGGTGTGCGACGGCGACACGATCCGCGTTCGGCGCGGCTGGTTCAGGGCAAGCCGCAAGCTGCGCCTGATCGGCATGGATGCCCCCGAGGGCAAGCAGGAGTTCGGCAGACAGGCCACCCTCGCACTGCGCGGGCTGGTTCTCGGGAAAACCGTCCGCGTCGAAGCCATCGGAACGGACCGTTACGGCAGATGGGTGTCCCGGGTCTACAGCGCAAAAACGGACGTCTCGCTTCAGATGATCAGGATGGGCTGCGCCTGGCCCTATTACGCGTACTTCGGCAACCTCACCACGCGCGAGCGAACCCAGTACGAGAAGGCGGGACGGGAAGCCAGAAGCGGCAGGCTCGGGCTCTGGGCGGGAAAGAATCCCGAGGCCCCCTGGGACTGGCGCAAGCGCCACCGCTCGCTCTTCTGGCGATTCGTGCTCTGGCTGAAGGGCCTCGTGCGCCGGCTCTTTGGCAGAGGCAGCCGGTAGGGCCGGATCTCTTCATGAACGACGAGTACAAGGTCATCCATGAGGGCGTGACCTTCCAGAATGTGCACGGCAACTGCATCAGCCATGGCGAAAACATCGAAATTCTGGCCAGCAAGACTCCTCTGTATGATGGCAGTACTCGGGAGGACTGCCTGAGTCCGATACGGGATACACTCAGCCAACTGCCGCTCAAAGCGAGCGCAGCGCCGCATGCATCTTAATTAACGAACTCCAGGTGCACGTGCTTCTGTGCGCGTCCGAGCGGCCCGTCGACACGGCTGAGAGCGCCAGCGCAACGCATGTCTTATCGCCAAGAAGCTACAAAAACGGACAAAATTACGCCCCGCTCCCAGACGGCCTGCGAGCGGCACATCGGCTCCGCTTGACCTCGTACATCTTCTTATCGGCGGCCATAATCAGCGTCCGAAGCACATCTGGGTCGCTGAGCATCCCATGCGAGCATCCGTAGGAGAACGTGACTCTGCCGAATCCCTCGACGCTCGGAGCGGCCTGCGCCACGGAATCCATCTTGCTGAGCAGTTCATTTTCGGACATGTCGGGGTGGATGACGAGAAACTCGTCTCCTCCATATCGGTAGCATCGATCCCCGCCAAATGCGCCGGCGAGAAGCCTCCCCGTCTCGGCAAGGACACGGTCCCCCTCACTGTGCCCCTTGGTGTCGTTGATCGCCTTGAATCCATTGAGGTCGAGCAGTATCACGACAACCTGCTTGTTGATGTACGCATCATAGGCCAGCCGCAGGGCGAGCCTGTTGCGGATTCCCGTAAGCGCATCGGTGAGCGACATGCGCTGCAACTCCTGGTTTTCAAGCTCAAGCTGTCTGGAAAGAGTCTTCACTTCATTGAATGATTCGACTTCAGCAGCCTTGAGCTGGCAGATCAGAAGCATGTCCACGACGATGCCAAGCAGAGAAACCAGAACCTTCTGCATGTTCTGGTCCGTGTAATGGATGAAGCTGTGGCCGGTGGAGAAGAAGTACAGCGTGTAGCCGAGCATGATGACCGCTGCAATGATGCCGCCGCCGAATCCGAACACCGCAGAGCAAAAGACAAGCCCCATAATCAGGATCATGTTCGGATTGGGCACATGAAAGCCCATGACGATCAGGATCAGGACAAACATGATCGCCGCAGTGAAGAGAACCTTTTTTTGCAGGCTCACCTGCAGCTGCATCAAAGTGGATTTGTAACGGAATTTCTTCATGCTGATTTTGAGTCGCACAAAACCCATGCGGGCGCGAGCACCTCCCTTCTTCCGATTAAGAAAGCTCTCGAACCTGATTCCGCCCGAGGGGCACCTACCCCTCGGAAAATCTATTCCGGACGTGAAAGCCCCCTGAGGAAACGATGCCGGCTTCCTCTTTGTATTGCCGCTATATTGTACTGTTGGTATGTTCGAAATACAGTCGCAAAAACCCTTGTCCCGCCTGATTCTCCGTGGGACGCCCGACGGTGCGGGATTGCCGGGGGTAGGCGCGTGCCACTAAGCCAAAGTACCACAAGCCGAGTAGCAGTTGAACGTAGTGCGTAAGGCACTTCGGCGGCTCGGTAGCATGGGTAGAGGGCCTTACCACATGGTTCACCAAGCCCAGCCTAAGCACAAAAAACCCCGACCGAGGGGATGGACGGGGCAAGCTTGGCGGAGCGCACGAAGGGACGCTTCGCATGCTCGGTGCAGTGATATCAAATCTTCTCTTCAAGGTCTTTAAGGAGCCGTCGGGATACCCCACTTGCAGACCTTCCGAGCTAAGCCGCTTACACGGAAGAAATCAAGACGTCACTTAGAACGGGAGCAGGAAGCTTGGAAGGTCCTTTCCGAGTAGCGCCTGAGGTAAGACAGATCCTCTCCGGGGCTGGAGAGGTCAGGCGTTCTCCTCCTTGATCTGTCTTTTCCTGGTCCACTTGTTTTC
>OMXR01000057.1 GCA_900315045.1 uncultured Sutterella sp. | reverse complement strand
CTTCCGGGCGGCCTACGGCACGATGCTCGCGCGCATCCACGAGCGCTATCCCTTTGCGCTCACGGTGTGCCTCACGCCCTGGTTCATGCAGCGCGGGCTCGACACGGGCGAGTGCTACGTGAACGAGCCATGGGGGCTTACGAGCGAAGACTACGGCCGGGCGATCTGCGAGGTCGCGCACCTGCTCGGCTGCCCGGTGATCGACGCAACGCACATCGGCTTTACGCGCTGGAACTTCTACGCACAGGACGGCAGCAAGTACTGCGAGGACACTCCCCTGCGGCCCACCCACCCCAATGCGCGCGGCCAGCGCGTGATGGGTCTGGCGGTCGCGCGGGCTCTCGCCAGGCTGCTGCCCGTCGAATAACGGTTTGTTTCTCAAGAAAGGAGACGTCATATGACAGTTCCCATCATTGCTGCGGCAATCATCACGATCATCGTGGGATACCTGCTCATGAAGCGCTACCCGGTGCACATGCTTCTGCTGCTCGCCGGCCTGCTCATCATTGCGATCGCCATCGTCTGCGGCGTGACCAACATTCTTCCGAAAGGCACGAAGTCCACGGGCTTCATCTGGTTCGACCTTGTGGAGCTCATCCACGCGATCACCAAGAAGCAGCTCGTTGGCGTGGGCCTGATCATCATGGCCTGCGGCGGCTTTGCCGGCTACATGAGCCAGATCGGCGCCTCGAACGCCCTGGTGAACATCTGCGCCGAGCCCCTGCGGCGCCTGAAGAGCCCCTACCTCGTGCTCGCCCTTGCCTACCTGATCGGCCAGTCGATCAACCTCGTGATCGTGTCGGCGGCAGGCCTGGTCATGCTGCTCATGGTCGCGTTCTATCCGATTCTCACGCGCGTGGGCGTCTCCAAGGCCTCGGCCGCCTCGGCGATCGTGCTCTGCACGGGCATTGCCGCAGGTCCCCTTTTTGGCACGCAGCAGCTCGCTTCCAAGATCGCGGGCCTTGACTCCATGGTCTACTTTGTGAACTGGCAGCTCGTCGCCGCGTTCCCGGCCTACATCGCCTGCGCGATCGCGCTCTACTTCTCCCAGAAGTACTTCGACACCAAGAACAGCGACATCCTTGAAGAGGCCCAGGAATCCAAGCAGCAGACCCCGCGCGAGTGCCCGCGCTGGTACGCGATCTTCCCGTTCGTACCCATCGTGCTGCTCTTCGTGTTCAGCAAGTTCGGCATCTCCGGCATCAAGCTCGGCACGACCACGGCCCTGATGCTCACCTGGCTCATCGTCGCGCTGATCGAACTCATCCGCCTGCGCGACGTGCGGCAGGTCTTCACCGACTGCACGGTGTTCTTCAAAAAGATGGGCGCGCTCTTCGGCGGCGTCGTGGCGCTCGTGATCTGCGCCGAAGTGTTCGCCAGCGGCCTGCGCATCTCGGGCCTGATCAACGCCGTGATCAGCGGCGCCAAGGGCATGGGGCTTGACGTCGTCGGCATGACGGGCGTGCTCTCGGGGCTCGTCGGCCTCGTGACGTTCCTCACGGGCTCGGGCGTTGGCGCCTTCTCGGCCTTCGGCAGCCTCTCGGTTGACATCGCCCAGCAGATGAACGGCGTTCTGCCCGCGATGCTCGTTCCGATGCACCTGGCAAGCAGCGTGTTCCGCGCCATGTCGCCCGTGGCCGGATGCCTGATCGCTGCCGCGCTCATCGCGGGCGTGAGCCCGATGAGCATTGCAAAGCGCACTGCGATTCCGGTCTTCGTGACCTTCATCGTCATCTTCGTCGTGAACATGACGGTCAACATGTAGTTCCGATTCCGGGCGGCCCGTCCTCCCGGGCGGGCGCCAGCTAGCCGAAAAGGGCGCGCGAAAGCCTCATGGCCGCGCGCCCTTTTTCGCCCCGCGGCTCGCGGGACATGCTGCGAAAACAAGAACGCACTTCCCGGCCTGCCGCATGCGCCAAAGAATCTAAAATCCGAGTCTCATTTGAGGAGTCCCAACACCATGTCTCAGGAAATCGAACGCAAGTTCCTCGTGACGGGCGAAGGCTGGCGCGCTCTGGCGCCCGCCGTCACGTACCGCCAGGGGTATCTCTCGCTGGACAAGGAGCGCACCGTGCGGGTGCGCACCGCGGGCGAGCGCGCCTACCTGTGCGTCAAGGGCATCACGCGCGGCTGCACCCGGCTCGAGTTCGAGTACGAGATTCCGATGGCCGATGCCCTGGAGATGCTTGAAAAGCTCGCGATCCGCCCGATCATCGAGAAGAACCGCACCCGGGCCGAAGTGAACGGCCGCATCTGGGAGATCGACGAGTTTTTCGGCGAAAACGCCGGGCTCGTGATTGCCGAGGTCGAGCTGCCGGACGAGACCGTCCCGCTCGTCAAGCCCGACT
Organism: uncultured Sutterella sp.; assembly: GCA_900315045.1. GTDB lineage: Bacteria > Pseudomonadota > Gammaproteobacteria > Burkholderiales > Burkholderiaceae_F > Duodenibacillus. The sequence continues at coordinate 12,026 of OMXR01000057.1, read as the reverse complement.
GGATCGGAAAGGAAGTTTCGGACGATCCGCGCTACTACAACGCCTGCCTGCAGTCCGCGCCCTACGCAAGCTGGCCGGAAAACCAGCCGAAGGACCATTGACGCCATGCAGAAACGAACTCTCATCGCCGGGGCGCTCGCCGCATCTGCGCTTGCCGCCGCGGGCTGCGGCAAAAAGGACGCCGCGCAGGCGAAGGTCCTTCGCATCGCCGTCTCCCCCTACCAGGATGCCGAGACGATCCGCACGGGCACGAAGCCCCTTGCCGGGATGATCCTCGAGCGGATGCGAGCTGCGGGCATCAATCTTGAGCGCGTGGAGATTTCCGTCGGCACGTCCTACAGCGCCGTTGCCGAGGCGCTTGCCGCGGGCAGCGCCGACGCCGGATTCATTTCGGCCGCGACCTACGTGCTCTTTGACGGGGAGATCGACGTGCTGCTCTCGGCGCTGCGCCGGGCGATCAGCATCGACAGCACCGATCCGCGCGACTGGAACGGCCCGCAGCACGAGCACTACACAGATGCGCTCGCCACGCACTACCGCAGCGTCATCGTCGCGGGCCCGAGCGCGGGGGGACGCGCGCTCCTTGCGAAAGTGCAGGCCGGCGGGGAGCCCTCCTGGGAGGAGCTGAGCACCCTCTCCTGGTCGGCGATGAGCCCGGCCTCGGCCTCGGGCTACCTCTACCCCTCGCTCTGGCTGAAGGAAAAGTACGGCCGGCAGCTTTCGGACCTGCCGCACCTTGCGCAGGCCGACTCCTACACGACCTCCATGGCGCGCCTTGCCTCGGGCCAGGCCGACGTCGCCGTCGCCTACGCCCACATCCGCATCAACAGCGAAAAGCGCTGGCAGAGCAAGCTGGGCGGCACCGCCCCCATCTGGGAGCAGACCGGAATCGTCGGCGTCACCGGGCCGATCTTCAACGACACGGTGAGCGTGAGCCGCAAATCCGCCCTCATGAAGGACGGGAAGGTGCGCGAGGCGCTGGCCGACGCGCTGATCGCGATCGGCAGGACGCCCGAGGGCCTCTCCGCACTCAAGATTCTCGGCCACAAGGGCTATGCGCGCGTGAAAAGCGAGGACTACGGCCCCGAGCGGCGCGTGCGCGACACCATGAGGAAGTCGCGGTGATTCGCGTTACAAACGTCTCACATTTTTACGAGCCGGGCAAGCCGGTTCTGCGCGGCGTTTCGCTTGCCGTGCCCCGCGGCGCGTTCGTTGCCATTGCTGGCGCAAGCGGCGCGGGCAAGTCAACGCTCCTTTCCATCCTGAACGGCATGACCGTCCCCCGCGAGGGCACGGTCGAGATCGCCGGCGCGGACCTCACCCGGGCATCGGGCGGAGCGCGCCGGCGCATCCAGTCGGGCGTTGCGATGATCTATCAGGACTTCCGGCTCGTTGCCGAATGCTCGGCACTGGAGAACACGCTGAACGGAGCGCTCGCACGCACCGCCCTCTGGCGCGCCGTGACGGGCGTCTTCGCCGAACGCGAGCGGCGGGCGGCGCGCGATGCGCTTGCCGCAGTGGGACTCTCGGGCATGGAAGACACCCCCGTCTCGCGCCTGAGTGGCGGGCAGAAGCAGCGCGTTGCCATCGCGAGGGCGCTCGTGCAAGGCGCTGAAGTCATCCTTGCCGACGAGCCCGTCGCTTCGCTCGACCCGGGGTCGGCCGGCCAGATCCTCACCCTTTTGAAAACCCTGCAGCAGACGCGCTCGCTCACCGTGCTCATGAACAGCCACAGCCCGGACGAAGCGCGCCGCTACGCCGAACGCATCGTGGGCCTCAGAGACGGGCGCATCGTGCGCAACGCCCCGGCGTCCGAGTGGACGGATGCGGATTTTGCTGAGCTCTACCGGAGGCAGGCGTGAAGGCGCTCCTCCCGAGGCTTCTCGCCCTTGCCGCCGCAGCCGGACTCCTTCTCTGGTGCGCCGCCGAGACGGGCGTCTCGCCCGATCTTGCCGCGGACGCCCTCTCCGGCATGGCAGCACTCGCGGCACAGATGATGCCGCCCGACCTCGGGTACCTCCCGGACGCTCTCGGTGCCCTGTTCTCCACCATCCGCATGGCCTTTCTCGGAACGCTCTTCGGAGCACTGCTTGCGCAGGCCGCGATTCCGGCCGCGGACCGGTTCGTGAACCGAAATCGGGTGCTGTGCACCCTGGTGCGGCTTGCCGTGCATGTGATCCGCTGCACGCCCGTGCTGATCACCGCCCTGATCCTCACGTTCATCTTCGGACTGGGCGAGTGGACCGGAACCCTTGCCGTGACGCTCTCGACCTTTGCCATCCTCACGCGGATCGGATTCGAGGACAGCGCCAACGCAAGGCTTGCCGCGGCCAAGGCGCTGGAAGCCGCGGGCGCGGGACGGCTCAAGGCGTGGCTGCGCACCGTGCGCCTTGCCACCCTGCCCGGCTTTCTCGGCAATGCGCTCTATCTGCTTGAATCCAACACGCGGCAAGCCGCCGTGCTCGGCTTTGTCGGCGCGGGCGGCATCGGCCTCATTCTCAATGAAACCCTCGCCTGGCGCGCCTACACGCGCGCGGGCTGCATTCTCATGGTGCTGCTCGCGCTCGTTGCCGCCGTCGAATGGCTGAGCGAGCGGCTGCAGGCGGCCCTCGCCGGACGCAAGGCGCTCCGCAGCAAGCCGCTCTGGTTCGGAGCGCTCGCCGCCGCTGCCGCATCGTGCCTTGCAACGCTCGCCGCACCGGACACGGCGCACTGGAACCCGGACGGAGCCGCCGCCGTTCTGAGCGGCCTTCTCACCCCCAATCCCGAACTCATCTTCTCCCTTGCCGAGGACGCCGTGCCGGCGATGCTCCTTGAAACGGCGCAGATCGCGATCCTCGGCACGTTTGCCGGAACGGTTCTTGCGTGCTTTTTTGCCCTGACGGCAAGCTTCAGGCTGCTCGGCCGCTGGGCGCTCCCCGGGCGGGTGCTCCTCCTTGCCGTGCGCTCGGTTCCCGTGCTGGTCTACGGGCTACTCTGGATCCGGGTCACGGGCCCGGGACCGGCCGCGGGCGTGCTCACCCTCACGCTTTGCAGCGTGGGCCTGCTCTCAAAGCGCTTTCTGCTCGCCATCGACGCGATCGACCGGGCGCCCTATGAAGCGCTCAGGGCCGGCGGCGCGGCCTTTCTCCCAGCCGTCTTCCGGGCGATTCTGCCCCAGCTCAGGCCGCACCTCGTGAGCGCCGTCGTCTACCGGTTCGACATCAACCTGAGGGACACCGCCGCGCTCGGCCTGGTGGGCGCGGGCGGCATCGGCACGCCTCTGGTGCTTGCGATGCGCCAGTACGAGTGGTCGGACGCAGGGGCCATGCTCCTTTGCCTGATCGTCTGCGTGGGGCTTGCCGGGCGCCTTGCCTCGGAACTCAACGCACGGCGGTTCCTAGCGAAGGCGTGAAGAATGCAGGTCAGCTAGACAGTTCGCCCATGGACAAACACCCTCGGTTCACGCAAAATTTGAAGACTTTGTCTTTTCTTTTGCAGTACCATGAACCGCTATCAGAACATCCGCCCCTTCATTGTCATGGACATCGTGCGCGAGGCCGCCAAATTCGATGACTCCATCCATTTTGAGATCGGGCAGCCCGACCTGCCTCCCTCGCCCGCCGTGCGCCAGGCTCTGCAGGAGGCCGTCGCGGAGAACCGGTTCAGCTACACGGAAAGCCGCGGCCTGCCCGCGCTGCGCGAGCAGATCCGGGCGAACTACGCGCGGCACTACGGCGTTGAGGTCGCCCCAGAGCGGATCCTGCTCACGCCGGGCACGAGCGGCGCCTTTCTCATCGCGTACGGGCTCACGCTGCCCCCCAATGGAACGCTCGGGCTCACAGATCCGAGCTATCCGTGCTACGAGAATTTCGCGACCTTTCTGAACGCCCGCACGAAGCTCTTCCCCGTGGGGCCTGAAGAAACCTATCAGCTGCGCGCCGAGCAGATCCGCGGCAGCGGCATTGACGCCCTGCAGATCTCCTCGCCCGCCAACCCGACCGGCAACATCTACACCCCGGAGCGCATCGAAGAGCTGATTGCCGCCTGCCGGGCCGAATCGATCGCGTACATCTCCGACGAGCTCTACCACGGCCTCGTGTACGGACAGCGCGCGGCAAGCGCCCTGCAGTTCTCGGACGCGGCCTACGTCATCAACGGCTTTTCCAAGTACTACTGCATGCCCGGGCAGCGGCTCGGCTGGATCATCGTGCCCGAAGACAAGGTGCGCCCTGCCGAAATCCTTGCCGAAAACCTCTTCATCAGCGCGCCCACGCTGTCGCAGTACGGCGCGCTCAAGGCGTTCGACGAGCAGTACCTGGATGAGACCCGCCGCGAGTTCGAGCGCCGCCGCGACTTTCTCTACGGCGAGCTCAGCACGCTCTTTACGGTGGAGTTCAAGCCCCAGGGCGCGTTCTATCTCTGGGCCGACATCAGCCGCTACAGCACCGACAGCTATGCGTTTGCGCTCGAGATGCTGGAAAAGACTCACGTGGCCGCCACGCCCGGCATCGACTTCGGCAAGAACGGCACCAATCACTACCTGCGCTTTGCCTACACGCGGGACATCGCGCACATGGCCGAGGGCGTTCGCCGCATGCGCGAGTGGCTGCGCGGCCGCTAGCCGTTCAGCATCGTATCGGCAAGCGCCTGGGCAGCCGCCTCAAACGGCTGCCCTTTTCGCCTGAAGAGCACGAAGTGCCCGGGCTCGAACTCCCGCTCGAGGCGGACCTCGAAGAGATCGGCGCTCCTTCTGTGCATCGGGCGGTCCAGGCTGCGCACCATGGCGCCCAGCCCCAGCCCGGCGGTTGCCGACCTGACGACCATCCAGACCGCGTGCTCGCTCGTCACGATCCCGCTCTGGATGGCGCTTGTGCAGGCTCTTCCGTTCTAGGCGCGGCGCTGGCGCGCGGTTTCAAAGAGACAGATGCCGGCTGCAACCGACACGTTCAGGCTCTCGACCGAGCCCTGCATGGGTATCTTCGCGAGCTCGTCGCAGCGGCGGCGCGTGAGTTGGCGCAGCCCCTCGCCTTCGGCGCCGAGCACCCAGGCAAAGGCCCGCTTCTGATCGAAGTCGTAGATGCTCTTCTCGGCCTCGCCGGCCGTGCCCACCACGTAAACCCCGGCGTCGCGCAGCTCGACGATGGCGCCCGCCAGGTTCGTCACCGTCACCACGGGCACCGTCTCCATGGCGCCTGCGGCCGCCTTGGCGGCTGCGGGCGAGTAGCTCGCGGAGCGGTCCTTCGGAACGACCACCGCCTGCACGCCGGCGGCGTCGGCCGTGCGCAGGCACGCGCCGAAGTTTCTCGGATCGGTCACCCCGTCCAGAATGAGCAGGAACGTCTCGGGCGTGATCGAGTCCATCAGCTCGTCAAAGGTCATGGACACGTCGATCTCGTCGGCAAGCGCCACGATGCCCTGATGGGGGATGTCGGGCGCAAGGCCGTCCAGGCGCCTTGCGTCGGCCTGAACAACCTTCACGCCCGCCTTTTCGATTTTCTCGCGGCACTCGTGCATGCGCTTGTCGCGCCGGGCCGGATCAACGTAGACGATGCGCACGCTTTCGGGTCTGGTGCGCACGCGCGAATTCACGGCATGAAAGCCGGCAAGAACAACTTGTTTGCTCATCGACATCCTTATCAGTAGCTGAAACGTTCCTTTCCGCGCGCGGCGATGGCCTCGAACTCGATGTTGCGGCTCGCCTCGTCCACGGAATACAGGCGGACGCTGATTTTATCGCCAATTCTGTACCGCTTATGCGACTCCTCGCCGGTGAGCGTGCCCGTCGCCTCGTCATAGAGGTAATAGTCCATACCGATGCGCGAGATGTGGATGAACCCCTCGATGAAGTATTCGCTGAGCGCCACGTAAAGCCCCGCGGGATTGACCCCGGTGATGACGGCCATGTAGTGGTCGGCTGTGAGCGTCTTGGCATACATGCATTTGAGCCAGGCCGTCACGTCGCGGCTCGCCTCGTCGGCGCGGCGCTCGGCGGCCGAGGAAATCGCGCCGAGCCGCACCCAGGCCTCGTGCACGGGATCGGGCTTTTTCGCCCTGGGGGAATCCTCCTTCTCGGCGCCCTCGAGCTTTTTCTGCACGACGAGTCCGGCGTGCGAGCTCATGAGCCTCGAGGGATCGATGCGGACCTCGGGCCGGTAGCGCCTTGCCGAAAGGATTGCGCGGATCGTGCGGTGCACGAGCAGATCCGGGTAGCGCCGGATGGGAGACGTAAAGTGCGTGTAGGCCGGGTATCCGAGCCCGTAGTGCCCGGTGTTGTCCGGGCTGTACATCGCCTGCTGCATGGAGCGCAGCATCGCCATCTGAACGGTTTCGTAGCAGGGACGGTCCTTCAGAGCCTCGAGCACCTCACCGAAATGCTCGGCCGTGGGCTTCATGCCCCCGCCCAGCTTCACCCGGAAGGACGCGAGCGTTGCGCGCAGCGCCTCGAGCCGCTCCGGCGCGGGCGGCTCGTGCACGCGATAGAGGCACCCGTCCTTGCTGCGCGCAATGAAGTCCGCCGCGCACACGTTGGCCGCGAGCATGCACTCCTCGATCAGCCGGTGCGCGTCGTTGTGGTCGCGCTTTCGGATCGCCGTGATGTGCCCGTCCTCGGGATCGAACTCGAACTGCGTCTCGACCGATTCGAAATCAATGGCGCCGCGCCGCTTTCTTGCCCCGGCAAACGCCTTGTAAAGCGCGTGAAGCCGCATGATGCCGGCGGCATCGGCGCCCCGCGCGACGATGTCCGCGGGATTGCCCTGAATCGCCTCCCAGACGGCCGTGTACGTGAGCCGGGCGTGCGAGTGGATGAGCGCGGGGTAGAACTGATAGGCGGTCACAACGCCCTGCCCGCTCACCAGCATGTCGCACACGAGCGTGCAGCGGTCGACGTCCGGATTGAGCGAGCACAGCCCGTTGGAGAGCTTCTCGGGCAGCATCGGAATGACCTTGCGGGGAAAGTACACGCTCGTTGCGCGGTTCTGCGCTTCGGCGTCAAGCGCCGAGTCCGGCCTGACATAGTGGCTCACGTCGGCGATGGCGACCAGCAGTCGCCAGCCCGCGCCGTCCTCGCCGCACCAGACGGCGTCGTCAAAATCCCGCGCATCCTCCCCGTCGATCGTGACAAAGGGAACGTCGCGCAGATCCACGCGGCTTCTTGCCTCGGACGCGGGCACGGCCTCGGGCAGCTCGTCGGCTTCGCGCTGAACCGCGGCGGGGAAAACGTTCGGCAGCTCAAAGCGCTGCACGGCAACCTCGATCTCCACGTCGGCCTGGTCGAGCTTGCCGATCACCCGCACCTTCTGCGCCGCCGGCACGTTGCGCCCCTGGCCGGCGCGGATGAGCTCGCCCGTCAGCTCAACGACGATCGCCTTGCCCCGGGTGCGGGAGAGATGCTCCCTGCGCACGGCGATGCTGGCCGAGCCATAGGGATCCATCGTCCTCAGGATCACCCATCCGTCATCGGTTGCCTCGAGATTGTCGACGCGGCACACGAAGCGCGTGCTGTAGCGGCTCAGAACCTCCTGGATCTTTGCGGCCGGCCGGCCGTAGTCGGCGCTGTGCCAGGCGACGGCGCTCACGCGGTCGCCCGGGAACACGGGAACATATTCGCTGTTGGCAACACTCCATTCACGCCCCGTGACATTCTCGACAAACTTAAAGCCCCCGCGGGCTCCCTGAATCACGCCCTCCATGAGCTGATTGCGGGGCGAGCAGTACCAGCCCCGCCTGTCGTCGCCGATCACCATCCCCGAGAGAATGAGATCTGCAAGCGCGGCGTCGATCTCCTCCATTCTGAGGCATGCGCTCTCGGCAAGGCGCATCCTCAGCTCATCCATCTCCCTGGGCTCGACATCCCGGCTCATGGCCGAGAGAACCGCCTTTTTTGCCTTTTGCAACAATGCTCCCTTGATGGGAAGGAAAGGCCCCGGAAGGCTTGCCGGAAGCGTCCTTTCTTTTTTAGAATTAATTTTTTTCGTGCTGCTCATTGACAACTTCAAATTTCCATGTAGAATTCGCCCTCGTTCGTTAAGGACGCCGTGCCCAAGTGGCGAAATTGGTAGACGCACTGTGTTCAGGTCGCAGCGCCGAAAGGCATGCTGGTTCGAGTCCAGTCTTGGGCACCACGGATTCTATACAGGAAACCTCCGAGAAATCGGAGGTTTTTTGTTATCTGGCGAAAAATACTGCTAAAACAGCGCATTACCACCTGCATCCCTCCCCGAGCGCTCCTCTTCTCGCCATCACGCTTCACCCGGCGTTGCCATTGGCGGCCTGGCCACCTACTTCACCACGGTGCTTACGGCAAACCGCGTGGCCAGGGGCATGGCCCCCGCGCTTGCGGTTGCCTTCTTTTCCAAGTCCTCCGCAGGCACTCTTCCCGTGACGCTATCGTGCGCGGAAAACAACGTTGGCGTGAGCGCTCCCGTTGCCAGATTCGTGTTGCCCATTTGCACAACGATCAACATGAACGGCTGCGCGGCGTTCATCCTCGTGACCGTTCTTTTCCTGATGCAAAACGCAGGAATCGACATCACCCTGCCTATCGCCCTGTCCTGGATTGTCATTGCCACGATTGCCGCCATTGGAAACGCAGGCGTTCCCATGGGATGCTTCTTTCTTTCGGCCAGTCTGCTTGCGAGCATGGATGTTCCCATCCAGCTGATGGGTGTGATCCTGCCCGTGTACGCAGTCATCGACATGGTGGAAACGACGCTCAACGTCTGGTCCGACAGCTGCGTGGCCGCGTGCGTCGACCACGATCTGACGGAAAGCTAGAAAGAAACAGCCACTTAAGCCAGCACAGGCCGGCCTTCGCTGGCAGTCAGTCCGGCTCGCCCGTCAGACTGACTGCGAAGCGCTGTCCTGCTTCAGGAACTTTTCAAACGCTTGAGCCGGTACCGGCTTCGAGAATAAGTATCCCTGCACGACATCGCAGCCAAGCTGCTTGAGGTAGTTCAACTGTTTTTCAAGTTCAACGCCCTCGGCGACAACCAGCAGCTTCATGGACCTGGCAATGTCCAGAATCAGCTCAACCATCCGCAGGTTCTTATCCCCCTGCCCCATCTTGCGGATGAACCCCTGGTCGATCTTGAGAATGTCAATCGGCATGTCCGAGAGCATGTTGAGCGAGGAATAGCCGCTGCCAAAGTCGTCCATCTCAATCGTGAATCCCTTCTGATGGAGACTTTCGAGAACTTTGATGACCTGATCCGAATGCTCGGTATAGGCGCTTTCCGTAATCTCCAGTCTGAGCGAAGAAAACTCCAGCCCGTTCTCGCGCACCAGCCCGATGAGCGTTTGCTCAAGCTCGGGATCAAACAGATCCACTCTTGAGAGATTGACCGAGACGGGAATCGTCACACCAAACTGCTCGCGCCACTGCGCAATCTGCCTTGCGGCCTGCGCCCAGACATGCCTGTCAATCAGGCCAATCTGACCGTTGCGCTCAAATAGCGGAATGAAATCTCCCGGGATGACCATGCCCAGACTGGGGTGGTTCCATCGAACCAGAGCCTCGGCACCATACAGGCGCGGCGGAAAGACGCGAACATCGAATTTGGGCTGGTAATAGACCTCGAATTCATTGTTTTCAAGCGCACGGTGCAAATCGTTGAGAAGCCCCTGCTCGTAGACCTCCCGCTCGTGCACAGCTTTGTCAAAAACAACCAGGCGCTGTCCGAACTTTCCACGAGCCCTGTTGTTGGCCGTCAGCGCACGCTCAAGCAAGGAAACGGGCTCGAGTCCGGGCTTCCACGGCATCACGCCCATGCGCAGGAGGATGTTGACCTGAGTGGAGAGCTCGGAGAAACTGAGAACAAACCGTTCATAGATCTGCGCATATCGATCCTGATGCGCACAGTAGATGAGGAAGCGATCGGCGCCCTGACGCGCAGCAATGCCGTCAGTCTCGCGGACAAAGGCTTTGATCTCGTCAGCCAGCGTCTGCAAAACCTTGTCGCCGAAGGCAAATCCCTTGAGCTCGTTGATCAAGTGGAACTGATCCATATCGAGCACAAAGGCATCCATCGGCCGGGTCGGGTTCTGCCGGTAGATGCGGTAGGCGTATTCCTTGAAAAAGGCGTCCGTGTACAGGCCAGTCAGCGGATCAAGCTGGGTTGCCTCGATCAGCTCAAGGCGCTCGGTTGCCACTCTGGCAGATTTCATGCGCAGCCACATCAGGTACAGGATCAGAGAGAAAACGGCAATCAGGCCACCAAGAACCGGGAAGAAATTGTCCCTCACAAAATCAGTGAACGAAACCTTGTGCTGCAGATCAAGATTCCTCGTCAGGGAGGCGTTTCGCTCCGTGGTAGTCATAATGGTCGTCAGATGCTCGAGCAACGAGTAGAACGTTCGGTTCGACTTAGCGACGGCAAACGAAAAACTGCCCGTAGTTCCCGCCGATACAGCAATCAGACCGTACTTCTCAAGTATCTTTCCGAGAGCGCTCAGCCGATAGTTGTTCACCAAAAAGACATCCACCCGGCCATCGGCAACCCCCTTGAGGCACTCCTCAAGCGAATAAAAATCAAAGAGCTTCCACTTGGGGAAGTTGTCCTGGATCAGGGATCGGATATAGGGATTGCCCTTGTTGTTGATGGCAATTCGAACCTCTCCGTTCAGGTTGAGCTTGCCGTAATCTTTTGCCCTTGTGATCGCGAACATTTCAACGCCAATTACGGGGTTGGTCAGCCAAAGTCCGCGCACCTGAGCGTCATACGGCTGCATCCCAATGGGAAATACGGCATCAACCGTTCCGGCCTTCAGAGCCTCGATCGAGGATTCAAACGAGGAAAACGGGACCGTCTTGAATTCAATGGCCTCACCAGGCATGCTCAACGAAACATGGGAGATGAAGTCCTTGAGGAATCCCTTGAGCACACAGGTTTGGGCATCCTGTGCGCAGAACGGCAAATAGTCATCCGCATAGCCAATCCGGATGGCGCCATGGCGCTTGAGCCATTCCCGCTCGCTGGTGCTCAGAAATCGGTAGATGCCCGATTTGTTGAAATACTTTTCGTAGAGCTGCTGGTTGTAGAAGGGATTGACCGCAAGGATCTTGTCCATTGCATTATCCAAATCCGCCTTCAGATCCGCCCGATCCAGCCTGACGGCAAAGAAGTACTCGGACGACCCTACGTGAAGAATGGGTGTGCTGTGGCTGACATTCGCCTCGAAACTGCCCGGACCGATCACACCGTCTAGCCGCCCCTCGGCAAGCATGCGTCCATATTCTCTGGTGAGCTTGGATTTTGGTACCAGCTGGGTCTTGACGCCATGCGAAGCCTCCCAGGACTTGAACATGGTCTCCTGAATGCTACCAAGGTTGACCGCAATGCGTTTGCCGTTGAAGGTTGAGAGGTCGTTCGGGTCAAAGACATTCCTCTCGGCGTCAACCAGAAGAAAATAATTCTCCGTTCCCATGCTGTGCTTGGAAAACAGCATGGCTCCCTTGCGTTCCTGTGTGAAGGAAACGTCAGCAAGAACGTCAATCTCGCCAGCCTTGAGCCGCTTGAAAAGATCCGACCAGGAGCCCTTGACGTACTCTACCTTCCAGTTGGTGTAAGTGATGAGCTTCTGCTCGTACTCGTAGGCATAGCCCTTGCTTCTGCCGTGCTCGTCGACGTAGTAGAAGGAGGAATCGAACCAGCCAACGCGCACCAACTTCTCCTGATCGGCATGGGCCGGACAGGAAGCGATCAGGCTGAAAAGGCAAAAAAGAACCAGGAACACCGTACCAAAGGAGCGAACGGTGGAGCGCACAAACTTCCCAAAGCAGCTGATGGAAACCATGGTTCTCTTTCAATGCGTGAGGCTGAGCGCCCGAGTCGAGGCAGGAGCGCCGCACCGGCGACTATCTTGAATTCGCACATGAATTTTACATGAGCTGTGAGGCGTACTCAAAGGCGCATTGTTCCCATTTCTATTGCCTCGACAAAGTGGTTGTGGACATGATTGCCGATTCGAGCACAACGAACGTCATCGACTTCTGCAACGCAAATCCGAATCTTCATCAGTTTTCATTGACGTGCCGCACTGAAGAC
>OMXR01000052.1 GCA_900315045.1 uncultured Sutterella sp. | reverse complement strand
ATGTGATCCCGACTGCTATATTACAGAACAAAGAGCCTGCGGCTCTTGCCCTTATATCCATCGGTTAAAACCGACGGCTTTACGGGCAAGATCTGTAATATACGGGCTGAAGTTTTCACGATGTTCGGAGCAGTCCGCATCAGGACGCTCCGAATGCCCCACGAAACAACCGGAGCCCCAGACAAATGACAGACGAAGAAATCATCGCTGGTTTTCACGCCCTGTTTGACAACTTTCCCGAGCCGGTCATGATCACCCAGAAGAGCCGCGTCATGATCGCCGTGAACAAGAAGGCCGCGCAGTTCGGTCTTGTGCCCGGCAACCGGTGCGCCGATCTCGGCAAGCCCGAGCAGCACGAGGGATGCCGGCTCAACATCGCCGCCGATACCGGAAAGCCGGTCAGCATTTCCTATGACGGTCCGTTCGGCCGGGCCTATGGATACTGGGTTCCCGTGGACGGCCGCCCCGACTGGATGCTGCATTTCGGCGTGGGAGCGACCTTCGCCTACGAGCATGTGAGCACCGGAGCCCAGAAGGCGATCCGTCTTGTCGACAAGCACGTCGACTGACGCAAGGCGCCTCGGACGAGGCCTCGGAGAAGCTCCCGCCTTCGGCGGGAGCTTTGCATTTTCAGCGGGAAGCCCGCGCGGGAGCGCTCAGCTCAGAGCCACCTTGAGCGCGAGATGACGACCTGCGGCTCGTCGTTTTCGTTCAGAGTGACCCAGCCGCGGCGGAAGGGGCGGGCGCGGTCCAGATCCCAGTCGGGAATCACCGCGCGCACGTAGCCGTCCCTGCGGTAGAGCGCGGGCTGGTGCGTGTGGCCGTGGATGACGGCGGTGCAGCCCAGCCTTTTCAGGTCGGCCTCAAGGTCGGATTCGACCACGTCCATCATTTCCGGAGTTTTGATTGTTTTTTCCTTTGTTGACTGATTTCTAAGAGATTTTGCAAATTCAATGCGCTCTTTTACAGTCATTTGAAGGAGTTTTTCCTGCTTGGCGGGATTGTGCATGTCGGCACGGAACTGCTGGTAGCCGACGTCCAGCGTGCACCATTCGTCGCCGTGCGCAAGCAGGATCCGGGTGCCGCGCACGGTCTGCACCGCAATCGGACTGCGGATGAGCGTTGCCGCGCACATGCGGGCAAGATCCTCGCCCATCAAGAAGTCCCGGTTGCCCTGCATGAGGTAGAGGCGATGGCCGCGGGCCGCATACCGGGCGAGCTCGTTGATGAGGAACTTCGCCGGCTTGGCCGCATCGTCCCCGATCCAGTACTCGAAGAGATCACCCAGAATGAACAGCTCCCTGAAGCGTCCTGCGCGGGTGCGCAGGAACCACAGGAACGCGGCGAGAGTCTTCCAGTTTCTGCCCGACAGGTGCAGATCGGAGACAAAAACAGGCCGCTCGAGCGGTGCAACGGAATCGCTTCCGGACAGCGCGGGCGGCTTCATCAGCAGGTTGGTCGGTTCGTACATGGCGATTGGGCCTGCGGCGTGGCTCCTGCCTATTGAGCGTCGGGCAGAACCTCCGCCTTTTCGATCACGATGTCCTCAAGGGGAACGTCGCTGTAGAAATTGCGGTTTCCGGTGGAAGTGATGCTGATCGCGTCCACAACGGACTTGCCCTTGACAACCTCGCCGAACACCGCGTAGCCCCAGCCCTGGCCGGAGGGGGCGGTGTGGTTGAGGAACGTGTTGTCCGCCACGTTGATGAAGAACTGGCTTGTTGCCGAGTGCGGATCGTTCGTGCGCGCCATGGCAATCGTGTACTTGTTGTTCTTCAGCCCGTTGGTCGCCTCGTTTTCAATCGGGGCGCGGGTCTTCTTCTGCTTGAGCCCCGGCTCCAGGCCGCCGCCCTGGATCATGAACCTGGGAATCACGCGGTGGAAGATGGTGCCGTTGTAAAAGCCCTCGCGCACGTACTTCACAAAATTGGCGCACGTCTTGGGCGCGGCCGCTTCGTTGAGCGCGATATCGATGTCACCCTTGGTAGTCGTCAGTCTGATGATCAAGATGAACCCCGTTTGTAAATAATCAAAACAACCCAAAATTGTAGCCGACCCTGGGTGTGTTCGGGAGGATGAACTGCCGAACTTTTGCTTTTTCCCAAACAGAAAAAGCGGCGGCAGGTGTTGCGCCCGCCGCCGCTCCCAGAGACCCCCGGGAAACAGGCCCGTGCCGCAGGAGAAAACGGCAGGAGAAAGGCCCGATGAAGATTGCGGCGCCGACCCCATTTGACGCCTTGAGGATGCAGCCTTCACGCTTCCCAGTGATGCGCACTATACACGAAATGAGAATCATTCGCAAGTGTGAAGACAAAATTCTTGTTATGGTTATGATTGACTGGAAGAATTTTCGGGGAGGGCGGGACGATGGAAAATGCGCCGGAGCGCGGCGAGACGGCGGCAAGACAGGCTGCGGGCGGCGGATTGGCCGCCGCGCTTGTCTCGTATGCCATCTGGGGCATGATGCCGATTTACTGGGCGGGCACCGCCCCGGCCTTGCCCCTTGAGGTGCTCTCGCACAGGATCGTCTGGGCCGTGGCGTTCATCGGCGCGGCGCTCCTCATCACGGGCAGGGGCAGGGCGCTCGCAGCGGCATCGAGAGCCCTTGTGCGCGATCCCCGGCAGGCCTCCCTTATCCTTGCCGCGGCGCTCTTTGCCAGCCTGAACTGGCTCGTCAACATCCTCGGAGCGCATACCGGACGCGTGGTGGAGCTTGGGACCGGGATGTTTCTCACGCCGCTCATGACGGTGCTCTTTGGTGCGCTCTTTTTCCACGAGCGGCTCGGAGGCATCCGCCTTGCCGCCGTGGCGCTCGCCGCCTGCGGACTCGCCGTCATGGTCTTTTCGCTCGGGTGCGTTCCGCTCATCGCGCTCGGAGTTTCCTCAACCTGGGCCGCCTACAGTGCCGTGAAGAAATCGGTTCGTGTGAACGCGGTCCTCAGCACCGGAATTGAGCACGCCCTGATGCTGCCCTTTGCGGCGGCGTACCTTGCCTGGCTTGCAGGGTCTGGGCAGGGGCGTTTCCTTGCGGGCGACGCGGCGCTCTCGCTGCTTTTGTTCGGCACGGGGCTTGTCACCGCCATTCCGATGGTGGCGTATTCCTATGCCGCGCAGCGCCTGCCGCTCTCCGTGCTCGGATTTGTCCAGTACCTCAATCCCGTCCTGACGATTTGCGTCGGGTGCCTTGCCCTCGGGGAGGCGCTCGGGCCCGCCCAGGCGCTCGCGCTTGCCTTCATCGTTGCGGGCGTTGCGCTTTTTGCCGCCGCTCCGCGCATGGGACGGAAAAAGGCGGGCGGATAAATATTTCCGAATTTTGGTTGCTATCAACCGATTTTCGGAAATTATGGCCGGATCCTCTGCCGCAGCGCCGCCATGGGCACATTCTCTTAGTGCATTTTGCGCATGCGGCTCAGGGTGCAGTCAACGGCCTCCCTCGGCCGGCGCGCAAAGGCGGCCTGTTTGCTGTAAAAATCACGGGCAGTGTCGGCCGAAAAGGCCGAAGGACCCAGCTACCGGATTTTTACGGAGAGAGTTGCAACAAATGTCGATAATCGTTCACAAGTATGGCGGCACCTCCATGGGCAGCCCCGAGCGCATCAAGAATGTGGCGCGGCGCGTTGCCAAGTGGCATCGTGCCGGCAAGCAGATGGTCGTGGTCGTGTCTGCGATGAGCGGCGAGACCAATCGCCTCATCGCGCTTGCCAAGCAGATCCAGGCCAACCCCAATCCCCGCGAGCTCGACGTCATCGCCAGCACGGGCGAGCAGGTGAGCATCGGTCTGCTCGCCATGGCGCTCAAGGACATCGGCGTGGACGCCGTGAGCTTCAACGGCTCGCAGGTTGCCGTGCACACGGACTCGGCCTTCACCAAGGCCAGAATCGAGCGCATCGACAGCGAGAAGATGCTCGCCGAACTCAACAAGGGACGCGTCGTGATCGTCGCGGGCTTCCAGGGACGCGATGCCGAGGGCAATGTGACCACGCTCGGCCGCGGCGGCTCGGACACTTCCGCGGTTGCGCTTGCCGCAGCGCTCAAGGCCGAGGAGTGCCTCATCTTCACCGACGTGGACGGCGTGTACACGACCGATCCGCGCATCGAGCCCAAGGCGCGCAAGCTTGAGGCGATCAGCTTTGAGGAAATGCTCGAGCTCGCCAGCCTCGGCTCGAAGGTTCTGCAGATCCGCAGCGTGGAGTTCGCCGGCAAGTACCACGTGCCGCTTCGCGTGCTCTCCAGCCTGACCGACCCGGACATTCCCGTTGATGAGGAAGCTGTCTCCGGCACATTGATTTCGTTTGAGGAAGATCCCAATATGGAAAAAGCCCTTGTTTCCGGCATCGCCTGCACTCGGGACGAAGCCAAGATTACGCTCGTTCAGATCCCCAACACCCCGGGTGTTGCATACAAGATCCTCGGCCCGATCGCCGAGGCCAATGTCGATGTCGACATGATCGTGCAGAACCAGGGCGAGGAGACCACAGACTTCACGTTCACCTGCCCCAAGGGCGACCTTGCCAAGGCGCTCGATGTGCTTGAGAAGCAGGTTGTTCCGGCAACCGGCGCCAAGCGGATCGACAGCTCGACCTCGATCGCCAAGGTTTCCGTGGTCGGCATCGGCATGCGCACGCACGCCGGCGTCGCGAGCAAGATGTTCCAGGCGCTCTCGCGCGAGGGCATCAACATCCTCATGATCGGAACGAGCGAAATCAAGGTCTCGCTCGTGATCGAGGACAAGTACATGGAGCTCGCCGTGCGCGCGCTGCACGACGCGTTCGGTCTGGACCGCAAGTAATCGCAGGCTTGTTCCGCCCGGTCAGCCGGGCGGAACGCTGCCGGGGCGCATCCCGCGGATCATCGGATCCGCAGCGGGAGGCGCCCCGAATCTTTTTCAGAGCAGCCCGCCAGGCCTAGACCGCGAGTTCCCAGTACTCGACGTCCAGGTACCGGCCGAACTTCATGCCGGCCTCGGTGATGGTGCCCGCAAGGCGGAACCCCAGCTTTTCATGCATGCGCCTGCTGGCTGCGTTGCCCGCCGTGACGAGCGAATAGACGCGGTGCGTGCCGGGGTCGGCGCGCGCCAGATCCAGAACGGCCTGCGTGAGCGCCAGCCCGATGCCCCGGCCGCGGCAGGAGCGGTCCACATACACGGACAGTTCCACCGAGGTGCCGTAGGCGGCCTTGGGCAGGAACGGCGAGAGGCTCGCGTATCCAACGGGAGTTCCGTTTTCATCGGCGACGAGCAGCGGATGGCGCTCGTCCTGGTGCGCATCGAACCAGTCCTGGCGCTCCTTGAGCGTGAGCGGCTCGAGATCGAATGTCGCAACGCCGTGCGTGATCTCATGGTTGTAGATTTCCAGCAGCTGCGGCAGATCCTCCTGCCTGGCCTTGCGGATGAGCATGGGCGATCCTTTCGTGGAGAAGGCGGTCTGCCGGCGATTATAGGTCGGCAAAAAAGGCATGTTTTCCCGGTTTGCCGGACCAAAGACGGCATGATTGAGCCCATTCGCCCCGGGATGCGGGGCAGGGGCGCGACCTGGGGCGGTCTCGGGATCGTGCTTCTCTCGCTGCTTTCCTATTGCTATTTCCACGAGTCGATCACTCGCGGGCCTGATCGGCATCGCCTTCATCCTCGTGGGCGTCGTGCTCTGCAACCTGTTCGGCATCGATCGCGGCTAGGCGAGAACTCTCCAAAGAAGAGGATTGGAGAGCAATTGTCCCGGAACGGGCAGCCGCCCTGCAGTCCCTGCCTCCTATCATCTCCCATGAGGCAATCGGGATGGCGCAGACGATACGGATATGCAGAACAGAATGAGACTGAGGGCGGCAGCGCTTGCAGCTGCGCCGCTTTTTCCGCGCGCAGGCGCGCTTTTCGGAACCGCCTGCGCCTCAGGCGCGCAAGGAGGCGTTCAGCACATGACTCAAGCAGCAGCTTTTCCGCTCTCGGGAGCGAAAAACGGGACGGTGCCGGCTGTCCGGCTCAATGACGGCAGAGCCATGCCGGTCGTCGGGCTCGGCACATACAGCCTGCGTGGCGATGTCTGCCGCAGCGCGGTATCAAGCGCTCTGCAGCTCGGATACCGCAAGTTCGACTCAGCGAGCATCTACGGCAACGAGCGCGAGCTTGGCGAGGCGCTCGCCGCCTCGGGACTGCCGCGCAGCGAGCTCTTTGTGGCAACGAAGCTCTATCCGGATCAGTTCGACCGCGCCGAGCAGGCCATCGAGGAGTCGCTCGAGAGACTGAATCTCGGCTACGCCGACCTCATGCTGCTGCACCACCCGGGACGGCATGACGTTCGTGCGTACCGGGCGATGGAGCAGGCAAGGCAGCAGGGGCTCATCCGCTCGCTCGGACTGTCCAACTTTTACGCGGCCGAGCTCGGAGCATTTCTGCCGCAGGTTTCCGTCAAGCCCGTCCTCGTGCAGAACGAGATCCATCCGTACTATCAGGACAGGGAGGCGACGGCGTTCATCCAGAGCAAGGGAATCGTTGTAGAAGCCTGGTATCCGCTCGGAGGCCGCGGCCACAATCGGGAACTTTTGTCCGACCCGGCGCTTGCCGCGATCGCAGCAAGGCACGGCGTTTCGCTCGTCCAGGTCATCTTGAGATGGGATCTGCAGCGGGGCGTTGCGGTTGTTCCGGGCTCAGCCAATCCCAGTCACCAGAAGGAGAACATCTCGCTCTTTGACTTTGAGCTGAGCGCGAAGGAGATGGACGTGATCGCACGCTTGGATAGAAAAGAGAAACATGATTGGTATTGAAAACAAAGGAAAACATATGAAGCCATGCATTATTTGTCACATGATGGCGTCTCTGGACGGACGCATCGACTGCGGCATGACCGAGAAAATCGGCAGCTCCGAGCCGTACTACGAAACGCTCGCCGAACTGCAGTGTCCGTCAATGCTCGAAGGGCGCGTGACGCTGCAGATGCACTATGCGCTCCCCGGCCGGTATGAGCGGACGGGGGAGGCGGCCGCCGCGGGCCCCCGGGTGCACCGGGCGGTTCAGGCCGAAGGCTATGCCGTGGGCGTCGATACGCGAGGAGAACTCCTCTGGGGATACGAGACGCAAAAGCAGTTCGGCAAGCCCCTTGTCATGATTCTGTCTGAAGACGTGGGCGAAGACTATCTGGCCTACCTCGAGGCGCGAGGCATCTCGTACATCACGGCGGGCAAAGGAAGGATCGATCTTGCGGCCGCGATGGACATTCTCTGGCGCGAGTTCGGCGTCCGGCGTCTTGCCCTTGTGGGCGGCGGGCACCTTAACGGCTCGATGCTCGATCTGGGGCTCATCGACGAGGTGAGCATGGTGTTCGGCGCCGGGATCGACGGGCGCGCGGGCATGGCGGCCGCGTTTGACGGGCGCCCGGAGGGCAGCGACCCCGTTGCGCTCAAGTTCGTGTCCGCCGAGGTGCGGGACGGCCAGGTCTGGATGCGCTGCCGGGTGTAGCGAGGCTGGCGTCCTGAAACGGAAATAGCCCGGGGAAACAATGCGTTCCTCGGGCTTTCCTTAACTTGCGGAGTGCGTGCGCTGGTTCCCAAACTCCCGCCTTTAGTTTCAATCTAGTCTTGCCCCAGGTCAATCCTGGGGCAAATTCGCTTCTTCTCCCATTGAATTTATTCAATTTTTTTCAGCGAAAGACTTGACTTTTCTTCTATCATAGTGTATAGTTCGGATATCAAGCCATGGAGTGCATCATGACAACCAATCGAGACCTGTGTCACCTCAATTTCCTTGCCACCGCCGATGCCAAGGGCAATCGTTACGTCCGGGGCTACAAGAATGTCTGGGTCCCCGGCAAAGACGGAAAGCGAGGCGGCTCGCGCATGTCTCAGCAGGTCTACGTCGGCGCGCTCCAGGCAAATGGGCACGTCCCCCTATCTGAAAAATTCCTCGAGAAATTCCCCCAGTTCGCCGGCACCGACTGGTACTACGAGAAAAACACCCTCTACAGCGCGGATGAATTCGAAAAGATGCACCCCGAAGCGGTTTCTGTCGCCACCAGCGCCGAGGTCCAGGAGACTGAGGATGCTCCCAGCTTCAAGCACTTCGGTGCGACCTATGGTCTGAGGATGATGGCGCACGACAGCGAGATGCTCGAGTCCATGGAAGCCGCATGTGACAAGAAAACCAGCGAGGTGATCTTCGGTCAGGCGCTTTACAACATTTTGGGTCGCGGTTCAGCCAGTTCGTTCAAGGATTGGGCGCAGGATCACTATCTGCACGCCGACGCCTGTGTCAGCGATCAGCGTGTCTCGGAAGCGTTCAGCCGCATCTCGTCCGAAACCCTGGACACCTTCTTCCAGGAGCGCTACGAGCGCAGTTTGAAAACCAGCGGCGGACAGCTTCGATACTGCGCCTTGGACAGCACTTCCATTTCCGTTACCTCCGGCAGTGTTGATCACGCCGAGTACGGCTATGCCAAGCAGGACAAGGATCTCAAGCAGATCAATCTTGTCGCCGTAATGGATCAGATGACCGGCGAGCTGATCTACGCCACCGAATACAACGGCTCGATCAACGACATCTCTTCCTTCACCTACATCTGCAAAAAAATGAAACGTCTGGGCATGGACCTGTCCCAGATCGTCTTTGTCGCGGACCGCGGGTACTGCAGCAACTTCAATCAGGATTACCTGCTCCACAACGGCGCTTCCTTCGTCATGGGACGCAAGATTGATTCCCGCAGCTCCCTTTACAAGCTCCTCACAGCGAAAAAGCCGCCAAGCTCCAAGGATCTGCACAGCACTGTCACCATCCGCCCAGAAATCCGGATGCATGCGTTTACGACCATCGAAAAGTTTCGCATCGACAACCAGACCGTCGATGTCTACACGCACCTGTATCGCGACCCGATCAGGGCTGTTGCGGAAAACATGAACCGCAGAGAGTGCGTCTACAACATGGTTCAGAGAGCCAATAACTGCACTGATGATTCTTTCAAGAAGCACCCGGATTGGAGAGAAGCCGGGGCCTACATGAGGCGGCTTGAAGTAAAGACCAATGGTGAGCACCAGCGCGGAGAAATGCAATGGTTCCCGGACAACGGAAAACTGCTTGAAGCAGAGCGCGCCGCGACATGCTTTGCCATTTCAAGCAACGTGCAGAGCGACCCGATCAAGGCGCTGCAGACCTATCGGGCAAGGAACACCATCGAAGTTGGCTTCCGGATTTTCAAGCAGGATGTCGATGAGCGCTTTCACACTTCTGGCTGCGGCTACTACGGCAAACTCTGGTGCTATCTGGTGGCATGGTCTCTGCTGCTGATGATTCGCACCAATGCGCTGAACATATCCGCTGCCGATGATCTGCCTGTCCGGCTTCCTCACAACTCCGTACCCGAGCTGCTCAGTCACCTGGAAACCATCCATATCTCCAGACGTCGCGCAAAGGACCTGTGGCTCGTGGACAAACTGACCAAGCAGCAGCGTCTGTACTTCACCGAGCTGCTCAAAGTGAAAACCCCGCCACAGAAACTGTAACGGGGTTTAGGTGGAAGCCCTAGCTCCTATTTCGTGCGGGAGCTTGGGCTGGTTACTTCGCTCTTGCGTCTCCATAGAGCTCGTCGATCTCATCGGCGTAGCGGGCGCGGATCGGTCCGCGCTTGAGCTTGAGCGTCGGCGTGAGCATGCCGTTTTCGATCGTCCAGGGCTTGGCGAGGATGCGCACGTTTCTCGGCACGCCGTAGTTCGGGAAGTTGGCGCAGGCCTTCTTCACGCGCTTGACGACCGCGGCGCGCAGATCCTTGTTGGTGAGGCTCGCGGGATCAGAGCCGTCCACCCCGTGCGACTTGCAGAACAGCCCCCACTGCACTTCGTTCACCACGACGAGCGCGGCGATGTAGGGCTTGTTCTCGCCCACGACCATCGCCTGGTCAAAGAGGCTGTCGGTCTCGATCGCCTGCTCGAGATCGGCCGGCGGAATCTTCTCACCAGTGCTCGTGACGATGATCTCCTTGATGCGGCCCTTGATGCGGATGTAGCCGTCGCTGTAGACGTCGGCCTGGTCGCCCGTCCTCAGCCAGCCGTCTTCGGTGAAGATCTTGGCAGTGTCTTCCTCGCGGTGCCAGTAGCCCTGCATGACGGTGGGACCGCGCACCTGCAGCTCGTCGTTTTCGCCCACGCGCACCTCGATGTTGGGCAGCTGCAGGCCGACCGTGTTGGGATTGTCCGCGCCCATGCGGTTCACTGACACGATGGGACTGGTTTCGGTCATGCCGTAGCCCTGGTAGAGCACGACGCCGCAGCCGCAGAAAAAGCGCGCGACGTTGGCGTTCAGCGCGGCTCCGCCCGAGATGAAGGCATAGGGGTTGCCGCCGAAGATGTTGCGGATGTTCGCGCAGACCTTGCGGTCGAGATATCCGGCCACGAACGGATCAAGCAGGGAAAGCGGACCGTGGGAGACGGGCAGCCGATTCTCCTTGCAGAAGCGCCGGTAGCCGACGTCGACCGCCCAGTCCACCATGAATCGGATGATCGGGGACTGCTGCGCGAGCTTTTCCTGAACTTTCTGGTAGATCTTCTCGTACACGCGCGGCACGCTCATCAGGATCGTGGGGTGCTGTTCGCGCATGTCCTCCTGCAGCAGGCCGATGTTGCGGTTGAAAACGGTCAGATTGCCGCAGCCAAGGCTCGTGTAGTAGCTCGTCGTGCGCTCGAACGTGTGCGAGAGCGGCAGGAACGAGAGCCAGGTTTCGCCGAGGCGGGGATAGATGTTGCAGAGCACGCCGCAGACGTTGGCGAGGATGTTGCGGTGCGAGAGCATGACGCCCTTGGGCCGTCCCGTGGTGCCGGATGTGTAGACCAGGGCCGCAAGATCCGTGGGCTCGATCGCGACCTCGGGCATCTCAAGGCCCTCGCCCCGGGCAAGCCACGTGGAGAGGTTCAGCACCTTGATGCGGCCGTCGAGGGATTCCTCCGCGGCGTTGTCCGTGATCACCACGCAGCGCAGGCCGGGCAGGTGATCGGCCTCCTCGATCTGCTTCCACTTCAGAGCGCGGTTGGTGAAGAGCACCTTGGCGCCTGAGTCGTTCAGAATGTAGGCTGAGGATCCCGGGGTGTCGATGGCGTGCAGCGGAACAGGAACGAGACCGCTTGCGAGCGCGGCCTGGTCAAACAGGATCGCCTCGATGCAGTTGGGAAGGAGCATCGAGACGCGCTCGCCCTTGGCGAGGCCCATCGCGGCGAACGCCTTGCGCCAGGCGCAGACCTGCTCGTAGGTTTCCTTGACAGTGAGCGTCACCCATTCCTTGGTCGCAGCAGAGTAGTACCGGTAGATGGGAATGTTGGGGCGCTTTTCGAGGTGATGCGTGAGCAGTTCCGGGATCGTGCGCAGAAGGTCGAGCTCGGCACGGACCGATTCGGGTGTGTCATCGGGTGCGTACAGGCCGGCAGCTTCGGCCCCGGGAGCAAACCGTTCAGAGATTTTTTCAGCCACAGTGAGAATTCCTAAATCAAACATGCGCCGAACTGAAACTCAGAACGGCGCCAAACGTCTGAACTTTAACGCAAAAGCCAAGTTGAGCGCTGTCAACCCCCGGAAATTCATCCGTACGGATGATCCTGCATGGGGAGAAATCGGCGGAATTTTCAGATTCGGGCAATGTCCGGGACGACGGGCATCAGGACAGCCTAAACAACTCCCCGCTCAAGCGGGAAGGTTTCCTTGGAACAAGCACTGACTTTTCCTTCCGCTCCTTTTGATCCGTCCGGACAAGAGGGTTGAAGAGGGCTGTCACCAGTGCCACCAAAGATTTCAAGACGAACCGTCTCCGGCGTCAGAGCCTTAGGCTCAGGCGCAAACCTCGGATCACAAGGATCCTGG
>OMXR01000051.1 GCA_900315045.1 uncultured Sutterella sp. | reverse complement strand
CGCCTTGTCTTCCGGTGCAGGCCGGGCTGCACCGGTTTGTTCTGTTTGCGGGGAAGCGGGAGCAGCCTCGATCGGATCGCGTTCGAGGATGAAGGGCGTATCGGGGATGATGACCGCGTCGGCTTCGCTTCCCGTGTCATAGGGCTCGACGGTGCCGGCCGGGGGCGGAGTGCCGCTCGGCTCATTTGCGCAGGGCGTTGCGGACGCTGCCGCGGCCCCGTAATTCCTTGCCTCGGCCTCCTCGGCAAGAAACATGTCAAAGCCCGATTCCGAACAGTCAAGCCGCACCCAGCGCTCCATCATGTCCCTGCGGCGCGTCCAGAGCGCCCGGTGCACGGCGATCGCCTCTTCGTCCTGCCCCTCGGCTCGCATCCGGGCAAAGGGGCGAAGGAAATCGGCGCTGTGCGCAAAGCTCGCGGGAACGGTGTCAAGGCGCTTCATCGTGCGCTCCCTGTCACCGAGGCAATCGCCTCGGCGATCGAAAGGCCTGATTTCTTTGCGCTTTCCACGGCTTCGAACACTTCGCTGCGCGTCGAGTACGCCGTCATGGAGAAGTCGTCGAGCAGAAGCCGACCGATCACGCCCGGGGCGTCTCCAATGCGGCAGTAGACCTCGCTCCACTCGTCGGCCTGCGTGGTGAGCGAGCGGATGCGCTCGCGCACGTACTCGTCGGGCGTTGCCGCCCGGATGCTCGCCTCCTTTTGCCTGAGCAGAAAGACGCTGTCGGCGTTCATGCGCACGGCCCGGGCCGTGCCCGAGGCATCGAAGTCCTCCATCGACTGCGTGATGCAGATGATTCCCGCCCCGTACTTGCGCAGCGTTCTGCATGCCCATTCGATGAAGCGGCCCGATTCGCCCGAGAGCAGCCGCCAGGCCTCGTCGATCACGATGAGCTTCTTGCTCGAGCGGGGCATCCTGCGGATGTCCTCGAAGATGCGCATGATGAGCACGAGCAGGATCACGCTCTGCAGGAGCGGCTTGTTGACGAGCGACTCCATCTCGAGCACGACGAGGGCCGAGCCGAAGTTCACGTTGGCCTTTCCCTCGAACCAGCGGGCGTAGCGGCCGCTTGCCGAGTACGGCATGAGCCGCGTTGCGAGGTCCTGCAGCCCCGGATCCTCGCTTTGCATGAGGTCGACCGTGAGGTCGGTGAGCGTGGGGGTGAGGCCGCCGGCTCGAGCCTCCCGCACCACGCGCAGGATCGAAACCTTGAGGAGCTCGGCCTGCGTGATCTCGAGCGGCGTCTCGCCGTTTGCCATCGTGATGATGATGTGGGCGATCTCCTCGATCATGTCTTCGGGGTCGTCGACGATGTCAAGGGGGTTCACGCAGAGCCGCTCGGCGCCGCCGAAATCGATCCCCTGCCCGTCCATGAGCTCCATCAGGTGCTGGTAGCTGCGGCCGATGTCGAACACCCACACCCGGGCGTCCGTGGCGAGCATGCTCATCACGATCTCCTGCGTGAGCACGGACTTTCCGGAACCCGAGGTACCGACCACGATGGCGTTGTAGTTGCCGTTTCTGTTTGCAAAGGTGTCCACGCCGAAAAGCTGCCCGCGGCGCGTCGTGAGCAGCGCCATCGGCGTGAAGTGCGCGCAGCCGCTCCTGCGGGGCGTGCCGCGGTACTCCGAGGAGATGGGCATCATGTGCGCGGCCGCGCGCCGCGTCTTGGTGCTCGTGTGCCGGGCGCTTGCGAGGTCCCGCATCAGCCCGTACGCCCCCTCCATCGGCAGCGACATCGCTAGGCCCAGAAACTGCAGTCCCAGATCGACCGCGCCCTCGAACCTGCCTTCGGCAAGGATCGCCTTGGCGGTCTCGGCGGCCTGGGCTCCCCGGCCAAGGCTCGTCCAGAGCACGAGCTCGTGGGCGATGCGCGCAAGCCCCCCTTCGCTCTCGCACGCCCTCTGGGCGATCGAGAGATCCTGCTCGCGGATCGAGAGGTCGGTGAGGTAGCCGCCGATCTCGGTGCTGCGCAGCTGCTTGACGCGGGCGAGCTTCACGGCGGTCACGGACTTGTCCCGCGCAAGGGGCGTGGGCTCGATGAGGGTCGTCAGCATGAACGGGCAGGTGAGGCTCGCCCCTGCCACCGCATCCGATCCCATGAGGCTTGCCATGTCGTTGACGTGGATGAGCCCGGGGTACCCGGTGACTTCGAGCGCGACGAGTTCGACGGGAGCCTTGCCGGGACTGCGCACGAGGATTCTGTCGCGCTCGACGTCGTAGGCCGTGTCGTGCCGCACGACCTGGTCGCGAAGCTGCTTGCGCGGATCGAGCGACGCGGCAGGCTCAGAGCCCGAGAGCACGTACTCGAGATTGAGGAGCTCTCGCGCGGTCTGCGTGTAGTCCTCGGCTTTCCAGGCCCGGGCGACGAGGCCGAACGAGTCAAGCGCCGAGATCGCCGCGTCCGAGCTTTCGCAGAAGGCCTTCAATGCCGGCGCGTGCGCCAGATCGCGCACGTCCTGCACCTCGCCGATTTCCGTCGTGATGCTGATCCAGACGCGGAAATTGCGGGCTGCGAACGGCGCGCCCCTGTGCTCGCCCGTGAGCGCAATGCGCTCGAACATCGCCGCGCGCTCCATGGCCATGGCGCCCGCAAGCTCAAGCGCGCCCGGGGAAAGGCGAGCCGCGCCCCTGCCTGCCAGCACGTCCGTGAGGTACGGGCCGAGCCGGGGCGAAGCGTAGCGGGTCACGCCGATCACGCTCCTTTCGGGCAGCTCGCTCCTCACGAACCGCTCGATGGCAAGCGTGAGCGCCTCGTCTGCGCCGAGCAGCGGATTGATTTCGTAAACGCGCCCGAGCGATCGCACCGGCGTCTCTCCGCCCGAGTTGAGCAGAAAGAGCCGCTCGCGCTCGGCGTAGGCGAGCACCGTGAGCGCTCCGCTCAGGCGATCGACCGTGGGCTTTGCGCCGTTGCGCGGCAGATCGACCGAGATGCCCCTGAGGTTTGCTTCGGGCGCAAGCGCCGAGGTTAGGCGCGACCAGAAGCCGCGGGAGCCGCCCGTCATCTTGCCGCTCCCGAGAGCGCCCTGCGCCGAAGCGATTCGATCCGCCACTTGGGCTCGGCGACGCGCACCCAGACCCGCTCTTCGCCGTGCAGGTCGCCCTCTGCGTCGACCCAGGGCAGGATGTTGAGGACAAGCACGGATTCGGAGGCGCGCATGGGATCGCGCACGGGTTCGGCATAGCCGATCGGCGCGCGTTCGTCTCTGGAAGCGGGTCGCGCGGCGGCCGATGGCGCATTGGCGCGGCCGGAGGCTTTGGCGGCGCCGCGGACATCGATGCCTGGCCCTTCGCCCGAGCGGATCTCCCGCTCGACGATGCCGTGCGTTTCGGAAAGCGTCCTGCAGCTCACGCCGGCTTTCATCGGACAGCCGAATTCGTCATGGGCGTCGATGAGTCCGCTGATCGAGCTGCAGCCGGCAAGGGCGAGCGCGGCAGCGGCAATAAGCGCCGTTCTGGCGCGGTTCAGAATGCTGGATGGGTTAGTCGATGTCATTGTTGCGCTCCTTCATGGCGCGGCCGAATACGAGTGAGGAATTGGCTCCCGGCACGTCCTGCACCGGGGCTGCGGCGGGTTTGGCGGGCGGCGGCTCTTCGCCGAGCGTCACGCCCTGGGAGAAGACGATGTCGACCTTGCGGCCGCTGTCGATTTCAAGAACGGGAAAGATCTTGTCGGCGAGCTTGAGGTAGTAGGAAATGATCCGGTCGCTGGCCGTGTCCACGCCCTCTCCGAAGCCCGCCTTCCAGGGATTGTTCACGCTGCTTGACTGTGCGCCCGAGCTGTAGGTCGTGGTGTTTTGCGCCGAAAGCGAGACGGCCTTGCCAAGGCCCGAGACCGTGCCGAGGAACAGCGCGTTGGCGATCGCCTGGCCGCTTCGGGTCACAAGGCGCGCCCGCATGCCGGTCTTGCCGTCGTCCCCGGTCACGTACCCCTGCACGCGCACGTCGAGCGCCTTGCCGTTCTCGCGCATGCAGCTCATGCGGTCAAGGCGCACCCAGACGCGCTCGCTCGAGAGGTCGCCCGCGGCGTTGGCGGTGACAAAGCAGCGCTTGACGCGGGCGCGGAATGCATTGGGCAGGCGCGCAAGATCCGTCACCTCGAGCAGCATCGGGATCGGGTTCTGTGCGGCGTTGCCGCCCGTCGGGGCCGTGACGCCCGAGAGCACCGTGCCGCGCATGAAGCTGCCCGCGGGAATGTAGGATCTGGCGCTTTCATGCCGGGCCCTGTTGCGGGCGATCGGCTCGTCCCAGCCGCTGCGCAGTCCCCGGCGGTAGGCGCCGGAGTGCGAGCTCGCCTGCCCCGAGGGCTCGGGCGAGCGCGGCGCGACGTCCACCATCGCCAGGCGCGGCCGAACCGGCTTTGCCGGGAGGGCCGTGAGGCTTGCCGCGTCGGTGTCGGGAAAGTCGGGCAGCCGCGCCGGGTGCCGGGCGGCGGGCGTTGCCGCCCCCGCCTGATCGGGCCGCGGCTTGCCGTTGAGCTCCGCAATCCGTGCGGAGAGCTTGCCGATCGTCTCGTTCGTGCCCTTCAACTGCGTGGAGATCGCGTCAAGCCGCTCCTCGTACTGGCTCTGGAACGCCTGCTTGTCAAGCGAATCGGGGCCTACGCGAAAGTCGGTCCGCGCAAAGCGCACCTCGGGATCTGCACTGCGGGGGCGAAGCGGTCCCGAGCCAAGCCACACGAACACGAGCACGGCGCCGAAGGAGAGCGCGGCAACGAGCGCGAAGTTTCTCTGCTGGCGCTTTTTCTCTTCATTCTGACCGGAGACGCGGCCGAGATCGCTCCTTTGCCCGCGGCTGCGCGCAGCGCGCAAAACGGCGTCCCTGATGCCGCTCAGACGCTCAAGGAGCGTCTTGCGCGGTGCCTGCTCGCCCTCGGCAAAGGAGGCGTCAAAGTATTGGATTCCGCTGCCGCTTTGGAGCTCATCGCGGCCGGCGTCCTCTGCAGGCTCGGGCTGACGCGGCGGCTCATTTGTGGGGATGTGGAAATCCTGATTTGAGTCCATGAGCTACTTCTCCCCTGCCATGAATTCGTCAAGTGCCGGGCGGATGGGGCCGCTTCTGGCGGCTTCTGTCTTGTCGCGGATGAGATAGACGCGCGTTGCGGCGCCGGGGGCAAGGCGCTTGGTGTCGGCGGCAACGGCAAGGACCGCTCCCGCTCCGCGCGCAAAGTGCTTCCAATCGAGGGCAAGCGGCGCGGCCGTCATGTTCTGCACCTGCAGCACGTCGACGAGCCTTGCCTCGGAAACGCGCATTTCGCTCTGCCGCACGGTAAGGCGCGCAACGCGCCTCTTTCGCTCGTCAAAGGCGACGGTGCGGATCGACTGGCTGTCGCTTTCGCTGAAGACTTCGCCGACAGTGGTTTTTCCGGGCCGCGCGGCGGGCTGCGCCGCGGCCTTCAGAAGCGTTTTCAGCTCGCCCACGAAGTCCGAGGACGCAAGGGGGGCCATCGGCGCCGCGGCGGCCGAGGCGATGTTCGTGTTCTGCTCGGCGGCCTTTTCCTCGCTTCTTCTAGCGAGATCGCTCTGCGAAGGCTGCACGGAGATTTCCTGCGCGCCCACGGGCTCGATTGCAAAGGCAAGCGCGTAGCTGCTCTTTTGCGTGCTCACGAATGCTGCTGTGCGCTTCTTGCCCGAGGCCGCATAGGCAGGCGTCACCCGCACGTAGAGCACGCCCCGGGCCTTGTCCGGCGAGACTTCGAGCGCATCGGTGTCGTAGACCGCATGCTCGATCATCTCGCCCGGGACGCGCACGAGGTTCACTTCGTCGCGCGAGAGCGGATAGAGCTTTTCGCGAGGCTGAGGGGGTTCGGCGGCCGCAAGGCGCGCGCTCATGGCAAGTGCGAGCGCCGCGAGGGCGAGCTGTGCTGTTTTCGATGTCATGAGGACTTCCCTCCCCGCTTCTGCGCATGGCTGTCAAAGGCCTCCGCGGCCTTTTTCGTGAGCGCCGTGATCCAGAGCCTGCCCGCGCGCACCGTGAGGTCAAGGCACATGACGCTCGTTTCGCTCCCCGTGACGGTCTTGCCGATGAACAGGCGCTCCTCGCCCTTCACGCAGACGCGCTTTTCGGTCTTGTCCACGCTCGCTGCCATGGGAAAGAAGGCTGTCGCGGCCTGGTTGCGGGCGAGTTCCGCGGCTCCGCCCCGGAGCGCCGCAGCCATTTCGCCGTAGGCCTCCGGGGCGGCGTACTTCAGAAAGGTTTCGGTCTGCCAGGAGGCCGTCGCGGGCGTCATGTTGGAAATCAGCCCGAGCGCGCTCATCGCAAAGCGCTCGAGCAGGTTTGCGCTCACGTCGTCGTCTTCGGCGCTGTATGTGACGGTGGATTCGGCCGGCGCGATGACGATCGTGCGGCTTTTGTCCTTTTGCGTGAGGATCACCGCCGAGAGCATGACGCATGCGGCAAGGCTCGCCGCCAGGGCAAAGAGCACGAAGCGGCGCAGCTGCAGCAGCGCTGCCGCCTGCCTGCCGATCCGTTCGTATACGGGATCCGGATCCCGGTTGGTGTCAAAGTTCATGAGGGGCTCAAAAAAAGTGAAAGAAATCAAAGAATCTTCGAGGCGGCGCAGACGGCCGCGGTCCGGTGGACTGCTGCCCGCCTGCACTGCCCCTGGCCGGCCCGCAGGGTCAGCCGAGGAAATGCCGTCTGGCGCTCGCGGGCACCCGTCGGAAGACATCCGCGGGCAGGTACCAGTAGATGAGCGCGAATGCACGCGCCACTCCCCTGCCGCCCTTGGCGCGGTTCCAGACCCAGGTGAGGAACACGGCGGTGGCGATCGCCAGGGCCATGCCCGAAACCGCAAGTCCGATCACCAGCCCGGAGCCGAAGACGAACACCTGATCGCAGTCCCACCACAGAAACCGCGGCGGGGCGTCAAGCGTTTTTGGAACTGCTATGCGCTGCATGTCCGGCCTTCCCTTCGCCCTGGCATCAGGACGCCACGAAGAGCGCGTCGATCACGGACGGGGCCATGAGCAGCGCAACCGCCGCGGCGATGCAGACCACGGCCGCAACGATGGATCCGCGGATGATGCCCATGCCAAGCCCCACCAGGATGAAGCTGATGGCGATGCTCTTGCCCAGATAGCCCGTGCACCAGCCCTTCAGAAGCGTGTACAGATCCGAGAACTCTTCGCCCGCGGTCGCGGCGAAGGTCGGTTCGCTCAGGACGGCGAGCACGAGGAAAGTCAGGGCAAAAACAAGCCCGAATCGAAGCCAGTTTCTGCCGCTCTGGCTGGCGAGGGTGGTTGTTGAAAGGTGCATTGGAAAAACTCCTTCATTCGGGGATAAGCACATCTCGGCCGAGCTCCTCGGAGGACCTCGCCCGAGGCGTCCGGATGGTCCCCGGTTTCGTCCGCACGCGTTTTTTATCGTGAAGGAAGTTTTTTCCGGAGTGAAATATTTAACTGTTTCCTGTTGTGATTCCGAAATGAATTTTTGAAAGCCATCGGAAAAAGATCACATTATCTAAAGTTCATGGTTTCCATTTATTTACAGCAGGATCATCAACATTTTTTGAAAATTGTTTACACGCGGTTTTGAAGGCAGGGACATAAAATTGATACAGAGATAAATCCTGATATTTTGTAGCAGTTTTGATATGATGATGAGTCTTTTTTACAACACATAGTGAATATACGGATTGCTGCAATGCGATAAACGTGATAACTGAAAATCATTGGGGTGGATGGGCCGTCATTCGTCGTCTGGAAGAAATGCTCAGGATGAAAAAAGAACTGAAAGGAAAAATCTAAAGGAATCAGAATTCTGAATGCAGGAAGAAGTTATTCAGACTGATATTTGGAACAAATTCCGTGACAGGCGCTGCGGATCGCTCTGGATGAATCGGTTTTGGCGGAAATCAGGATGGCTACGGACTCGATATTGAGCGTGTTGTCGCCCCTCGATGCAATTCAAGCTTGCGACTTCAGCCGCGAGTTCCTTTCCTGCCAAATTGGAGTACGATGGGCGAGTCTGTGCAAAGGGGAGCCCCTTATGAGTTTGATCAATGCCGAAAAGAGCCCGTGTATGGAGGAACTGGTTGCAACGAACCGTCTGCTAACCGATCTGACCCATGCAGGAAGTTGGGTTATCAACTTTGCTCCGGACGGTTCTGTGGCATCTGTACGATGGAGTGATAGCTTTCGCAGGCTGTTGGGCTATACAGACCAACGTGACTTCCCGGATGAATTGGGATCATTCATGCGAGGCGTCCATCTTGAAGATCGGGATGCTCTTATTGGCAGTATCAGGGCCGACATTCTTGATGAAAACATCACGAGAACAACTGAGCATGTTTGCCGTTTTTATAAAAAGGACGGCTCTGTCCGGTGGTTTCGCGGCAAGGGGTTTCTGAGCCGGGATTCGGAAGGAAGACCGTTGCAGTTTAGAGGCGTGACGATCGACATAACCCAGATGAAGGAACGTGATGCACTGTACCTTGAGCTACAAAACGAAGCCGCGTCTCTCAACACCATTCATGAAATGCTCGGGTCAGGCAAATGGACAATGGATTTTGATGAATCCGGCGTGATGGTCCGAGTCAACTGGAGCGATGAATTTCGAAGGATGATCGGGTATCAGGGCGTGGAAGACTTTCCGGATGTACTGGAATCCTGGTCCGACCTGCTGTATCCGGATGACAAAGAACGCGTATTGAAGGAGTATTACGAAACCATCTCCGATTACACAGGTCAAAGGATCTATGACGTTGAGTATCGTCTGCTGACTAAAAACAGAGGGTATCGTTGGTATCGCGCCATTGGAAAGCCAACACGCCGTGCGGATGGTTCTCCCATAACGTATGTGGGCGTTTTCATCGACATCACTGAAAGGAAAGAGTCTGCACAGGCTCTTTCCGTGGCAAGGAAAATGGCAGACGTGGATTCTCTCACAGGTGTAAAAAACAAGAACGCATTTACTCAATGGGAGAAGAAAATCGATGCCGAAATTGTCAAGGGAGAACAAGAGCCCTTTGCGGCTATTGTCTGTGATGTCAATGATCTGAAAAAAGTCAATGACCTGTGTGGTCATAAAGAAGGCGATATTTGCATTGTAAATGCGAGCAGGAAGATCTGCAGGATCTTCGCGCACAGTCCGGTCTTCAGGATTGGAGGAGATGAGTTTGCAGTTATTCTTTCAGGAGAAGATTACCAAGACCGAGAAAAATTGATGGAACAAATTAACGTTGTTCCAAGTGACCATTCAAAGATCAAAATGGGTGAAACCATCTCGGCAGGCATGGCTGAATACAAAAAGAATCAGCATCGTTCTCTTCTGAGTGTATTGGAAGAAGCGGACAAGGCCATGTATGAGAGAAAACAGTACCTGAAAGAAAATGTTTTCCCAAAAGAAAATATGATTGACAGCGATCCTGCATATGAATACATACCTATTCATACCAGGAAACAGATTCTGATCGTCGATGATATAGAGCCAAATCGTGAAAGAATAGGCGATCTCCTTGCGGATGACTATGATGTTTTATACGCCTCGGACAGAGTAGAAGCGTTGGACATGCTTCGAAGCCAAAGGGATGAAATTGATCTCGTACTTCTTGACCTGAAGACGACGAATAAGAACAGGCGAGAGATAATCGCAGAGATGCAGCTGGATGAGGATCTGATGTCTATTCCGGTGGTTGTCTTACTCGCTGATCAACATGCAGAACTTGACTGTCTGAAGATCGGTGCTATGGATTTCATCCTGAAGCCCTTTTCTGATATTGATATTGTTAAGGCGCGTCTTTCCAAATGCATCGAGCTGTCTGAGGATCGCGATCTGATACGGTATACGGAGTGCGACAAGATGACCGGGCTGCTTAATAAGGACTATTTCTTCCGATATGTCAACCGGCTTGACCATTTGTACAAGGATGAAGTTTTGGATGCTGTTGTATGCGATGTCAACCTGTTTCATTCGATCAATAAGCAATATGGTCGGCAATTTTGTGATCAGGTGCTCAAAAGCATAGGCAACAGCATCAAGAAGTTGGCGCGGAAAACTGGTGGAATCGGTTGCAGAAAGGAAGGGGATACTTTCCTGCTGTACTGTCTGCATCAGGATGACTATGAGGATCTGCTGCGGGGATTTGTGTCCGAAATTTCAACTGATCAAAGGATTGCTGACAGGATCAGCCTTAGATTTGGGGTGTTTGCCGATGCGCGGCAGGAGCCCAATATCGAAGAGCGATTTGCCCGTGCAGAGATTGCTGCAGAAAGAACAAAGGATGACGTCCATAGAATATGCGGCTTTTATACGTAATTTCTCAATCTGTGTATCGTAGCTTTTTGCTCCTTCCTCTCTAACCTCAGAGACTTTCTCTTCAGGTTCTTTGGCCGGAGCGCCGCGGCTTGCAGAGCGGGCGCAAAAAAACGGCATGTCCTTGCGAAAGAACATGCCGGATATTGCTGAAAATTTGCCGCAGTCTCAGGTGCTGGATCCTGCGGATTCGGCGGCCTTCTTCGCCTCCGTTACGAAGCAGGCGACCAGGCAGTAGGTAATGGTCGGACGGATCCAGATTTCCGTGAGCATGTAATCGGTGTATTCATTGATCGGCTCGATGTAGATGTCAATGTTGTAGAGCGTGGCGATGGCGATGTCCACGATGCAGATGAGCCACAGATTGCGCTTGGTGTAGCTGCGCCAGTCCTTGCGGGCATAGAAGAAAGTCAGCAGGCAAAGCAGGAAGACCGACAGCGCAAGGCACGCCAGGTGCAGGGAGAAATAAGCGAGCGGAGGCGGAAAAAGGATATCTCGCAGCAATACCGTAATTCCTACCGATATCGAACACCAGTAATTGAACTGCTGCGTGGTGATCCGGTAGTTGAAGAAGTACATCCAGATCATGATCACGCAGGCGATGTAAAAAACATTGAGCACCAGTTCGGGCCACGCCTCCTTCAGACCGAAATGGGCGACTCCATAGAGCATGACTCCCACGGAGAACATGGCTGCCAGGGCGCTGATCACGATGTCGAATATTTTTGCTTTTGTGGAAAATCTTGTTTGCATGGCTGTGCTTTGCTGATTGCTGTCGCGGAATGGGAGGGAGAACCTTCTGCGGTTCGCGCTCCTGCGCTTATTTTCCGTTCTGTCGCCACCTGGCTCTCGGAACGGAGGATATGGATTTTAGTGGCAGAAAACGCTTTCGTTCAGGCAGGATTCCAACTGTGGAAATCAGCCGCCGCGTGCGTGCGCTCCCGGATTCCGCCGGCAAACGCCCGAACCTGCCCTCGCCCCTAAACTCGAGGTCGCGGGCGCTGCGCACAAAGTCCCGGAAATCCTTCGGACAGGCGCTGTTCAGCGTCGCATGGAACCAGGATTGCACGGCCTCAGCCTCGGGGCCGGCCCCGTTATTTTCGGCGCAGGAAATACAGCTGCAGACCGCCGAGGATGAGAGCCATGCCGATCGCCTGCTGCAGCGTGACGCCTTCTCCGAAGATAATCCATGCAAGGATGATCGTCCCGATCGGTTCGCCCAGAATTCCCGTCGTGACGGAAGTTGCTGGCAGATACTTGAGGAGCGCATTGAGCAGGAACTGTCCGCCCACCGTTGCAAACAGTGCAATGCCGGCAAAGCTGGCCCAGGTTCCGGCGGTATAACCTGAAAACGGAAGGCCACACGAAAGCGCGTAGAGCGCAAGGCAGACTGCCCCTGCTCCATAGCAGACCGCCGTATAGGGCAGCACCGCAAGATCCCTGCGCAGCACCTGCCCGAAGAGGAAATGCAGGCTGATGACGCCTGCGGAGGCGAATGCGAGCACGTCGCCCCAGAGCGCCATGCCGTTCACGCGAAAGTCGCCCCAGCCGATGACGGCTGATCCGGCGATTGCAAGAACAATGCCCGCCAGAGCCAGGGGCGTTACGCGCTCGCGCAGCAGCAGCGCCCCGAAGACAATCGAAAAGAGCGGCTGCAGCGCCACGAGCACGGTTGAGCTTGCGATCGAGGTGTAGCGCAGCGACTCGAACCACATGACCCAGTGCAGGGAGAGCAGCGCTCCGGAGAGGACCGCATACAGCCACTGCCGCGCCGAGAGACTGCAAGCCGCAAGCCGGTCCCCGCTGCGGCAAAGGAGCACGGGCACGAGGACGGCAAGCGTGAGCAGCAGCCGGTAGAACGCGATGATGCCCGAAGGCGCCTGGGCGAGCCTCACGAAGATGGCCGAGGTCGAGATCAGCAGGACGGCTGCGGCAAGCAAGGCGTATTGGACAGGGGAAGAACGCATGGAAAGATCCGCCGCTCAATGGAAAGGTGCGCAATAGCTGCCGCCATTGTATCGGCAAGTCTGAAGCCGGCAGAACGTTGTACAAAGTTCCATTTTAGCGCGATTAATGGGTCGAACCTTGAATTTGTTATCTCTACTTTTCACACTTCAGCGCGAAAGCTGCCCGATCCTGCATTGCATGCGCCGGATGCTATCTGAGGCTGAGGCTTTTGCGGATAATATGACAAAATAGAGATGCTCGTCATCTTTCTTGTGAGACA
>OMXR01000085.1 GCA_900315045.1 uncultured Sutterella sp. | reverse complement strand
TCGCTGATCGTGAAGCCGCGGCACTGGGGCGACTCGGGCGTGCCCCAGCCCAGGCCAAGCTGCCGGCGGCCCTGCACCTGGACGCTGCGCGCAAGGTGCGAGTTGAAGCAGCACCAGGATTCGCGCTTTTCAAGGCACGTCCCGCCGCCCTTTTTCGCGCAGTAGCTGCCGACATAGTGGCAAAGGCCGTTTGCGGCCCGAACCGAGTGCATCCGGTCCTCGCTGGTGCAGGAGAAGTACTCGGCGGCCATCTGCCCGGCGACGCTCGCGAGGAACCCCATGGGCGAGAAGGAGAACGCGAGGGAGCCGCCCTCGAGCGAGGCCGTCACGCCGTAAAAGGAAAAGCTCGGGGTGTAGGCGCCGCTTGCCGCGTCGCCGTAGAGCGCGGTCAGCAGCCCGCTCGTCGCCTCGCTTGCCGAGAGGATGTCGTACACGAGCGGGCTGCCCGCGTACTTGATCGCTTCGCCCGCAAGCTGCACGCCGGCAACGAGCGCAACGGAAAAGGCGCTGTTTGAGAGCGCCGCGGAACCCGCGTTGTCGTGCCGGCAGCAGGAAAAGCCCGCGGCCTTCACCGAGCAGCTGCTCGGGCTGCCGCCGAAGATCGAGGCGCCCGGCGCGTCGCCGTAAACCGTGGCCTGGCGCGCGATCTCAAGCACCGCGATGCCCCGCACGAAGTCGCTGCTCGACTCCATGGGGGCCTCGGCGCACACGCCTCCCACGCAGAGCGTCTCGTCGCACGCCGTGCCGGTCGTCACGGAGCGGCGCTCGCCGCCGCATTCATAGGTCTTGGAGAGCATCCGGCACTCGGCTCCGGGCTCGGGATCGAGGCACTCGACACCCTTGAGCCTGCACGTGCCGTCCCGTTCCAGGTCCGTGCACGAGCTCACGCGCTCCGTGGCCGTTCCCGTCGTGCACGTGTACGTCACGCGCTTTTCGCGGCACGAGCCGTCGGGGTGGCGCGAGAGGCATTCCTCGGAGCCCGCCCTGCACGAGGCATCCGATTCGAGCCCTGCGCAGTGCGAGATCTCGACCCGTCCGACTTCGGCCGACTCGGACGAGATGAACTCGGCCTCGCCCGCATCGGCCGCTTCGCGCCCGCCGGAGCAGCGGTAGACAAAGCGCTTCGCATCGCACGCCTCGCCCGAGCGCGCCGTGCACTCTTCGCGCTCGAGCGTGCAGGAGCCCTCAGATGCAAGCGCCTGCAGGCTGCGGCAGGTCGAGTTCCGGACGGTTCTTCTGCACGAGAGCTCGCGCTCGTACGCCCAGCAGGGACTGGTCATTTTGCGGCCGTTCACGGTGCGCACCGCGGGCTCGCTGTCCACGCATCGCTCGGCGACGACCTCGCACTCGGTCCCTTCGGGCGCGGAGAGCGCGGCGCAGGCACCAAGGTCTTCCGTGAGGGAGTTGAGCGCCTGGGTGACGGTGGAGACGTGCGTGGCATCGCCGGCTTCGACGACGCCCGCGGGAATCTCCTTGTCAACGCACCGGTACCGGCCTTCGGGCACGCACCCCTCCCCCGAGCAGGCGGGGGTCTTGATGCGCGTGCAGCCCTGAGCGGCAAGCACCGAGCAGCCGCTTCGGGTGACGCCTCCGCAGGCGTAGGTGCGGATGCATTCGGTGTCCGATTCGTTGCAGGTCTCGCTTTGCAGCCGGCAGGAGCCGTCCGAGAGAATCTCCGAGCAGGCCGACTCGTCCACCGTCCGTGCCCGGGCTTCGGTCTGTCCCGTCCAGGCGGCGTTCAGCGCGGGAAGCGCGATTTTCGATTCGCACGCCCAGCGCTCGCGGTACGCAAGGCACGTTTCCGAGCCGTCGCTCCCGGTCACGCGCTGCGAGCAAGCGTAGTCAAGGCGCCGGCACTTGCCCGGCCCCGGCCGGGAGGCGTCCGCCGAGAGCGTGCTGCAGCCATCCGCTTCTGCGCTCTCGTCGGTGAGGCACGACTTCTTTTCGGTGTACGCCCAGCAATCGCGCGTCACGGCGATGCCGTTCACGATGCGCGTGCCGCCCGGCTCGCTGCAGGTGCGCTCCGTGACGATGCATTCGCCCCGGGCAATCCCTGCGGCACAGAGGACGGCCGCCAAGCCTACTATATACAGGGAGAGGCGCAGAAGACGGGTCATCTGGTGCACTCCTCGATCCAGTATTCGGCCTCGGCCGTCTTCTGATAGCGGGTGAAGGCAAACAGCCTGTGGATGTCGCCCGTGCGCACGCGCGAAGAGCCTGTTCCCTGATAGACCGTGAGCGTGACGTCGGCCGTGCAGGTCGCGCCTTCGCAGGAGAGCTCGCCTGCAAACCGCGCCGTATTGCCGCCGACGACGACCGGGTTGTCGAAGTTCTTTGCCGACACGAGAAGCGACGCGCCCCCGTTCGCCTCAAGGCGCAGCGTCGGGGTGCGCCCGTCCTCCGAGGCGCACGTGTAGGAGAGCGTCAGGGTGTCCATGCCGGGGACGGCGTCCTCGGCAAGAGCGGCGCTTTCGGTGTGCGATGCGCTCTGGACGGAACCCGGCGAGCAGGTCTCGCCCGGGATGACCGAGAGCCTGCGCACGCAGGTCTTTTCGCTCACGCGGTACACCCCTCGGGTGCAGGCGGCGATGTGGTAGGACTTGACCGGGGCCGAGACGGCGAGCGTGCAGGAGCGGCTCTGGGCGTTCTGCTGTCCCTCAAGGCACGCCCAGGTGTCGACCGTGCGGGTTTTGGCAACGACCGGTACGCTGCAGGTCGCGGCAAAGCGCTCGGCATAGGTTTCGCTGCAGGCATAGGTGCTCGTGAGGCTCGTCACGGGGACGCTTTCGATGGTGCAGGTGCGCTCCTCGGAGCTGCCGATGATCTGCACGATCTGCTCTTCGCAGGTGCGGGTCACAGGGGGCGTTGAGACCTCGCTCGTCACCGGGCGGCAGTTTGCCGCACTCATGGAAAAGCCCCCGAGCTCCACGGTGTCCGGCGCGCTCTGCGTGACCGCGCGGCGCATTGCGGATATGGCGCCGGTGGGATCGGGGTCGATGACGGGGCGCTCGATGCCGCCCCGGTCCACAACCTGCACGGCGCGGCAGCGCGGATCGCTGGCCGAGGCGCATGCGTCGGCGTCGATCCGTCCCGGACTGTAGAGAATTCCCTGCCCGCCCGCGGCAAGCGCACTCATTGAGGCGGTGTCGCCGCCATTGCGGGCGGCATGCGCGGCAATGCCCTCGCTCGCCTGGAGCGCCCTGTAGTCGGGAACCGTCTGCGCCGCGGCGACGCCTGCGGCTGCAACGAGCGGGAAAAGGATGA
This sequence comes from uncultured Sutterella sp., assembly GCA_900315045.1. Taxonomy (GTDB): domain Bacteria; phylum Pseudomonadota; class Gammaproteobacteria; order Burkholderiales; family Burkholderiaceae_F; genus Duodenibacillus. The sequence continues at coordinate 3,875 of OMXR01000085.1, read as the reverse complement.
TCCCCCTCATGGAGCGGCTCCGGTGGGAAGGCGCCCGAGCGCCTCCGTGAGAAACGCGGAAAGGTCGCGGTTTTCGTCTCCCCGGCGCTCCAGCACGTGCCGCAGCGCCCGGCGGAGCGTCACCTGTCCGCGCACGATGTAGACCGGGCCCTGGGCCTTGTCCGTCCCCCGGCCTTCGATCACGAAGACGGGAACGCCCTCGACGCCGTACGCCTCAAACGGATCCGGGCTGATGAGAAGCTGTCCGCCCTCGCCCACGAACGCGCCGATGTTCATGAGCGCCTGGTTCACGTGCCGGCGGTTCTTCCGCCGCTCGGCCTCCGGCGCGGCAAAGTGCGCGCGCTGCTCGAAGTCCTCCGGCACGGGCAGGCCGCGCAGGATCACTTCGCCGCCGATCCGGGGCGCTTCGCTTGTGAGGGTGCGGACGTATTCGGGGGCAAGGGACGTGCTCACCGCGACGCGCACCCGGAAGGGGAGCGTGTGCGGAAGCGAAAAGTCAAGGCCGCCCGCGCAGGCTGCGGAAGCGGAAAGTCCTGTCAAAACAGCGAAGAATGTCTTTTTCATGTTGGATTGTGCATTGGTTGAAATGTGGAAATCAGCAAAGTCCTTGCGTCAGAAGAAGCCGCTTCCCTGGCAGCAGTCCCGCAGCCGCCAGAGCAGGATCGCCCCGTCTTCGCCCGTCACGGGCGGGGTGCGCCCCGCGCCCCAGGTCTGGGTTGGCGCGCCGAGCGCATGGCAGCAGCTGCTGCCGCTTGCCTCGGGTCTCGGATAGATGAGCTGTGTGCGCCAGACGTCCTTGCGCGGAATCGGCTGGAAGTACGGTCCGCACTGCCCCGCCTTGCCGTATGCGGCCCAGAGCACGCCCTCGCGGGCGAGCTTCACGCTCATGCGGGCGGCGATGAGATGCCAGGCGGCAAGCGGGCTTGTCATCTGGGCCATCCAGCCGCTTAAGGGATAGAGGCTGCCCTGGCAGCCCGAGCACCAGAAGAGCTCCGGGCGCGGTGCGCCGAGCGTTGCCGCGGCGCAGTCGGCAGCGCACGCGGCGACCGCCGCCGGATTGGAAAAGATCGCCGACTCGGGGGCGACCACGAAGGCAGCGACCGCATCGTTCCATAAGGGGTCGAGTTCTGTGAGGTAGGCTAGATCCCAGGGGCTCTGCTCAAGGCAGACCGTGTCAAGAAGCGCTTCCAGAACGAAGAGCCAGGGCGTGTGAAACCAGTGCGCCTCGTAAAAGGCCGTGTGCCTGCCGCCCTCCTCGCCGACGCGTCCGCGCGAGCTGCTGCGGCCGTGCGCCGGCGCCTGCAGTCCCTCGAAGGCGACGCCGCCCAGCGTCGGAAAGCACCAGGGGTGGCGCACGATCTCCACGGTGCGCAGCGGCTCCCAGAACGACATGTTCAGCCCCACGCGAAGCGAAGGCCCAGCGCCGCACGTGCACACGGCGGGCGCGTCCGTTGCGGGATCCGTGACGCCCTTTGCCGAGAGTCTTGCTCCCGCGACCTTGATCGGAAAGATGCAGCTCCAGCAGACTTCCGTCACCGGATTGGTGACGCGGCCGCGGCAAAGGCCGCTTGCCTCGGACATGGCCGGGAATGCGCAGACGAGAGCGCAGAACAGGATCACGAGAGGCGCCTTCATGCCGCGTCTCCCGCGGCCTCTTCCCCGCTTTCGGGCTCTCCCGCCTTTCTCAGGATGGGATCTGCCGCGGCCGAAAGGCTCCTGGCCCACTGCGGCAGCTTGCGGTCGCCGAGCACCGCCTTTTCCGCGCCGCCCAGCGGAAAGGTGACGGACCAGCCGCCAAGGCGCCGCTCAAGAAGGAGCGGACTGCCGTAGTTGCCGATCACGGCGCCAAAGAGCCCCGCGGGATCCTCCACGACGAGGCACCGCCTTTCGTGCCGCACCATCATCCGGCGCACCTCGTCCGTGAGCCTCGGCGTGACGACGATCAGCTCGCCGAGCGAAATCTGCGAGATGTTGAGCGCGGCAAGCCGGTGCCGGGGATTGGCAAGGTCGCACAGGAAGATCGGCAGGCGCCGCGTCCAGCCGAGGTATGCCTGGCCGTTTTCCCGGGTGAGCAGCTGATAGGCGCTGCCCGCGAGCCGCGCCAGATCCGAAGTTGCCGTTTCAAAATACCGCACGAGCCGCAGTCTGACGGTCTGCTCTCGGGTGAGGAGCTCCCCGTCGTACCCGGTGCGGAAGGCGTTGCGGCGCCGCTCGGGGGCGTCCTTCGCGAAGAGCTCCTCAAGCGTCTTCTCGACGGAGCGCTTTGCCTCATGGGGATTGAAGCCGCGCACGAGGTCCGAGGGCGTCGCGTGCCCCTTTTCCAGGACGAGCGTGAGCGCGGAGAGCGCCGCGGTGGCAAGCCGCTCGCCCCCTGCCGTGCGCCCGATCTGCGCATACTGCAGGGCGCTTCTGAGCTGCAGCACGAGTCCGTCGGCGTCGATCCCGGGGGCGTTTGCCCGATTGAGCCCGGCGATGTCGCGCCGCATGTCGCTGCGTTTTCTGAGTTCTGTCATGGCTGAGTCTCCGTGGTGTTCTTTGCGGTGGGATGCCCGGCAAGCAGCGTGAGCGCCTCGCGGCACCCCTGCCTGCCCGCCGGGATTTCAAAAACCGTGGCCCGCGTCCCCTCGATCGAGACCTGGTCGGCGTAGAGCCGCACGTCCGAGAGATGCGGCGGGTTCCTCAAGGGGCCTGCCATCACGACAATTCGCGCCGGGGCAAGGGCTTCAAGGGCCTGACGGGCGCACAGGCACTCGTCCTGCCTTCTCGTGTCGGCAAGGATGTACGTGCGGCGCAGCGTCCCGATGGCAAGCCTTGCGGCGCCTGAGAGCTGCGCGCTCTGATCGGGCGTGAGGAGCTCCAGGCTGCGGCTCGCAAAGCGCGTCGCGCGCGGCAGGTCGCGTCCCGTGAAGCGATCGGCCCGCTCGCGCATCGTCTCGAGCGCTTCGCGCCGCTTCTGCTCGAAGAGCCCGAGGCGGCCCGCCTCCTTCACGCGCGCGGCGAGCACCCGCTTCCAGTCGGGCTCGACGACCGGGCTCGTCGCCGAGATGGTTTCGTCGAGCAGGACGGCGCCTGCGGCGCCTTGGGCAGCCAATGCGAGCGCGAGCATGACGGCAAAAGCGATTCGTTTCATTTCCCCTCCTTGAGCCGCTCAAGCACGGCATGCACAAGCTCTGCGGTGCGATCGGCGCCCGCCGGATAGGCAAGCGCGCTGCGGGCCGGGATGACGACGGCTCCCTCGCTCTCGATCCAGCGGGCAAGCACGGCGCGGGTTTCGCGCTCGACGGCCTGCTGCCCCGAGAGCGCCCCTTCAAGCGCCACCCGGCCAGGATCAACGACGATGAGCGGGACTTCTCGCGGCAGGGCCGCCGCAAGGGCAAAGCCGGCAGCCGCGCACCAGAGTGTTTCGCGCAGTCCAAAGGCAAGCGCCCGCGGGGGCGGCGCCAGGCTCGGCTCCAGGCCGGGCGCGTCGGACTCGAGCGGCGCCTTGTCTTCCGGTGCAGGCCGGGCTGCACCGGTTTGTTCTGTTTGCGGGGAAGCGGCGCCTTGTCTTCCGGTGCAGGCCGGGCTGCACCGGTTTGTTCTGTTTGCGGGGAAGCGGGAGCAGCCTCGATCGGATCGCGTTCGAGGATGAAGGGCGTGTCGGGGATGATGACCGCGTCGGCCTCGCTCCCCGTGTCATAGGGCTCGACGGTGCCCGCCGCAGAGGCGCTGCCAGGGGACACTTCTGCGCGGGGCGTTTCAGCTGGTGCTGCGCCCCCGTATTTCCTTGCCTCGATCTCCTCGGCAAGAAACATGTCAAAGCCCGATTCCGGACAGTCAAGCCGCACCCAGCGCTCCATCATGTCCCTGCGGCGCGTCCAGAGCGCCCGGTGCGC
>OMXR01000092.1 GCA_900315045.1 uncultured Sutterella sp. | reverse complement strand
TCCATGGGGTAGCGGACAAGAAAGTCGCGGATTGCACTTTGAACCGCCAGAGTGAATGAGGCCTGGACATCGGATGAAGCAATGCCGGAAAAGTCAAAGCTCAAAACACGGTACGATCCGGCAAGCACAGTTTTGTGATTGACAATGTAGGTTCCCGAAAAGTTGCGTTCAAAATCCCCGGCGGCCGCCTTGTCGTAGTATGCCTTCAGCATCATGGTGAACAGCGTCTTGCCGAAGCGGCGGGGACGCACGATCAGGGGGTACCAGGTATCCGACTGCTCCAGCCGTTCGATATACCGGGTTTTGTCGACATAAACGTAGTTGGCCGCTTGCAGTCTGCTGAACGCCGCAATGCCGTAGGGGTTGCGCTTGAGCTTGAGCTGTGGTTGAGTCATTGTCTGGTGGCAAGATAACAAATATCTGAACTCTTAAATTTTGGAACGCCCATGACCAGTCTTTGCTCGAGACTGTGCGGCTTTGGCTAGAACCGTGCCCTGAGCGGCCGGCCCGGTCCAATCGCATATCCCGCAAAATGATTGCGCAGGATGAAGGCGACGCGCCGGATGGTCGCGACGATCTGGTCGGGTTCGAAAAAGCCGAATCCCAGGATGAGCCCCTTCACCGGAGCAGTGCCCGCATAGTGGAAGGAGCAGGCCCGGGCCTCGATGTTCTCCCGCAGGCACAGCCGCTCGATCGCCATGTCGTCGATTTCCTGATTGTGGAAGCGAAAGAGCACATGCATGCCCTGGTTGCCGCTCACGATTTCGCCCCACTCGGAGAGGTCGTTGACGCAGGCTTCGGCGAGAATGGCCCGGCGCTCTTCAAAACCCTTGCGCATGCGCCTGACGTGGATTTCGTAAAAGCCCTCCCGCATGTACTCGGCCACGATGGCCTGAAGCGCCTCGTTGCCCTGCCGCTCGGTGATCAGCCGGAAGCCCGAGAAGACCTCGACCAGATCGGGCGGCACAATGAGATAGCCGAGGCGGTACCCCGGGAAGATCATCTTTGAGAACGTGCCCGTATAGATGACATTGCTGCCCGAGCTGTCCATGCCCTGCAGGCAGGGGTAGGGCAGATCCCCGCCGTACTTGAGTTCGCTGTCGTAGTCGTCCTCGATGATCCACTTGCCCTGGGTTTCAGCCCAGTTCAGAAGCTGATGCCGCCGCTCGATGCTCATCAGCATTCCGAGCGGACACTGGTGCGAGGGGGTGACGAAGGCGCCCTTGGCGTCCGGCGCGAGCTCGATGCCTTGCTCGACCACCATGCCGTCCGTGTCGACGGGCACGCCGATGATTTCCAGTCCGTTGAATTTGGCGACCGCCCGCAGAAGCGGATACGAGGGATCCTCGAAAAGCACCTTGTCGCCCGGATTGAAAAGCAGGCGCGTGACCATGGAAAATCCGTGCTGGCTGCCCGAAGTGATGATCACCTGGCTGGGATCGGCCTTGATGCCGCGCAGCCTCTGGCCGACTTCGCAGATCTGCTCGCGCAGCTCGGGCAGCCCCTGCGGGTCGGTGTAGCGCAGGTAATGATTGAGGTTTTTGAATACGCGCGCAGCGATCGCCATGAAATCCTTTCCGGGACTGAGCTGTCTGCTCGGCGTGACGACCGCAAGCGGAACGTTGGCCTGGGGCTGCAGGATGCTGTTTGCCTTGCGGCAGAAATCGGCATTCCTGTTCAGAGACTTTTCCGGGGCAGCAGCGTGCGGCTGTCCGCAATCGCTCCCGCGCCGATCGCCGAAAAGCGCCTTGTCGGGAAGCTGCGTCGAGATGAACGAGCCCCGCCCCGGGGTGGCATCGATGTAGCCTTCGGCGGTGAGCGTTGCATAGGCTTCGTTCAGAGTCGCCCGCGCAACCCCGATGTATTTGGCAAAGCTGCGCACCGGGGGAAGATGGTCGCCCGGCTTGAGAATGCCCTTGCTGATGCCTTCGCGGATCTGGGAGGAGATCTGCTTGTCGAGCGTCTCGCCGCTCGTTCTGTCCAGATGGATTTCCAGGTGAAAGGTCTGTTTGCTGTAGCGGGGCATGTGAGTTTCAGCGCTCTGCAGGGCGCTCTCCGGTCAGTATTTTCCCGGTGCATTGTAACGAGACCGGCCGGGCGGATGCGGTGCCTTTCCGAAACTTCAGCGCAGGCTACGCAAAAGGGGGAGCAGGGGGATAAAATCACGCATTCTGCAATAACGGCCAAGTCATGACTTTCAAACCGATTACAGGGAATCTGCTGCCCAACTGGATGGTCCGCACGACGGACCGGATCATGAAGTACTACACGGACAGGTATCTGAGGTGCGATCCTGTCATCTTGGAGCGCCCGCCCGCTCCGCAGCCCGGCCACAAGTATCTGCTCTACGCCCACGTTCCGTTCTGCGAGACGCTCTGCTCGTACTGCACGTTTCACCGGTTTCTCTTCAAGGAGGAGAAGGCGAGGGCGTACTTCGTGAACCTGCGCAAGGAAATGCGATACGTGAAGGATCTCGGGTACGACTTCACCGGCATGTATGTGGGCGGCGGCACGACCACGATCCTCGAGGACGAGCTCGTGAAGACGCTCGAGTATGCGCGCGAGCTCTTCCCCGGCATCCGCGAGATCTCCTGCGAGACCGACCCGGCGCAGATCGCCACGCCCGCGTTCAGGAATCTCAAGGGGCTTGTCGACCGCATGAGCATCGGCGTGCAGAGCTTTGACGACCGCATCCTCAAGCTCACCGAGCGGTACGACAAGTTCGGCTCGGGCGCGCTGATCTACGAGCGGCTCGGACAGGCGCTCGACCTTTTCCCGACCACCAACATTGACATGATCTTCGGCTTTCGCGGCCAGAGCATCGAGATGATCCAGCGGGACATGGATCTTCTCGTGCAGCTCAACCCCCGCCAGATCACGACCTATCCGCTCATGGTGACCAGCCAGACGCGCCGCAGCGTGAAGGGGCTCATCGCCGCCGAGGGCGACGAGATCGCCGAGCAGTACAAGACGATTGTCAATACGCTCGGCGAGCACTACCGCTCGCTCACAAGCTGGACGTTCGGCAGAACGCGCGACGAGGGCTTTGACGAGTACGTCGTCGACAACGACGAGTATCTCGGCGTCGGTTCCGGGGCGTTCTCCTTCCTCGGCCCCAATCTGTACGTCAACACGTTCAGCCTGCGCCGCTACAACAACCGAATCGAGCGCGGGCTGACGGGCGTGGAGCGCTACCAGCACTTCGACCATCACTCCGTGCTGCAGTACCGGCTGCTGCTCTCGCTTTTCGCAGGGCGCTTCTCGAGGAAGTATTTCCGCGAGGTGCTCGGCACCCCCAACATCGAGCGCGCGCTCTTCAAGGAGATGGCTGCCCTCAAGCTCATCGGCGCCATCAGGCAGGATCCGCACGATCCTGACAACATCATCGTCACCGAGAAGGGCAAGTTCCTCGCCCTGCTCATGATGAAGGCCTTCTACTCGGGCATGGACAATGTCCGCGCCGAGTTGAGAAAACCCCTTAAGGAAGTGGACATGTAGTCAAGGGCGCTCCGCGCGGAGCGTCCTGCCTTGGCTGCCCGTGCGGACGGCGCGCACGCGAGTTGCTAAAGTGCGCTCTCGGGACTGCCGCCCGTTCCGAATAATTTCCGGCCCGACTGGCCGACCTGATCTGAAAGGAATCCGAATGACCGACCGCGACGCGCTGCATCGTGCGCTTCTGGAAGACATCAACATCGAGGGGTTCGATCCCATGCCCGCGCCCTGCGACATCCGCAGAGCCGCGCCCGCGTCTGAAGCCGCGCTCGCGGCCGTGGCGGCGGGCCGAAGCGCCATCAAGGCGATTCTGGATGGAAAGGACAGGAGGCTCATGATCATCACCGGGCCCTGTTCCATTCATGACCCGAAGGCGGCGCTCGACTACGCCGAGCGCCTTGCCGGTCTGCAGCGCAGGGTCGGGGAGCGGATCCTTCTCGTGATGCGCGTCTATTTTGAGAAGCCCCGCACGGTAACCGGCTGGAAGGGATACATCAACGACCCGTTCCTCAACAATACCTTTCAGGTCGTCGAGGGCATGAAGCGCGCCCGCGCGCTCATGGTTTCGATCAGCGAGAAGGGGCTGCCGATCGCTACCGAGGCGCTCGATCCGTTCGGCCCGCAGTACTACGGAGACCTCGTGAGCTGGTACGCGATCGGAGCGCGCACGAGCGAGTCCCAGACGCACCGCGAGATGGCCAGCGGCCTGTCCGCACCCGTGGGATTCAAGAACGCCACCGACGGCAACCTCGATGTGTCGATCAACGCCATCAAGGCAAGCCGCAAGGGACACCATTTCATCGGCGTGTACGAGGACGGGCGCAGCGCCGTGGTGCGCACGCGCGGCAACCTGTACGGACACCTCGTGCTGCGCGGCGGAGGCGGCCGGCCGAACTACGACACGGTGAGCGTGATGCTTGCCGAGAAGGCTCTCGAGAAGGCCGGGCTTGCGCCGCGGATCGTGATCGACTGCTCGCACGCCAATTCGATGAAAAAGCCCGAGCTCCAGCCCCTGGTCTTTGCCGACTGCGTGAACCAGATCGCAGCCGGCAGCCGCTCGATCTGCGGCCTGATGCTCGAGAGCAACATCAATGAAGGCAATCAGCCGATTCCGGAGAATCTCTCGGAGCTGCGCTACGGCGTGTCGGTGACGGACGCCTGCATCAGCTGGCAGACGACCGAGAGAATCATCCTTGAGGCTTCGCGCGTGCTCGCGGGCTCGGGCGACGCGCAGTGCGCGCCCCGGTTTGTCCTTTAGGCGCCCGGGGGACTTGAGCCATGCGCGACGTGACGCCGAGCGAAGTCGACCGCGTGATGCAGGCGCTGCCGCCCGAAGCGCGGGCGGCATTGAAGTGCATGAGCCAGATGCAGGAGCGTCCCGTCGAGGATGTGCTGCGCGACGAGATCGAACGGTACATCGCGGGCAAACTCCCGGCAATCGACATTGACTTTGCCATGGAACAGATCAAGGCAACGGCGCATCAGGCGGGGTATCTCATCGGGCGCCTCAGGCGCTTTGCGCGCGAGCACACGGAAAGCGAGTAAGGGGGGTGGACGGCTCGCGCCCGCGGAGCCGCCCGTGCGGATGATGGCGCCCTGTTTCAGGAGCGCGCGGCGGCTCTCAATGCCGCAAAGCCCCGCTTCAGGTCCTCGATGAGGTCCGCGGCATCCTCCAGTCCGATTGCAATGCGCAGCATCCGGTCAAAGCACTCCTTGCCCTGGGTGCGCTTTCCGTAGCTTTCAATGAGCAGGCTCTCAAAACCGCCCCAGGAAAACCCCCGGCCGAAGAGCTCGAGCGCATCGACAAAGGGATCGAGCCTGCCTGCGAACTCGGGGGCGAAGCGCACGGCAAACAGGCTCGTTGCGCCCGTGAAGTCCCGCTTCCAGATGCCGTAGCCCGGATCCTCGGGCAGGGCCGGGTAGAGCACGCGCTCGATTTCGGGCTGGCTCTTGAGCCAGGAGATGACCTCG
>OMXR01000050.1 GCA_900315045.1 uncultured Sutterella sp. | reverse complement strand
TTCTTGGCGCCGGAACGGGAAAGGCGGATAACGACCATTTTTTCCTCTTTTAGTTAATTCGGCGCCCGTACCAGGCGCCATCAGTCAAACAAAAGCGTCTAGGTTCTTGCCAAGACGCTCGAAAGGATGTGATTTTACGCTCTGAACAGATTGAAAATCAAGAGCCTCTTTCGACTTTTTTGAGCGATCACGCTCCTGCCGCCCCTCCGGCCGTGGGACATCGCTTCTTGCGATTTCTTGCTCAAGATCAAACAGCAGAAGTGGATCAATCCGCCCCTTTGAGCCACCCCGGCCAGCGGCTCCCGGAAAAGGATTCCCGGTTTTTCCAGAAAGGAAACCCCACGATCTGGTATCGCCCCGGCCCTCGCGCTCAGGAAAAATCTTTGTCCGTCTGGATCAATCCCTCCAAAAAACCGTTCGACCGGGAGAAGTTCGGGCCCTTTTTTCGAGGGTGACTTATGGCAGCGATCTTTTCCTTGGCACGAGCCAAAAAATTTTCCGACTGGATTTGCGAAGACGCATCGGCTCTGGACAGCTCGCTTGAAATCAATGCCGACAGCCTTCTTGCCTACCGTGTCCTGTTTCCTCTTCTCAAATCGCGCGAGGATGTTGTCTGGATCCTCCCCTCCGGCACTTCCTTCGCGCGGTTTGCGAGCCTGGGCAAACAATCTGGAGCAGACCTCACCAGCCACTTCTTTTTCATGGCTCAGGACGCGGCTCAGGCGCTTCTCGGCCTGCAGCAAGCCATCCGAAACCAGGCCGCGACTATCGTTCTAGACATGTCGGATGGCTTTGAGGGAGAGCAGTACCAGCTTCTCAGCGCCCTTGAGCGCATCGCGCAAAGCGGCATCAGCGTGATCGCGATCAGACCCCTTTCTGAGATGCGGACTCCCTCAGCCATGCGCTCCCGGCTCGCCGTGGCGGCGCACAGGGACTGGCTTTTCAGCGGTCACCTGTTCGTCACACTCAAAAGACACGGCATTCCCCTGCTTCGCAAGACCCGAGTGGAAGCGCTCCCCGTCTTTGAAGAGCACCGCAGCAAGGCAAGAGCATTCTTCTCCATTGCCGAACGCGAGGCTCTCGCTTCGACCTAAAAGCAAGGCTCCCGGGACAGATCATCCCGAGAGCCTTGTGTTCAAAGCGCACATGCATCCGCCCTCACCGGGCGGATGCACTCGGCCCATCAGGCCTTTTCAAAATCCAGCGCGATCCTCAGCATGCGGCGCAGAGGCTCGGCCGCGCCCCACAGGAGCTGGTCGCCCACCGTGAACGCGCTGATGTAGATCGGCCCCATGGCAAGCTTGCGGATGCGGCCGATCGGAATGCGGCGCGTACCGGAAATCTTCGAGGGAGCCAGCTCCGCAATCGATTCCTCGCGGCGGTTGGGAACCACGTAGGCCCATTCGTTGGCGTTATCAAGCAGCCGCTCGATCTCTTCGACCGAAACGTCCTTCTTGAGCTTGATCGTCAGCGCCTGGCTGTGGCAGCGCATGGAGCCGACGCGCACGCACAGTCCCTCAACCGTCAGGGATCCCGGCTGGCCATTTGCAGGCAGGCCCAGAATCTTGTTGGCCTCGGCGCCTCCCTTCCATTCCTCGCGGGACTGGCCGTTGCCCAGATCCTTGTCGATCCAGGGGATAAGCGAGCCGGCGAGCGCAGCACCGAAAGCGGCCTGCGGAAAATCAGGCTTGGTGAAGCACTCGGTCACCTTGCGGTCGATGTCGAGAATCGGATGGCGCGGCTCTGCAAGCTCTTCCTTGACGGCGGCATTGAGGTAGCCCATCTGGCTCAGGAGCTCGCGCATGTTCTGGGCGCCGGCTCCGGAAGCCGCCTGATAGGTCATGGAACTCACCCACTCGACGAGGTCGGCCTTGATCAGGCCGTCAAGCGCAAGCAGCATCAGAGAAACCGTGCAGTTGCCGCCGATGAAGTCGCGGATTCCCTTCTTGAGCGAATCCTGGATGACATGCATGTTGACCGGGTCGAGAATGATGACCGCGTCATCCTTCATGCGCAGCGCCGAAGCCGCGTCAATCCAGTAGCCCTTCCAGCCCGATGCGCGCAGCTGCGGGTGGATTTCGTTGGTGTAATCGCCGCCCTGGCAGGAGATGATCACGTCACACTGGGCAAGCGCGGCAACATCCTTGGCGTTGGCAAGCACCGGGTCGGCATTGGCAACATCGGGAGCCTTTCCGCCTGCGGCGGAAGTGGAAAAGAAAATTGTCTTGTCTACGAGGGCAAAATCGTTTTCCTCCAGCATGCGTCCCATCAGAACGCTGCCGACCATGCCTCGCCAGCCAACCATACCTAGGATCATGATGACGTCTCCTTTTCGAGTCTGATAAACAACTGGATTACTTCAGGGCCGCACGCACCGCGTCGCCCATCTCGGAGCAAAGCACGCGCCGGCATCCTTCACTCATGATGTCGCCGGTACGCAGTCCCTGCTGCAGAACCGTCTGCACTGCGGCCTCGATCCTGTCGGCCTGCTCGGCCATGTCAAGGCTGTAGCGCAGCATCATCGCTGCCGAAAGGATTGTGGCTATGGGATTGGCAATGTTCTTGCCGGCAATATCGGGAGCCGATCCGTGAGACGGCTCGAACAGGCCCTGCTTCTCACCGTTGAGCGAAGCCGAGGCGAGCATGCCGATCGAGCCGGTCAGCATGGCCGCTTCGTCCGAAAGAATATCGCCGAAGATATTGCCCGTCAGCACAACGTCAAGCGTCTTGGGAGCGCGCACCAGCTGCATCGCCGCATTGTCGATGTACATGTGGTTGAGCTCGACATCGGGATACTGCTTGGAAACCTCGATCACCGTGTCACGCCAGAGCTGGCTCGTCTCCAGAACGTTGGCCTTGTCAACGCTTGTCACCTTGCCGCGGCGCTTGCGGGCGGATTCGAAAGCCACTCTGGCGATCCGTTCAATTTCCGGCACCGTGTAGCGCATCGTGTCGAACGCTTCCGGAGCTCCGGCAAAAGCGCCGTCCGGAGACTGCCTGCGGCCGCGCGGAGTGCCGAAGTAAATGTCGCCGGTAAGCTCCCGGACGATCAGCAGATCAAGTCCGCCGACGATCTCCGGGCGCAGCGTGGAAGCACCGACAAGTTCATTGAAGCACTTGGCGGGACGCAGATTTGCAAAGAGCCCCATTCCCTTGCGAAGGCCCAGAATGGCCTGCTCGGGGCGAAGATGCCGCTCGAGCGTGTCGTAGCGGAAATCACCGACGGCGCCAAAGAGAACCGCATCGGCGGACTTGGCAAGCGAGAGCGTGCTCTCGGGCAGAGGATGCCCGTGATTGGCGTAGGCGACGCCGCCAACGTCGGCGTATTCCAGCTCGAAAGACTCGCCAAGCGCATTAAGCACCTTGACAGCCTGTTCAACAATTTCCGGGCCGATGCCGTCGCCGGGAAGAACTGCAATCTTCTTTGTCATGGAGAAAATCCTTTCACTTCAATGAATGTGTTTACTTGTCCTGCCAGTTCAGCGTCTTGGCAAGCCAGGGCTTGGCGGCAAGCCGCTCGCTTTCAAAAGCCCGGATCTTGTCCTGCTTGTTGGCAAGAGTAATTCCGATGTCGTCATAGCCGTTCATGATCGCCCAGCGGCGGAACGCTGCAATCTCAAAATGCGTTGCCTTGCCGTCAGGCTCAATCACGAGCTGGCGGTCAAGATCAACAGTGAGCTTGTAGCCAACGGTCTGCTTGCAAGCCTCGAACAGGCGGTCGATGACAAGTTCGTTAAGCGGCACGGGCACGAGGCCGTTCTTGAGGGAATTGGAATAGAAGATGTCGGCAAAACTCGGAGCAATCACCGCCCTGAAGCCGTACTGGAGCAGCGCCCACGGGGCGTGCTCGCGGCTCGAGCCGCATCCGAAATTCTTCCGGGCAAGCAGGATGCTCGCACCCCGATAGCGGGGCTCGTTCAGGACAAAGTCCGGATTGATCGGACGCTTGCTGTTGTCCATCCCGGGTTCGCCCTTGTCCAGATACCGCCACTCGTCAAAGCAGTTCGGGCCATACCCCGTGCGGTAGATCGATTTCAGAAACTGCTTCGGAATGATTGCATCCGTATCCACGTTGCTGCGATCAAGCGGAGCAACCAACCCTGTGTGCACTGTCAGTTTTTCCATTTTGCGCTCCTTAGAAAAGCTTGGTCACATCAACAAAATGCCCCATGACTGCCGCAGCAGCGGCCATCGCAGGACTCACGAGGTGCGTCCTGCCGCCCTTGCCCTGGCGGCCTTCGAAATTGCGGTTGGAGGTCGACGCGCAGCGCTCGCCCGGATTAATGCGATCGGCGTTCATGGCCAGGCACATCGAGCAGCCAGGCTGCCTCCACTCAAAGCCCGCATCCTTGAAAATCATGTCCAGACCTTCCTTCTCCGCCTGCAGCTTCACCAGCCCCGAACCGGGAACGACGATCGCCTGAGTAAGGCTCGGAGCCACGCGGCGCCCGAGCTTTCTGACAACGTAGGCGGCAATGCGCAGATCCTCGATGCGGCCGTTCGTGCACGAACCGATGAACATGCGGTCCGGCCTGATGTCCACAATGCGCGTTCCGGGTTCAAGGCCCATGTATTTGAGCGCTCTTTCCCAGCCTTCCCGCTTCACGGGATCAGGCTGCTTTTCCGGATCCGGAACGACGCCGTCAATCGAGGTCACCATCTCGGGCGAAGTCCCCCAGGTCACCATGGGACGCACTTGTTCTGCGCGCATCTCAACCACAATGTCAAACTTCGCATCCGCGTCACTGTGAAGCGTCTTCCAGTATGCAACCGCCTGATCCCAAAGCTCGCCGGTGGGGGCAAGCGGGCGGCCGCGCATGTATTCAATCGTCTTTTCATCAACGGCGACCAGGCCGGATCTGGCGCCGGCCTCAATGGCCATGTTGCAAAGCGTCATGCGGCCTTCCATGGAAAGCGCCCGGATGGCTTCGCCGGCAAATTCAATCGTGCAGCCCGTGCCGCCGGCCGTGCCGATCTTGCCGATGACCGCAAGCGCAAGATCCTTTCCGGTGAGTCCCGGCGCAAGTTTGCCGTCGATCCGCACAAGCATGTTGCGGTTCTTCTTGGTAATCAATGTCTGGGTGGCGAGCACATGCTCGACTTCGGAGGTTCCGATGCCGAAGGCAAGGGCCGCACAGGCTCCATGCGTGGACGTGTGGCTGTCCCCGCACACGACGGTCATGCCGGGGAGCGTCGCCCCTTCTTCCGGACCCATCACATGGATCACGCCCTGCCCCCTGTCCATGAAGGGGAAGTAGGCTGCGCAGCCCACGCTGCGGATATTCTTGTCAAGCGTTTCGACCTGCAGATGGGCAATCGGATCGGTAATTCCGTCCATGCCGCGCTCCCAGCCTGTCGTCGGGGTGTTGTGATCGGCCGTTGCGACAATCGAGCTGATCCGCCATGGCTTCCTTTTTTGCAGTTTCAGACCCTCGAAAGCCTGCGGGCTTGTCACCTCATGCATCAGGTGTCTGTCGATATAAAGCGTTGTCGTGCCGTCAGGCTCCGTGTCGACGACATGCTCATCCCAAAGTTTGTCGTAAAGGGTCTTTGCCATGATCACAATTTCTAGCTTGATTTTTTTGTAAAGGCTGCCAGGGGCCGCGGTACGGAACCGCGCCGGAAATAGGCATTGCAGATCAGTATGCCACAACTGTTTTGAGCCGATTTGGCAGATCGAAAAATCCAACAAAAACACGGCGAAAACTTGACTGCGCAGTCATAGAATTAAGGAGATTGCCTAGAGACTGAGGAGAACGTTCTCATGCTGCCAGCCCGCCGTTCATTCTGTGCCTTGACCTGTGTCCTGCTGCTCGCCGGCTGCCAGACGACCGTCAGCTTCACCAGCGATGTTCCCGGTGCAGTCGTGACGGGCGCTTCGGGACAGGTTTACGGAGAAACGCCTGCCGAGATCAACTTTGACGACGACACGCTCAATGCGAGCCGGAATCCTGTTGACCGCTGCGCGAGGATCCCGGGCGTCACCTACACCTGGAAATCCGGAGCGCAGGCTTCAACTCCGACTCCCATCGTTTTGTGCGGCGACAGCCGGGTATTTCAGGTCCATCTTGACAGACCCAAGCAAGCCCCCGGCGTCGAAACCGATCTGCGGTACGCACTGGAACTTCAGCAGCGGCGCGAAGCCCAGCTCAGGCATGAGCTTGAAATGGAGCGCCTTTACAACGACTCCATGTGGCCGGGCATGTTTTGGGGCCCGGCGATGATGCCGCCAGCGCACCATCACCACCATCATCATCGGCCGCCTCGCCGCCATTAGCCCGATTCCGACTCCTGAACCGACACAGGGCTGAGCTCTGCGATAGACTGTCGGCCTCAAGATTTTTGTGAAGATCAATGGCTAAGAATATTCTCACCTCTGCAGTTCACGCGACAAGCGATGACCTTGTGCAGATCGCCCTGCAAGCGGCCGACTCCAGCTCCATCTATGAAGATGCCCTGTGCGATGAGGCGCTCGAACAGGCATGCAACAGCATTTTTGCAACAGGAGAGGATTCCGAGATCGAATCCGCCCTGCACTCCCTGAAAGCCGATGAAGACTCCTCTGCCTACGACGCCCTGCTGGCGATGGCCGAGGACTGCGCGCAAAGCTACAGCGATGAAAGAGGCTGCCACCAGCTCGTCCTGATTCCGCTTCTTGCCTGGAGCCGCTATCAGATTCCGAGCGGGAAAATCGACCAGAACTCGCTGAAAGGCCTTGCTGACGCCCTTCGCGACCGATTTGCAACTCCCGAGGCAAGCGTCACCATGGGAGACAGCTTGATATCCGCAGACAATCTGCCCGAACAGCTGATTGCCGTCCGGGATCTGCTGCTGTCTCTGACAAGCGGCCGCATTCATCACGGCAGAGTCGTGAGCATTGCCAAGCTGCTCAAAAACGCCCCTCCGAATGACTTTTCGGACAGCCGCTATCTTGTTGCAGCAATCAGCGCTCCCAGCCCCTCCTCGCTTTTTGCCCCGCAGCAGAGGTCCTACATCGAGCGGATGCGGGCGATCATGGACTTTTCAATGGCCGCTCATGACATCCTCTGGCCATCCATGGTCGGAACCGTCTTTCAGGTCCAGGCTCCAAGCGGGTTCTATGCAGCATGGCGCCAGACTGAAACTTCCATGCGCGTTTTCTGCCTGAAATCCTTAGTTTCGTTTGTCTGCTGCATGAATTACGAGCCGCAGAATCTGCTGGTCACCACTGCGCTTTTCACCAAACCCGGCGAGCCGGCCGAGGGGGAAAACAATTCGGAAATCCGCATCGGGGTGTCGACCGCAGACCGTCCGGAAGCGATCATCGCGGGCGTGGTCTGGTCCATGGTCAATGAGGATCCCGATGCCCTGCAGCAGTTTGCGGCGGACATCCTCAGAACGGAAAACGTCAACCAGATCGTCTCTCTTGACCAGGTGTTTCCGATGGAGTGGTGCGAGGACTGCGGCGCTCCGCTTTACGCAAACTCGGAAGGACACGTGGTGCACATCGAGATGCCCGAGGAAATTCCTCTTGAAAAATTTGCGCCAACCCTGAACTGACAGTTCCATGACTGGGCCTTCGGCCTTTTCGAAGCAGCGACAATGCCTTCTCACGTGCCGGATTCCCGGCACGTTTCTTTTGGAAATCAGCAGGCATCGGCCAAGCCCTTGAATTTTCCATCATCCGCCCCCATATGGCAGTCAAGAAAACCTGACGTGCCGGCCCGCCCGGCGCGTTTCTTTTGGAGAATTCATTCAAATGCCAGCACAAGTTCACGGTTTCCAGACCGAAGTTGCCAAGCTCCTCTCTTTGCTTGCTAATTCCCTTTATTCGAACAAGGAAGTCTTCCTGCGCGAACTGGTTTCCAACGCCTCTGATGCGATTGACAAGCTGCGCTTTTTGTCGATCACCCAGCCCGACCTGGTCAAGGACGATCCGGTCTTTTCCATCCGCGTCAAGGCCGACAAGGAAAAGGGGCTGCTTACCATCAGCGACAACGGCATCGGCATGACGCTTGAGCAGGCGAACGAGCATCTCGGCACCATCGCCAAGAGCGGAACGGAAGATTTCATGAAGTCCCTGTCCGGCGATCAGGCCAAGGATTCCGAGCTGATCGGACAGTTCGGCGTCGGCTTTTACTCTGCATTCATCGTTGCCGACCGCGTGACGGTGTATTCGCGCGCCGCAACGGCCGGCGCTGACGAAGGCGTGCGCTGGAGTTCCGACGGCTCGGGCACTTTCGAGTCCGAGCAGATCCGTCACGAAGCCCGCGGCACGGAGGTTGTGCTGCACCTGAAGAGCACCGAGACGGGCTTTCTTGATTCCTGGACTCTTCGCGAAGCCATCACGAGATACTCCGACCACATCTCGGCGCCCGTCATGCTCTGGGATGTCAAGCCGGAAGTGGAAGACGCCAAGGAAGGCGACAAGGACGAGAAGAAGGAGCCGGTTTACGACTGGATTCAGGTCAACGAGGGCAAGGCTCTCTGGACCAAGACGCCCAAGGATGTCACGGAAAGCGAGTACAAGGAGTTCTACAAGCACCTCACCCACGACTGGGAAGACCCGCTCACCTGGGCGCACAACCGCGTCGAGGGGGATCTTGAGTACACGAGCCTTCTTTACATCCCCAAGCAGGCTCCTTGGGACCTGTTCTCCCGCGAGATGCAGCACGGCCTGAAGCTGTTCATCCAGCGCGTGTTCATCATGGACAAAGCCGAGAGCTTCCTGCCCAACTACCTGCGCTTCGTACGCGGCCTGATCGACACGAACGAACTGCCCCTGAACGTGTCCCGCGAACTGCTTCAGGACTCGATCGTGACGCGCAAGCTCAAGAAGGCGCTCACCAAGCGCGCTCTGACGATGATCGAAAAGCTTGCCGCGGAAAAGGACAAGTATGCCGACTTCTGGGCAACCTTCGGCCGCGTGCTCAAGGAGGGCACGGTTGAAGACCCGGCCTCGAGCAACCAGATCATGAAGCTGCTGCGGTTTGCCTCCACTAAGGAGGAGTCCGCCAAGCAGACCGTGAGCCTGGCGGACTACATCGGCCGCATGAAGGAAAAGCAGACAAAGATCTATTATCTTGTCGCCAACAGCTACGAATCCGCTATCAACTCCCCGTATCTTGAATCCCTCAAGAAGAAGGACATCGAGGTTCTCCTCATGTGGGAGCGCGTTGACGAATGGATGATGGGCAACACGCACGATTTCGAAGGCAAGGAATTTGTCTCCGTCACGGAAAGTGATCTGAAGCTTGGCGAACTCGAGGACAAGAAGGACGAGGAGAAGAAGGATGAGACCAATGGCGCCATCGAGCGTTTCAAAAAGGCTCTCGGCGACAAGGTCACGGATGTCCGCCTCGCCAGCCGCCTGGTTGACTCCCCAAGTTGCGTCGTCAGCGACGGCCCTGTCATGACTTCGCAGATGCGCCGCATGTTCGAAGCCGCCGGGCAGCCCGTGCCCGAGGACAAGTTCATCCTCGAAGTGAACGTTTCCCACCCCATCGTCGCCAAGGCTCTCGCGGAAAGCGATGAGACCAAGTTTGCAACCTGGGCCGAATTCATCTTCAGCCAGGCGCTGCTTGCCGATCAGGGCTCGCTCAAGGATCCGTCCGCCTTCATCAAGAGCCTGAATGCTTTGATTGCCGGCTGAAAATCTCATTAGCCAGTTTCCAAAGCAAAGGCTTCGCGGTTCGATTTCTGGATCGCGAAGCCTTGTTTTTTTTACGCCATTTTCCTGAAAACGCTTTTCGCGCAACTCCCTCTGCCGGCAAGATCTTTCAGGATTTGTCACTTCGGTTCGGCACCGTTTTTTTCTCGTCGGAGCAAATGCCTTCGGCTTAGCCCGATCTCAAATTTCGTACCCTGCTCCGAGCGCAGTACAAAGTGCTGCCGTAGGTGCCACGCTTGGCACGCTGCGCGATCAATGGAAAGAGTATTTTCTGTGCGACGCCCTTGATAACGACGTCTTGATGGTTCGAGGCCAAAAGGTCGTCTCGTCCTTTTCCGGCAACAAGACCGGATCGAACAACATCATCACCCAGGGCTCAGGCATCTCCGTCGCCAACGGACAGTGCATGATCATTGTCGACCAGGGCGTGGTAACCGAAATCGTGGCCGAGCCCGGTCTGTACACCTATGACAAGTCCACCGAGCCGAGCATTCTCGTGGGTGATCTGAATGAAGCAAAAATCCGCGAGGTTCTGCGCGTGATGTGGGAGCGCTTCAAATACGGCGGCGACACCGGACATGACCAGCGCGTCTACTATTTCAACATCAAGGAAATCGTCGACAACAAGTTCGGTACGGCCGTGCCCATTCCCTTCCGCGTGGTCGACCGCAACGTCGGCCTCGATCTGGACGTGAGCCTGCGCTGCAACGGCGTGTTCTCGTTCAGGCTCACCGATCCAATTTCGTTCTACGAAAACGTCTGCGGCAACGTCACCTCTCAGTACGACGTGAGCCAGATCCAGTCTCAGCTCAAGGCCGAATTCATCAGTGCGCTGCAGCCGGCGCTTGCCAAGCTTTCCGATCTTGCCATCCGTCCCTATGCGATCCCCTCGCATGTCGCGGAACTGTGCCAGGCCATGAATCAGGAGCTCAGCCGCAAGTGGACGCAGCTACGCGGCATCTCAGTCGTCTCGATCGCGATCAACTCGGTGACGCTGCCCGAAGAGGACGCCAAGATGATCCAGTCGATGCAGCGCGGTGCCGCGCTGCGCGACCCGGCAATGGCCGCGGCGCAACTTGCCGCAGCCCAGGCCGAAGCCATGAAAACCGCCGCCGGAAATCAGGCCGGCGCAATCACCGGCTTCATGGGGATGGGCATGGCGAGCCAGATGGGCGGCATCAACGCAGCCGACCTGTACAGAATGGCCGGCGCCCAGCCCCAGCAGTTCCAGCAACCGCAGTATCAGCAGCCGCAGTACCAGCAGCCCGCTCAGCAGCCCCAGTACCAGCAGCCCGCGCAACAGTCTGCCGCACCCGCACAGCAGACCTGGACGTGCAGCTGCGGCAACGTGTGTACAGGCAAATTCTGTCCCGAGTGCGGCAAGCCGCGTCCCTCGCCTAACTGGCGCTGCGCATGCGGCACGATCGCCACAGGCAAGTTCTGTCCGGAATGCGGGGCGAAGCGCCCTGACTGACAAAGGAGTGCGGCATGTCGGAATTAAAACGCTACAAGTGTCCGGCCTGCGGTGGAACTCTGGAATTCGACAGCGGTTCCCAGCAGCTCAAGTGCCCGTACTGCGACACGATCGTCGACATCCAGTCGGTCGTGGGCAAGGAAGAGCCCCAGAAGCCTCCACAGACGGCCGAAGCCGATTCTGAGGGCGATCAGGACGGGCTCAGCTCCTACATCTGCCCGTCCTGCGGCGGGCAGATGGTGGTGACGGATACCACCGGCGCCTCGAGCTGCCCGTTCTGCGGCGCTCCCCAGATCGTTCCCAACAAGTTTGAGGGCTTTCTCAAGCCCGATCTTCTTGTCCCCTTCAAATTTGATCGCAAGGCGGTCAAGAACCAGTACTTCGAGCACCTCAAGGGCAAACACTTCCTGCCCCGTGTCTTCCGCAGCGAAAACCACATCAGCGAGACGCGCGGCGTCTACGTCCCCTTCTGGCTTTTCTCGAGCCGCGTGGACATGACGATGCGCTTTCGCTGCGAGAAGAAGCGTCGCTGGGAGGACGCCAACTACAGGTACGTCGAACACAAGTACTACGACGTGTACCGGCGCGGGCACCAGTCATTCGAAGACGTTCCGGCAGACGGATCGGAACACATTCCGGACGACCTGATGGAGTCGATCGAGCCTTATTCGCCCGCCGACTCCGTCGAGTACGATCCGGCCTATCTGTCAGGCTTCTTGGCGCACACGTACGACGTGCCGGCGGAGAAGGTGGAGCCGCGGGCGCTTGCCCGCATGCAGGGATCAACGGAAGATTCCATTCGCAGTACGGTCACCGGCTACGATTCCGTGTCCTGCACATCCAAGGAGGCGGAATTCAGCAAGACCGCCCACCGTTATGCGCTCTTTCCCGTCTGGATCCTGAACACGATCTGGAACAGCCAGCGCTTTATCTTTGCCATGAATGGACAAACCGGCAGATTCGTCGGCAATCTTCCGCTTGACACGGCAAGGTATCGGCTCTGGTTCGGGATTTCGACCATTTTGTACACCCTTCTGTTCATAGCCATCTGGTTTGCCTATCTGGCTTCGGAACAGTCGGGAATGCTTTAGGCGAGGAGGCCTCATGGATCTCATCGATTCTCAGGACTTATGGATCGGAATCGGAGTCTGCTTCCTGCTCGGCCTGCTTGCAGCCTTCATCACCATGAAGGCGCTCACGGCCGGGTTGCGTTCCGTGCGGTTTCGCCAGGAAGCCTCCGGGTACGAAGTTTCCGGCAGTTTCAAGCTCACCGGGCAGAGGGATGAGTACGTTGGCACGCACACCGAGCGCATTCCCAAGCCCAAAAACAACAAGCGTTAATTTTTTGTGAGGTATCAACAATGGCTGACATCACCACTCTTGCAAATCTGGAAACCAATCAGGTCCCCCAGGCCAAGATTGCCGAAGCACTCAAGGAAATCGATCTGACGTCGCCCACGGTGACGATGAGCTATGGCACCAAGACCATGACCGACATCGCCGGCTTTGCCGATACGATTCTGGCCAACGTCCGCGCCAAGGACGCCGGAGCCGTCGGCACCGATCTGCAGAATCTGATGCTCAAGGTCAAGGGCATCAAGATCGAAGACATCGCCAACAGCAAGAAGAGCTTCTGGGCCTCGCTCCCCGTGATTGGCAGCTTGTTTGACACTGTGAGCAGCAAACTGGCCGAGTACGACAGCGCCGCAAAGCAGATCGACGCCATTTCCGACAAGCTCGACGAGGCTCAGCTCGGACTGCTCAAGGACATCGAGGTTCTCGAGCAGCTTTACGAGAACAACAAGAACTTCTACACCGATCTCACGGCGCACATCATTGCCGGCGAGCAGCGCCTCGAGCAGGCGCGCACCGTCGAGCTTCCCGCCTTGGAAAAGAAGGCGCAGGACTCCAAGGACAACATGGATGCTCAGGCCGTCCGCGACTTCGCAGACATGATCAACCGCTTTGAAAAGCGCCTGCATGATCTCAAGCTCTCCCGCACCATCACGCTGCAGACCGCCCCGCAGATCCGCATGATCCAGGCAAACAACAGAACGCTTGCCGAGAAGATTCAGACCAGCATTCTGGCCACGATCCCGATCTGGAAGAGCCAGCTCGTGCTTGCGCTGTCCATCCACGGGCAGAAGAACGCTGCCGAGCTTCAGAAGTCCGTTGCAGACACCACCAACGAAATGCTCAAGAAGAATGCCGAGATGCTTCAGTCCTCGACAATTGAGACGGCCCGCGAAGTCGAGCGCTCCATTGTTGACGTCGAAACGCTTCGCGATGTCCAGGGCAAGCTGATCAACACCATTGAAGAGACGCTCAACATAGCGAACGAAGGCCGTGTGAAGAGACGCGAAGCGGAGAAGGAGCTCGCCGCCATGGAAACCGATCTGCGCAATCGCCTCACGGAACTCGCCGCAAAGAGCCGTGCAGACACCATTGCCGCAGCCAGGGGCGAGACCAAGGAAGCTGCAGCCTCCTAAGCCTTCAGGATGACATCTCATGCAAAAGCAACCCGTTACACGCGATGAGGTGCAAAGGACGGAAAAGGCCCAGACGGAGACCCCGGGAGCTGTCAGCCCCGAGATCTCCGCGGCCGCCCAGAAAGTCGGCTCGGGCATGAAGCGCTTTGCCAAGCGCTTCATGGTCCATGTTGCCGGCCTGCTCTTTTTTGCCCCGGCCATCTCTTCACTCACGACAGAGACCTTCGACACCGGCTTAGCAGCCGTGCTTGCCTACCTTGCCTTCATCTGCCTGCTGCCCCGCGGGCCGGTGAATGAGCGCAGCTGGTACATTCCGGCAGCTGCCGGCCTTGTCCAGTGGGCGATCGCCGGTCTGCTTGGCGCGCCGCTTGCCCTGGGCGCCTTCATCGGCGGCCTGCAGGCATTTGCGCTGCGCGCGATCCTCAAGAAGTTCCAGATGGGCTTCGAGTGGGTCGCGGCATTCTTCCTTCTGGTCGGTCTGACGGGAATCTTCACGAGCACGGCTGTCTCCAGCCTCTCCTGGGGCGTCATCATTTCGATGATTCCCGTTGCAGCCGCCGCCCTGGCCGTCGCCTATGCCGTCGGCAGGCTTTCGGAAGCCAAGAACAAGCAGGAGCTCGTGGCTGACATCCTCAAGCGCTTCAAGGAACTCTCCTCACACGAGCATCTCGGTTCCGGCGTTCTTGCGGAAATCGAGATTCTGGCCGATCGCGCGTCCCAATTTTTTACCACCATAAATAAAGGTGGCCATACGGACGACACCGTCATCGGGAAAGTGGACGTCGTCAGCCGCGATCTGCTGAACATTCAGAGCGGCAGATCCGCGCCGGAACGTCTTCTGCGCAGCATGCAGGATCTTTCCGAAGAACTCGACAAGATCCTTGAGGAGCGTGGCGGCGCCTCAAGCGGCATCATCGACGCCTACCGGGGCTACGAGCAGCAGGTTCGCGCTCTGCTGATTGCAAAGCGGGATCTGGCGCCCGATTCGGCAAAGCAGATCGACACGATCGCCTATGCCGCCTACGGCATCATCCGGCAGATGCGCTCGGATCCGGCCGACCGGCCCGGCGGAGAGCGCTTCCTCAAGCGCTATCTCAAGGCTACCGCCGACATGGTCAAGGAAAGAAAGCGCCTGGAGGACGCCTCGGCAACAAACCGCTCGGAAGCGCTCAACACCGCGCTTGCCCGCAGCGATGAAGTGCTCGAGCACCTGGCTCAGGCTTTCCGGGATGAAGACCAGTATCTCATGACCAACGATACCGTGAACTTCACCGCCGAACTGAATGCGCTCGACACCTTCATGAAGATGCGCGGCCACTAGGCCCTGGCCAGAAAAACTTCGGCCGGCTGCTCCCGAAAAAGGAACAGCCGGCCTTGTTTTTGCGCGGGTGCCGGGCTCTCCCGGCACATGCCATCGTGCCTTAGCGCTTTTCGCCCTTCACGACATCAAAGGCGAACTTGCCCTCGGCCGCAGTCACGCGGATCGTGTCTGCAGGGCCCGCCTTGCCCTCAAGAAGCATCCTGGCAATCGGGTTCTCCAGATGCTCCTGCACGGCTCTCTTCAGGGGCCTTGCACCGTAGAGCGGATCAAAGCCGACGCGCGCGATCTCGTCGAGCGCCTCGTCAGAGACCGTAAGCGTCACATCCTGAGCCGCCATGCGTCTTGCCAGCCGATCCGTCTGGATCTTGGCAATCGAGCGGATCGCCTTGTCATCGAGCGCATTGAACACCACGATCTCGTCAATGCGGTTCACGAACTCGGGGCGGAAATGCTGCTTGACCTCAGCCATCACCGCATCCTTGATCACATCGTGCCCCTGGCCGACAAGCTGCTGGATCTCCTGCGCTCCGAGGTTGCTCGTCATCACGATCACGGTGTTCTTGAAGTCCACCGTGCGTCCCTGGCCGTCGGTCATGCGCCCGTCATCGAGCACCTGCAGCAGCACGTTGAACACATCCGGGTGGGCCTTTTCGACTTCGTCCAGAAGGATCACGCTGTAGGGCTTGCGCCGAACCGCTTCGGTGAGATATCCGCCCTCCTCGTAGCCGACATATCCCGGAGGCGCGCCGATCAGGCGTGCCACGGAGTGCTTTTCCATGAACTCGCTCATGTCGATCCGGATCATGGCCTCGTCGCTGTCAAAGAGGAACTCGGCGAGCGCCTTCGTCAGCTCGGTCTTGCCCACGCCCGTGGGACCAAGGAACAGGAACGAACCGTAGGGGCGGTTCGGATCGGACAGACCGGCACGGCTCCTGAGGATCGTGTCCGTCACGCGGGTGAGCGCTTCATCCTGTCCGACGACGCGGCGGGCCATCGCCTGCTTCATGCCAAGCAGCTTCTGCCGCTCGCCTTCCATCATCTTGGACACGGGAATGCCCGTCGCCCTGCTCACCACCTCGGCGATCTCCTCGGCGCCCACGCTCGTGCGCAGCAGCTTGGGCTTGGCGCCTGGATGCTTCTCGGCGCTTTCAGCCTTCTTAAGCCGCTCCTCAAGCTTGGGCAGCACGGCGTACTGCAACTCGGCAAGGCGCTCATACTTAGCCTCGCGCTTGCAGGCCTCCATCTCGCGGCGGGTGCGGTCAATCTCGTCCCGGACGTCCTTCGCGCCGATCGCCTCGCTCTTTTCAGCCTTCCAGACCTCCTCGAGATCGGAGTATTCGCGAGAGAGCTTTTCAATTTCCTGCTCAATGGCCTCCAGACGCTTCTTGCTCGCCTCATCCGTTTCCTTCTTCATCGCCTCGCGTTCGATCTTGAGCTGGATGAGCCGGCGGTCGAGCTTGTCCAGAGCTTCAGGCTTGGAATCGATCTCCATCTTCACGCGGCTGGCGGCCTCGTCAATGAGGTCAATGGCCTTGTCGGGCAGGAACCTGTCCGTAATGTAGCGATGCGAGAGTTCCGCCGCAGCCACGATTGCCGGGTCAGTGATCTCGACGCCGTGGTGCGCCTCGTACTTCTCCTGCAGTCCGCGCAGAATGGCGATCGTATCCTCCACGCTCGGCTCCCCGATGAGAACCTTCTGGAAACGACGCTCGAGCGCCGCATCCTTTTCGACGTACTTGCGGTATTCATCCAAGGTCGTCGCCCCGATGACGTGCAGTTCGCCGCGCGCAAGGGCAGGTTTGAGCATGTTGCCCGCATCCATGGAGCCTTCAGTCTTGCCCGCGCCTACGACAGTGTGCAGCTCATCGATGAAGAGAATGATGCGGCCTTCGGCAGCAGTCACTTCCTTGAGGAGCTTCTTCAGACGCTCTTCGAATTCGCCGCGGTACTTGGCACCGGCAATCAGTCCGGCCATGTCAAGACTCAGAACAGTCTTGTTCCTGAGCGTATCCGGGACTTCTCCATTGATGATCCTCTGCGCCAGTCCCTCGACAACAGCCGTCTTGCCAACGCCAGGCTCGCCGATCAGCACGGGGTTGTTCTTGGTGCGTCTTTGCAGAATCTGCATCGTGCGGCGAATCTCATCGTCGCGCCCGATCACGGGATCAAGCTTGCCTTCCCTGGCACGGGCCGTGAGGTCAATCGTGTACTTCTTGATGGCATCCCGCCCGCTCTCGCCTTCCGCATCGGAGACCTTTTCCCCTCCGCGAATTGCGTCAATCGAAGCCTTGAGCAGTTCGCGCGTGACGCCAGCCGCAGAAAAGATCCGCGACGTTTCAAACGAAGGATCCGCCAAGACAAGGAGGAAAAGCTCGGAGCTGATGAAGTCATCGCCGCGGGCAGTTGCCTCCTTCTCGGTCAGATTGAAAGCGCGAACGAGATCCCGGCCGACCTGGATGTCTCCGTTGTTGCCGGAAACCTTGGGCAGCCGCTCAAGCGCTGCCGCAGTCTCCTTTTCAAGCGTCTTGACGTTGCCGCCGGCGCGCTCGATCAGGCTGCGGGCGCTTGAATCAGGATCCTTGAGGATCGCCGCAAGCACATGCACGGGCTCGATATACTGGTTGTCCCCCGAAAGAGCGAGCGACTGGGCCTCGGCAAGCGCTTCTTGAAATTTTGTAGTCAGTTTGTCTTGTCTCATCTTGTACCTCCGCAAGCTCTCCTTGCGGCTGTTCCGCCCGGAGCGCTTTCGTGTTCTGTCTCTACGGATATGAGGTCAGTCAGAGCATTTTTAAAGAGCCTCCGTCAGCTCCGACATAGATCGTTACATAATCGCTTTGCCCTAGGCCCATTGTCTTTTCGGCCTCCGGCTGCCAGATGCTGGATTTCAGAATTTCCATCTTTGACTACAATGAACGGCAGTTTTTCCAATTTGTTCTACGCTGGCTAATCGCGCCCACTGCGAGGAGTTGTGTGTGCTTTTTCAAAAGGAAGATGAAGTGGTCAATACAAATCGTCGTGCGCTTTTGAGCGCAGTTGCTTCCCTGGCCGTCCTCGGCCTGCCCTCCGTTTCCGCCGCCCAGATGGGCACGGGCAGCAAGCCCATCAAAATCACCGTTCCCTATCCTCCCGGTGGTCCCCTTGACGTCTCGGCCAGAGCCATCGCCGAAGCCGTCAGCGGAGAACTCGGCAATGTGATTGTCGAAAACCGGCCCGGTGCCGGAGGCAACCGCGGCGTGACGTACCTCGCCATGCAAAAGCCTGACGGCATGAATCTGTGCGTCGGCGCCGTTGCAACGCACGCCATCAATCCGAATCTCTTCAAGAAGCTGCCCTACGACCCGATCAAGGACTTCCAGCCGATCACGCTGATCTCGCTCGTGCCGAATGTTCTGGTGGTCACCCCGGCCTTCATCGAACGCACGGGCATCAAGTCGGTGAAGGATCTCGTCGCCTACTGCAAGAAGAACCCCGGACAGCTCAACTACGCCTCTGGCGGCAACGGCTCGGGCGGCCACATGGCCGGCGAGCTGCTCAAGAAGCGCGCTGGCATCTCGATGGTTCACATCCCCTACGCTGGCGCCGCTGCGGCCAAGCAGTCCGTGCTCGCAGGCCAGACCGACCTGATCTTTGACAATCTGGCCTCGGCAACGGCCAACATCAAGGCCGGAACACTGGTTCCCCTCGCGGTCACGACCAAGGAGCGCACCAAGGCGCTGCCCGATGTTCCGACGGTCGAGGAAAGCGGAGTTCGCGATTTTGACATCTCGACCTGGTACGGCCTGTTCGTTCCCGCCAAGACCCCCGCTCCGATCGTCAAAAAGCTCAATGTCACGATCGTGAAGGCGCTCAACAGCGATGCGCTCAAGCAGAGACTTGCCCGTCTCGGAGGTGAGGCGCGTCCCTGCTCGCCGCAGCAGTTCTCCGCCTTCATCAAGAGCGAGTTGGCCAAGTACGCCGAGATCGTCAAGGCTTCCGGGGCCAAGGTTGACTAGAACCGTATTGCCGGAATGACTTGCACACCCCCGTCCGCTCTGCGGACGGGGCGTGCTTTTACCCTTTCGCCCGAGACATGGATATTCGCAACAGCAAGGATTTTTGGTCCGGCATCCTTTTTGCCGGTGCAGGGCTATTCTTCATCGTGTTCGCCCAGGAGCATCCGATGGGAACGGCAGCGCGCATGGGACCGGCTTTCTTCCCGACGCTTCTGGGCTCGCTGCTCGTACTGCTTGGAACCATCATTTCGCTCATCGGCTTTTTCAAGCACCCGGAACACGGCGAATCGGGAAAAATCGAACCGTTCCAGTGGAAGCTGCTCGGGCTGATTCTCGGTTCCGTGGTTCTGTTTTCGCTCGTGCTGGAATTTCTGGGGCTCATGATTTCGACTGCACTCATGATTGCAGTGGCTTCGCTGGCCGACCGCACCAGCAGAGTGAAGGAAACGATCGCCATGATCGTGGTTCTCAATGCCGTCGTCTATGTCGCCTTCGTGTACGGCATCGGCATGCTCGTGCCCGTCTGGCCAACCTTTCTGTAGAGGGCGCGGCTCATGGACACTTCCCTCATCTCCAATCTGGCTCTGGGTTTTTCCGCCGCCCTTTCGCTCACCAATGTCTTCTACTGCTTCGTCGGCGTCACGATCGGCACACTGATCGGCGTGCTTCCCGGCATGGGACCGGTGGCGGCGGTTGCGATGCTTCTGCCCACCACCTATGCCCTGGATCCGTCCGCGGCGCTCATCATGCTGGCGGGCATCTATTACGGTGCCCAGTACGGCGCATCCACCACGGCGATTCTGGTGAACATTCCCGGAGACGCGGCCGCAATCGTGACCTGCATCGATGGGCATCAGATGGCCAAGCGAGGGCATGCAGGATCGGCGCTCGGCATTTCCGCCATCGGCTCATTCATCGCCGGATGCTTTGCCACTCTTGTGATCGCGGCCTTTGCCCCGCCCCTTACCCAGTTTGCCTTCAAGTTCGGAGCCGCCGAATATTTCAGCCTGATGGTTCTCGGGCTCGTAGGCGCCGTCGTGCTGGCGACCGGCTCTCTGCTCAAAGCCTTTTGCATGGTGCTGCTCGGACTGCTGCTCGGCATCGTCGGAACCGACGTGAATTCGGGCGTGTTCCGCTTTACCTTTGGCCTCGGCGAGCTGCAGGAAGGAATCGATTTCGTTCCGCTTTCCATGGGGATCTACGGCTTTTCCGAGATCATGAAGAATCTGGAAATCTCCATGACCCGGGATCTGGTGCCGGCTGCAATGAGCACGGTCATCCCCTCCAGGCAGGAGCTCAAGGATTCTGCCGCTCCCATCGTGCGCGGCACGCTGATCGGCTCGCTGCTCGGCGTGCTTCCCGGGGGCGGCGCGCTGCTCTCCTCTTTTGCGAGCTACACGCTTGAAAAGAAACTCGCGGGCGAGAAGGCCGACCCGCCATTCGGGCAAGGCAACATCCGGGGCGTGGCCGGCCCGGAGTCGGCAAACAACGCCGGCTCGCAGACCTCCTTCATCCCGATGCTCACGCTCGGCATCCCTTCGAACGCTGTGATGGCGCTCATGATCGGTGCGATGATGATTCACGACATCGTGCCCGGCCCGCAGGTCATGTCGAACGATCCCCGGCTCTTCTGGGGACTGATCGTTTCCATGTGGATCGGCAATCTCATCCTCATTGTCCTGAATCTGCCAATGATCCGCATCTGGGTGCAGCTGCTGCGTGTGCCCTACCGCTGGCTCTACCCTGCAATCATCGTGTTCTGCTGCATCGGCGTGTACTCGATCAATGGGAACCCCTGGGACATCTGGGTTACGGTGTTCTTCGGCTTTGTCGGCTACGTTTTCTACAAGCTCAACTGCGAAGGAGCCCCGCTCCTTCTCGGCTTTGTGCTGGGGCCCATGCTTGAGGAGAACATGCGGCGCGCGCTGCTGCTCTCACGAGGCGATCCCAGCACCTTCCTCACCAGCCCCATCTCCTGCGCTCTGCTGATGACGGCCCTGTTCATGGTGCTGATCGTTGTCGCTCCGGCAATACGGAAAAAACGCGAGGTCGCCTTCCGGGACTAGTGCGGACTGCTGTCTACTACCATGTTTGATTCCTTGCCCCTAGAGATCCGCTCCGAGCGGCAGATCCTGCCGGATCCGTTCACGACGGCCCCCACGCCGGAAATGCTTGCAGCCAGAGCGCATTTTTCCGTTCCCGCGGGATTTGTCGGGCGCGCCGCAGTCATGATCGAAAATCTCGGCTCGCATGTGCTCGCAAGCTTTTGTCTTGAGCAGACCGCCAGCGGCATGGCTGCCAGCTACAGGGATCTGTCCGAAGCGCTCCTGTGGCCCGCACTGCAGCTTGACGAAGTGCCGAACATGAACTTCATCAACGGGCATGGCCAGCAGGGGGCGTCCCGGGCAATCCTTCAGACGCTGCTTGACGAATATCCGGTCAAGCCCTACTTTCAGGGCGGCCGGGAGATCCAGTGGCGCAAGGGGCAGCTGTGCCGCGCTTTTGCCGAGTCCATGACCGATCCGGCCATGCGCCTTCTGGCCGAGCACAACCGAAATCCGAAGGGCGCTCTGATCGGACTGGGCGAATGGTGGTGCGGCGCGAGCCCCGCGCATGAAATGCGCTTTGACGGAACGTTCTACGCTCCGAGGGCATGCACCAAGTTCCTCTACGCGTGGCTCGTCGATGGCGTTCCGCACGAGGAGGCGCTGCCGCTTGTCACCGAAGAGACGATTCCTCACATTCCGGTCCTTTACGAAGACAGGGATGTCATCGTGGTCAACAAGCCCACGCGTCTGAGCTCCGTGCCGGGCATCCGGGAAACCATCAGCTGCATGTCCGTTCTCGAGCGCACCAAGGGGCAGCTCTTTGTCGTGCACCGTCTCGATCTGGACACTTCCGGCGTCATCGCCTTTGCCCGCAACACGCGGGCGCTTGCCGCTCTGAACGAAGCCTTCCGCTCCGATCTTGTCATGAAGCGGTACGTCGCCAGGCTCGACGGAAGCGTCCGCGCCGACCGGGGCACCATCACGCTCCCGCTCTCGGTCAATCGGCTTGACCGGCCGCGGCAGTGCGTGCTTTCCGAATCCGCAGGCGGAAAGGCCTGCGCCACGGACTACGAAGTCATTTCCAGAACAAGCACCTGCGGAAGGGCTACGACCCTTGTCAACCTGTATCCGGCAACAGGACGCACGCACCAGCTCAGAGTGCACTGCGCCCATGCCGAAGGGCTTGGCTGTCCGATTGACGGCGATCCCTTCTACAGCCGTCTGGGTCTTGAGGGCGAATCGGCCGACACGCGTCTTTGCCTGCACGCCGCCGAACTGACGCTTCCGCATCCGGCAAGCGGAGAAATCCTGCACATCGAAGCGCCTCAGGACTTCCCGGATTTCTAAAAATACGAAGTATTCCGAACGGATAGAATTTCCACGAGCCGTCTGTCCTCCTGCGCAAGGCTCTGCAGCCGGCTCGAGCGCAGTACACACCAAACGGGAAGCGCGCGCCAAGCGGCCGCCGCTCTGCGCAAGGTCAGCGATGAAGTTGTCTCTCAGGGCTACAGGCTCAAGATCTATGACGCATATCGGCCGCAAAAGGCGGTCTCCCATTTCATGCGCTGGGCTCTGGATCCCAAGGATGTCCGCGTCAACCACCCTCGCCTGAAGGCGAAGGCTTGTGAAAGCCTTGGGTGACTAGCCTAAGTTTGCCGAAAGGCGAACTACGTTGGTTGAGAATACATAGG
>OMXR01000049.1:477-13622 GCA_900315045.1 uncultured Sutterella sp. | reverse complement strand
CCGATGATAGTTGGTTGTATTTCCAGTGAAAGTAGGACACTGCCAGGCTTACCCAAATCGATAGCCCCCGAGATCCAGACGGTCCCGGGGGTTTGTCGTTTCGGGCGACTGAAAAGTGCGTTTCGGAAATAGCATATTGCTTAGCTTGCCGCACCTCCGTCTGAGCAAAACACACCATCTGAGAAATCGTCTTTCAGGCTACAATGCACTGCGTTGCTGCGGGAAAAGGCTTTTTTCCCGCAAGCGTTATCCGAAACAATCCCGTACAACAACAGGAAAAGGAACCTACGGTATGTTTTTCAAGAAAGTTGCAGCTGCTGCGGCTGCAGTTTGCCTTTTCGCAGGAACGGCTGTTTCCGCATACGCAGAGACGCTTCGAATTGGCAGTGAGACGGTCTATCCCCCTTTTGAGTTTCTCAACTCTGAAACAGGGAAGTACGATGGCTTTGATATTGATCTAATCAATGCAATGGCCAAGAAGGCAGGCTTCCAGCCCAAGATCATATCCATGGGGCTTGACGGTCTGATTCCTGCGATTCGGTCTGGCTCGATTGATGTAGCTGTCTCGGCCTTGACAATCACCAAGGAGCGTGCGGCGAGGGTGGATTTCACCAAGCCATACTACAAGTCCGGTCTGTCGATCATGACGCACGCAAAATACGCTGACAAGGTAAAGTCGGCAAAGGACCTTGAAGGGAAGGTTCTGTGTGCGGAAATTGGATCTTCAGGTGCACTTTATATGTCCAAGATTCGTGGCACAAAATTGAAGATCTTCAATTCGGCTGCTGAAGCGTTCCTTGAGATCAACAATGGCGGATGCTATGCCATGGTCAACGACAAGCCTGTCAACGATTATTTCCTCACGCAGAAGGCCGGCCAGAGCATGAATCTTGCGTCCATCCCCGTGATTCTCTCGGTTGAAGATTACGGATTTGCCTTGAAGAAGGGGAACAAGGAGCTCAAGAAGCGTCTTGAGAAGGCTCTGGATGCGGTTGTTGCTGACGGGACCTACAAGAAGATTTACCAGAAGTGGTTTGGGCCGATGCGTTAATCGAACCGGATTGCTCGTTTCTATAAAAAACTCGAGAGGTGACTCTCGAGTTTTTTTATCGATAAATTTCGAGTCGGAACCTTCTCAGGAGACGGTCTTTCCCTTGAGCTTTCGGGTAATTTGCTCAAACTCTTCTGCAAGCCCGTCGGTATAGATGCTCTTGAGCTGTGGGGGCTCAAAATTGAAGATAGCGTCAAGATCCTTCTCGCCGGAAGCGATGACGCTGAGCAGTTCGCTCCCGACCTTGACGGTGCGGAAGGTGTTCAGGGATAGCTCATAGTTTGCGAGCATTTCCTTGCGAAGCCGCTCCAGCTCCTTGAGCCGATTGTTGAGGTGATCCCTGTAAAGGGCAATCAGGGAGATCGTTCTGGCATTGATCTCCATGTTGCTGCGGGCGATGTCACTGGTTTTCTTGGACTGCTCGTAAAGAACTTTCGCCCTGAGGATCTGGCGGTTTGCCTCATCAGCGAGTTCGCTAAGCCGCTCCAGATAGGAGCCTGAAATCTTGCTCACGGCTCGCTCAATAATTTCGACGTAGATTCGGTAGCAAAGCATCAGAAACCCAGAGCATGTTCTGACCTGCGCATTGTTGGCCGGATCCATGGATGAGCTTAAATGCGCCTGGATGGCCCGGATGTTCTCAGCAACGGCCATGATCTGCGCGAGTTCAGCACCCTCCGCGGTGTACAGAAGGCTGTCCAGCTGCGCCCCCGTGAGGGCAATTCCGGCAGAAGACAGTTTCGCGAGTGTTTCAGTCTTCAACGATGCAATCTGTGCGGTGTCATGCTCAATGCAGGCTTGCTCTTTCTTGATCTTCTTGAACAGGCGGGCCCGAGACTGGCGCAGCGGGTTGAGCGTGCTTGCCGGAGCGGAAATGAGTCCGAGGCGCCAGCTGTTGATGCGCTGCTTGCGCTTGGCAATCTGATCCTGAAGTTTTTGAACCGAATCAATGAGCGCGAGGATATCCGAATGCAGGAAGTCCTCAAGACAGCTGTTGATGATCCTCGTGATGCGGGCATCGCGGAACGTCACGACTTCCATGAATGTCTTGCGCCCGAGCAGCTCGTCCTGATCGGTTTTCTCAAGATATGAGACGCCGTCCTGCAGTTTCGGAGATACCTTCTGCCAGAAACGCTCGAAGGTTTGCGCAGCCATGGTGTGGGATGCAACCAGAACTATGGTTTCGGTGATGGCAGTTGTGAAGGCTTTTTTCATTGCAAACAGAAGCAAAAATCCTGCAAGAGGACATGACGGGGAGCAGTCTAGCAGTCTTGTTCTGCATCGGGCTTAACGCGATGCCATGAAAAAAGCCCTGAGGCTTTCGCGCTCAGAGCTTTGGAATACTGGCTCCTCGAGTTGGGCTCGAACCAACGACCCACGGATTAACAGTCCGTTGCTCTACCGACTGAGCTATCGAGGAATGCAGAAACGGAACTATACACATGATTTCCGAGTCGCGCAAGTCCGTCAAGCGAAAAAACTGTCAGATATATGAAAACAAAGGATTCTTTTTTATTTACGCTTGGCGCGGTCAGCCGTTTCGTCAAATCGAAGAGGCTCCGGACAAGGAAAAACCGTCCGAAGACGGCTTTTCCTGAACTGATGGGCTCTCTGCCAGAGGGCGGGATTTGTGCTCCAGCCTGGCTAGAGCACGCTGGCGATTGACTTGGCTACATACTCAACGTTGCCATGGTTGAGACCGCAGATGCAGATACGGCCGTTCTTAACCGCGTAAATTGCAAATTCATCAGCAAGTCGTGCAACTTGCTCCGCAGACAGGCCCGTAAAGGAAAACATGCCGGCCTGCCGGGTAATGAAGCTGAAATCCCGTTTGGCTCCAATGCGCTGCAGTTCATCGGCAAGGGCTTTGCGCATTGCCTTGATGCGAACACGCATGACGGCAAGCTCTTCTTCCCACAGCGCGAATTTCACGGGATCGGAAAGCACTCTCATAACAATCCTGCCGCCGTAGGCGGGCGGGTTGGAATAGTTGCAGCGGACAACGGACTTCAACTGGCTGAGAACGATCTGAGCCTGCTGTGCCGACTGGGTCACGACCGTCAGCGCGCCGATGCGCTCGCTGTACAGGTTGAAGGACTTGGAATAGGAAGTTGCCACAAGGAAGCTCATGCCGCTCGCGGCAAAGAGCCGGATGGCGGTGGCGTCCTGCTCGAGTCCTTCGCGGAACCCTTGGTAGGCCATGTCAAGGAATGGGATGAGACCGCCCTTCTGGCAGGCGGCGATGACTTCCTGCCATTGCGCCGCTGAAAGGTCATACCCGGTCGGATTGTGGCAGCAGGAATGCAGTACGACGAGCGTTTTTGCAGGCAGAGCCTTCAGATCCTCGATCATGCCGTTGAAATCAACGCCGTCGTTTGCGGCATCGTAGTAGCGATAGCCGCGCACCTCATAGCCCGCCATGGCAAGCAGCGCATTGTGATTGCCCCATGTGGGCTTGCTTGTGGCGCTCACCGTGCAGCCCAAAATATGATGCATGAAATCCATGCCGACCTTCAAAGCTCCGGTGCCGCCGAGCGACTGAATGGTGGCGGCACGGCCGGACTGAACGATTTCGCTGTCGGCACCGAACACCATCTGCTGGACGACCTTGTCATAGCCGGGCAGTCCGCTCATCGGAATGTATGTGTGGGGAATGGCGGCTTGCGCCAGAGCTTCCTCGGCTTCCTTGACAACATTTAAAACCGGAGTTTTTCCTTCTTCCGTCAAGTAGACCCCTGCGCTCAGATTGACTTTCGGGGAGCGCAGATCAGCCTTGAATTTTTCATTAACGCCCAGGATGGGGTCTGCGGGAGCGGCGACTACGCCAGAAAAGAGAGTATCGGTCATTTGTGTGATGTCCACAGGAAGATACTGAATGAAAGGGGAAAGAACGGTTTGGATCCGTTGTCGTGATCCGAACCGAGGCACCGTGCTCAATATAGAACAAACGCTCGGAATTGGTTCATCGAAAACTTCGATTTAGTGCTAAATTCAGCCACTTGCTAAAGAATAGCTCCCAGGCTGCCCGCTGTGAGCGGGAATCGGCTGCGGGGCGCAGGTCAAACCAATGGACATCATCACCTTTCCCCACTCCCCCTTCGAACTGCATGCGCCATATGCGCCAGCAGGCGATCAGCCGCAGGCGATCGATGAACTTGTGGAAGGCATCCAGGACGGGCTTGCCGCCCAGACGCTCCTCGGCGTGACGGGATCGGGCAAGACTTTCACGATGGCCAATGTCATAGCCCGGATCGGTGTTCCCGCCATCGTGATGGCGCCGAATAAGACGCTTGCCGCCCAACTCTATTCGGAAATGCGGGAGTTTTTCCCGAACAATGCTGTCGAGTATTTTGTCAGCTACTACGACTACTACCAGCCCGAGGCCTATGTTCCGGCCCGTGATCTGTTTATCGAGAAGGATTCGGCTGTCAACGAGCACATCGAGCAGATGCGTCTGGCGGCGACAAAGAGCATCCTTGAGCGGCGCGATACGGTGATTGTGGCCACCGTATCGGCGATATACGGCATTGGAGAGCCGGAAAGCTATACCCAGATGAGGCTGATCCTCAGACAAGGGGACACCAAGGAGCGCTCCGAGCTGATCGCGCAGCTCGTGCGCATGCAGTACAAGCGCAGCGACATGGATTTTTTCCGCGGCACCTTCCGCGTACGCGGGGACACGATCGACGTGTTCCCGGCAGAGCACGCTGAAGTGGCGGTGCGCGTCGAATTGTTTGACGATGAGGTTGACGCCATCGTTCTGTTCGATCCTCTGACTGGCCGGGTTTTGCAGCGGGTGCCGCGGTTTGTCGTCTACCCGTCGAGCAACTATGTGACGCCGCGCGAACAGATTGTCCGGGCGATAGCCTCGATCAAGGGCGAGCTCAAGGATCGTCTAGCCTGGTTCCATGAACAGGGCAAGCTCGTAGAGGCGCAAAGACTTCAGCAGCGCACGCTGTTTGATCTGGAAATGCTCGACCAGGTGGGCTTTTGCAAAGGCATTGAAAACTATTCCCGCCATCTGACCGGCCTGCTGCCCGGAGATCCGCCTCCTTGCCTGATCGATTATCTGCCCTCCGATGCGATCATGTTCTTTGATGAAAGTCATGTGCTCATGGGGCAGCTTGGAGCTATGTACCGCGGGGACCATTCCCGCAAATCCACGCTTGTCCAGTATGGCTTTCGCCTCCCTTCCGCCCTGGACAATCGGCCGCTCAAGTTTGAGGAGTTCGAGCGCAAGATGCGCCGTTCGATTTTTGTGTCCGCGACCCCGGCCGAGTACGAAAATCGGCGCAGCTCCCAGACGGTCGAGCAGGTGGTGCGGCCCACGGGGCTTGTCGATCCGGAAGTTGAAGTGCGTCCGGCGACAACCCAGATTGATGATGTCCTCTCGGAAATCAATGATCGGGTGAAAGTGGGCGAACGTGTGCTTGTGACGACGCTCACCAAGCGCATGTCCGAAGAGCTCACTGAGTTCCTGTCTGAAAACGGAGTGCGCGTTCGTTATCTGCACTCCGACATCGATACGGTTGAACGGGTGGAGATCATCCGTGACTTGAGAGCGGGAATCTTCGATGTTCTCGTAGGCATCAACCTGCTTCGGGAAGGACTCGATATTCCAGAGGTCTCGCTTGTTGCGATTCTGGACGCTGATAAGGAAGGGTTTCTCAGATCGACGCGCTCTCTGATTCAAACAATCGGGAGAGCGGCCCGGAATGTCAAGGGCAAAGCGATTCTTTATGCCGATCAGATGACGGACTCGATGAAGGCTGCCATCGATGAAACGAATCGCCGCCGTGCAAAGCAGAGCGATTTCAATGCCAGGCACGGCATTACGCCAAGAAGCGTCGTCAAGGAGGTGCGGGAAATTATTGACGGCGTGTACAGGGGGCCGGAGCAAAGGCAGAGAATTGAAGGAGCGGGTGAGCCCGCTGTCGCTGACGAAAAGAGCGCCATGCGCCAGATCAAGGAAACGGAAAAGCAGATGCTCGAATGCGCGCGCAATCTGGATTTTGAGAAGGCGGCGGTTTTGCGCGACAAGCTCGAGGCGCTCAAACGGCTATTTTTTGGTGCAGATGGCTCTGGCAGTGATCGGGATGCTGTCAGGAGCGGACTGCAAAGGAAGGACTGATGCAAAAGATCTTATTCGTGTGCCTCGGCAACATTTGCCGATCACCCACGGCAGAAGGCGTGATGCGCTCCCTTGTTGCGGCGCAGGGCCGGCAGGACGAGTTTTTTCTTGATTCGGCAGGAACCGGCGACTGGCATGTCGGCCAAGCTCCGGATCGCAGGGCTCAGGCGGCATGCCGGCGCGCAGGAATCGACATTTCCTCGCATCGGGCGCGCCGGGTGCGTCCTGAAGATTTCCAGAAATTTGATCTGATCCTGGCTTGTGATCGGGAGAATCTTCGCGACCTCAGGGCGATGATGCCGGAGGGTTCCGGCGCCAGACTCGCGATGCTGCGCGATTACAGCACGGAGACGCCTGGCGCGGATGTTCCCGATCCTTACTACGGCGGCGATGCAGGGTTTGATGAAACGGTTCAGATCTGTCTGCAGGCATGCGAGCAGCTGCTCAGACAGTGCCAAGAGAAAAATGGAGATTGACAAGTGAGTACCATCATCTATCCGGCGCCGATTTTCGGACCGGTCACGAGCCGCAGGCTTGGACGCTCGCTCGGCGTGAACCTGCTTCCTCCTGACGGCAAGCTGTGCAGCTTTGACTGCGTCTACTGCGAGTGCGGGCTCAATGCCGAGCGCAGACCGAAACTGGATATGACGCCGCGGCACATTGTGGCGGCCGAACTCTCACGGCGTCTTGCTCTCATGAAAGAGGCAGGAGAGCTTTTGGACGCCATCACATTTTCCGGAAATGGCGAGCCGACCTCGCACCCGGACTTCGGCCGGATTGTCGAGGATGTGATCGCCATCAGAAATCAGTTCTACCCGAATGCCAGAGTCTGTCTTCTCACCAACAGCACGCATCTGCCGCGCAAGGAGGTGTTTGAAGCCGTGCAGAAGATTGACAGGCTTTGCCTTAAGCTCGATACGGTGGACCCAGACTATATCAGGCTCGTGGACCGGCCTCAGACGCGATATGACGTGACGGAGATGGTCGAGCGGATGAAGCTTCTTTCCGGCCGCTGCATCATTCAGACGATGTTCATGAAGGGAACTGTCAACGGAGTGAGCGTGGACAATACGGGGGACGAGTATGTTCTGCCCTGGCTTGAAGCCGTGCGCGAGATTGCTCCGGCAGCTGTCGACATCTACACCATTTCAAGGGAGACACCTCTGAAAACGCTTCAGAAGGCCTCTGCAAAGGAGCTCGAGCGGATCGTTCAGCTTGTGAGAAACGCCGGGATCGACGCCCACGCCTACGGGTAGGGATTGCGCCGCCTGCGCTTGCCAAGCGGCTAGAGGTTTTCCTTAGGTATCCGGACGAAACAAAACGCGCAGGCTACCCCCTATAATTCGTTTCCACACTCATAGCGGACACAGGATTTGGTGGATTTTGGCTCCGGAAGGGGACGCTCTCCGCCAAAGACACGACACTGCGCACAGGTTGTTTTTTCGTCTTTTGAGGTTTCCACCGCCATGTACCACTACAGTCACACCATTGAAAAGACCGATCCCGAGGTCTGGGCGTGCTTCAGTGCTGAAGTGCAGCGCCAGGAGCAGCACATCGAGATGATCGCGTCGGAAAACTATACGAGTCCGGCCGTCATGGAGGCTCAGGGCAGCCAGCTCACAAACAAGTACGCCGAGGGCTATCCCGGCAAGCGCTATTACGGCGGCTGTCAGTATGTGGATATCGTCGAGCGTCTGGCGATCCGCCGTGCGCACGAGCTCTTCTGTGATCCCGTCGGCGTCAAGATGGCGATCAACGTCCAGCCGCATTCCGGTGCACAGGCCAATGAAGCCGTCTTCATGGCGGTTCTGGAGCCTGGCGACACGGTGATGGGGATGAGTCTTGCAGATGGCGGCCATCTCAGCCACGGCATGAAGCTTAACTTTTCTGGACGATACTTCAATGTCGTTCCCTACGGACTGAACGATGACGAGGAGATCGACTACGACGAGGTCGAGCGGCTTGCCAGGGAGCACAGGCCCAAGCTCATCATTGCTGGCGCGTCTGCCTATTCGCTGGCGATTGATTTCAAACGTTTTTCTGAGATTGCCCGCAGTGTCGGAGCGCTGCTCATGGTTGATATGGCGCATTATGCGGGACTGATTGCCGCGGGCGTTTATCCCACGCCCTTCCCCTATGCCGACATTGTGACCACGACGACGCACAAGAGCCTGCGCGGTCCGAGAGGCGGCGTGATCTTTGCCCGCCAGGATCTTGGCAAGCAGATCAACTCCGCGGTATTCCCCGGCCTTCAGGGCGGCCCGCTCATGCATGTCATTGCCGGTAAGGCCGTGGCTTTCGGCGAGGCGCTCAAGCCTGAGTTCCGCGAATATGGCGAACAGGTGCTCGCCAATGCCAAAGTGCTTTGCGAGGAGCTCACCAAGCGAGGATTGCGCATTGTATCCGGGCGCACGGAGAGCCATGTCATGCTGGTTGACCTGCGCAGCAAGGGACTCACGGGCAAGCGCGCCGAAGAACTTCTTGCCGATGTGCACATCACCGTGAACAAGAACTCCATCCACAACGATCCAGAGCGGCCTTTTGTGACTTCCGGCATCCGGCTTGGGACGCCGGCCATGACAACGCGCGGCTTCAAGCAGGAGGAAGTGCGCCAGGTGGCCAATCTCATTGCGGATGTCCTCGACAATCCCGATGACGCGGATGTTCTGGATGCGGTTCGTGCACGCGTAGACTCGCTCGTGAGGCGATTCCCCGTTTACGGACGCTAGAAGCGTTTTTTCCCGAGATTCTGTATGGAGCTTCATTGATATGCGTTGCCCGTTTTGCAAAGAAAAAGATTCTGCGGTGATTGATTCCCGCGCAAGTGATGATGGCTTTTCGATCCGCAGACGCCGCCAGTGCGCCCGCTGCGGGAAGCGGTTCACCACTTTTGAGCGTGTCGAGCTCAACATGCCGATGATCGTCAAACGGACGGGCGCCCGCAGGGAATATGACCGGGAGAAGGTGCGCAGTTCGATGAAGCTTGCGCTCAGGAAGAGGCCTGTGAACAACGAGCGCATCGAGGAGGCGATTGGCTCGATCGAGCAGCGCCTGAGGACGCTCGGCGAGCGCGAGGTCGCGTCAAGCCGCGTCGGGGAGTTTGTCCTTGAGGAGCTCAAGAAACTTGACGCCGTGGCATTCCTGCGCTTTGCCTCGGTGTACTTCAATGTGGACAATCCCGAGCAGTTCATGGGGCTGCTGCGTAATGCGGATTCCGGTTCGAAGGCTTCGCAAGAGAGTTCAGCCGGAAAGAAGCAGTGAGCGTTACGCACATGGCCGCCCAGGACGAGTACTGGATGCGGCAGGCGATTGAGACGGCTTCAGGCGGGCGATTCATTGCTCCGCCAAATCCGGCTGTCGGCTGCGTGATCGTGAGGGATGGTGAGGAAATCTCTCGCGGTTTCACTCAAAGGCCAGGGGGACATCACGCGGAAATTGAAGCGCTGGAAAAAGCGGCCGCTTTGGGCAAATCGGTGCGCGGTGCGACCGTGTACGTCACGCTTGAGCCCTGCTCGCATTACGGCAGGACTTCGCCCTGTGCGCTCAGACTGATTCACGAAGGCGTCGGCAGAGTTGTTGCCGCAACCGCGGATCCCAATCCGCTCGTTGCCGGGCGCGGACTGCGCATGCTTGAGCAGGCCGGAATCCAGACGGTTTGCGGCGTTTGCGAGGCTGAGGCAATCGAGTCCAATATCGGCTTTCTCACCCGCATGAAGCGCGGAACTCCGTGGGTCAGGCTCAAGGCGGCCGCGAGCCTTGATGGCAGAACGGCGCTCAGCAACGGACAGAGCAAGTGGATTACCGGCCCCAAAGCCCGGGAGGACGGACAGTTCTATCGGGCCTGCGCCCAGGGGCTGCTCACAGGGATTGGAACCGTTCTCGCGGACGATCCCCGGATGAACGTGAGGCTGGAAGGGCTGCCGAGCCCCGCCAAGTTCGTCCTGGACAGCCTGGCCAGAACTCCGGTCAGCGCAAATATTCTTTCCGGCGAGAAGACCACGATCTTTGTCAGCCGCAGGGCTGATCCGGCCCGCGTACAGTCGCTTCGCAAAGCCGGGGCTGAGGTTGCGGAATTGCCCGAGGATGCCGAAGGGCGGCTTTCTCTCGCTGCCGCACTCGATTTCATTTCGCGAAGCTCAGTCAATGAGCTCTTTGTTGAGGCAGGGGCTCGCCTGAGCGGCAGGATGCTTGCCGAGGGGCTTGTTGATGAGCTTCTGCTCTATGTGGCGCCTGTACTTCTCGGAAGCGGCAGGCCGATTGCGCAGCTCCCCGAGCTCATTAAACTGTCCGATGCGCGCAGGTGGCGGTTTGTCGAAGCCGCGCCTGTCGGAGATGATTTGAAAGTCCGTCTGAGACCATCTGCGGACTAGACCTACAAGAGGAGAAGACCATAAATGTTTACGGGAATCATTCAGGCAGTCGGCAAGATTCGCGAGCCCGAGCAGCTGGGAAACGGTGTTCGTCTGACGATTGCCACTCCTGCAGAATTCCATCTTGAGCAGAGCAAGGTTGGCGACTCCATTGCCGTGAACGGCGCCTGCATGACGGTGATCAATATCGAAGGGAACAGCTTCCAGATTGATGTGAGCGCCGAGAGCCTGAGCAAGACGGCCAATCTCGGCACGTTTGGCGAGTGCAATCTTGAAAAGGCCATGCGGCTTGGAGACACCATCGACGGGCACATGGTGAGCGGTCATGTTGACGGCATCGGGCAGGTCGAGGCCATGGACAAGGTCGCAGAGAGCTACAGGCTCGTCATCTTGGCGCCGCTCAAGCTTTCCCAGTACCTTGCCTACAAGGGATCGGTGACGGTGAACGGCGTTTCCCTGACGATCAATTCCGTCGAGGACACCCCTGTGGGTGCGCGCATTTCGATCAACCTCATTCCGCACACCGTCGAGGTGACGACGCTCAAGCACCTCAAGCCGCAGGATTTCGTCAATCTTGAGATTGACACGATCGCCCGCTATATCGAGAGAATGCTGGCGCTGCGCAATCAAGAGGCTGACAGCCTGTTCTAGGGTAGGTTCTTAAGAGGGAGCCGATGATGGCGGCGAGGCTGTTTACTCCGATCAGTCTGGGCGGCATGGTGCTTTCAAACCGGATTTGCGTGCCGCCCATGTGCCAGTGCATGGCGGCGGGCGGAATGGCGCAGCCCTGGCATGCCGACCATTACAGCCGGCTTGCAAAGTCCGGAGCCGGACTGCTTGTCATCGAGTGCACCGCGGTTTCCGAACAGGGACGCATCACCGGAAAGGATCTGGGGCTGTGGAATGACGAGCAGGGGCATGCCCTCGGAGGGCTTGTGGCTTCCGTCAGAGCTGCTGCGCCCGACACTCGGATCTGCGTGCAGATTTCGCATGCCGGGCGCAAGGCGATGATGCTGGACGCAGATGCGCCCGCTGAAGAAATTGTGAGCTGTTCTGCCCTGCCCTACGATGAGAGAAGCGCTACGCCCGTTCAGCTTGATGAAGCGGGAATCCGGGGCATCATCGAAGCCTTTGCCCAGGCCGCCGAGCGTGCATACCTTGCCGGAGTCGATGGCGTGCAGATCCATGCCGCGCACGGCTACCTCATCCATC
Organism: uncultured Sutterella sp.; assembly: GCA_900315045.1. Lineage (GTDB taxonomy): Bacteria > Pseudomonadota > Gammaproteobacteria > Burkholderiales > Burkholderiaceae_F > Duodenibacillus. Next base: position 1,858 of record OMXR01000049.1, on the reverse strand, counting down.
AGTTCTTCTCTCCCGTCTCCAATCGGCGAACCGATGCCTGGGGCGGCTCCCTTGAAAACCGGATGCGATTCGGCCTGAGCGTCATTGAGGCGATTCGCAAGCGGGTTCCGAAGCTGCCGCTGATGCTGCGCATTGCGGCCACGGATTGGATCGAGGGGGGCTGGCAGGAGTCCGATGCGGTGGAGTTTGTCCGCAGGGCGGCCGACCTGGGCGTCGTTGCCGTGGACGTCACCGCTGGCGGCCTTTCTCCCCAACAGAAATCTCCGCAGAAAGAGCCTGGCTATCAGGTCTGCTACGCGAGCGCGATCAAGCGCGGCACGGGGCTGCCCACGGCCGCAAGCGGTCTCATTACCGATCCGCTGCAGGCGGAGGGGATTCTTGTGAGCGGCCAGGCCGATCTGGTGAGCGTCGGGCGCGGTGTGCTGCACAATCCCAGCTGGGGCTGGATGGCCGCTCAGTCCCTGAATGCGTTCGGCGCGATTCCACCACCGTATTTCGGCGCGTTCTAGGCGGAGCCTTTTGTCTTTTTCCTGCGCTTTGCCTCGGTAGCGGCACGGGCTTGTGCCTCTTCTGTTTCGCAGGTTTCAATGATAAGTTTTGCGGCGCTCTTTGCCCGGTATTCGGCAACTGCGCCGGCAACCATTGCCACCGCCAGAACGATGGCGTCGGCCGCGTATCCGGTTGCCTCCGCCGGAGCCTTGAGCGCGCCCAGCGTAAGGGCGATCAGAACGAGAGCGCACAGCGCCAGAACCGCCAGCATCTTGCGGAAATGCCGCACATCGGGCTTGTCAGTCTCGCTGATTCCGCCGCGGGTGAGGCGCGTGATCATCAGATCAACGGGGAGCATGGAGCGGACAAACTGTGCCTGAGGTGCGTGCGGGCTTTGCCGCATGAGATCGGCTGCGAGCCGCCCCGACTTGTCGAACTTCATCGTGCGAAGCGGCGTGAAAAGCCGGAAGATTTGATAAATCAGGTAGCTCCAGCAGAAAATCGAACAGGCGCCCAGCAGCAAGACGGCATCTTCATCCATAGCGAAAAGACAGAGAAAAGAGTTCGGAAACAGAGCAGGGCGGCAGAGCGCACCGCATGGATCCTGCGCACGCTAAAGCCTCGCAATCCCCTTGTCAATCGAGTATCTCCCGACCGTGATGAAAATCTTGCGGCTTGAGCGCTTTTCTGTCGCTTTTTGTAGCGCTCAAGCGGCTAGAATAAAGGGCACAGAGCGGGGGTTGCGCATCATTGCCAGGCCCTGCAGGAGAATTATTTTGAGGAGAATATCCATGATTGATGAAGTCAAGACCAATTTGGATGGCACCGGCCTGCAGATTGGCGTCGTGGTGTCGCGTTTCAATGAATATGCCGGCCGCGAGGAATGGGCTGC
>OMXR01000049.1:0-469 GCA_900315045.1 uncultured Sutterella sp. | reverse complement strand
TACGATGCGCTGATTGCCCTGGGAGCTGTGATCAAGGGCGAGACCTACCATTTTGAGGTCGTCAGCAATGAGTCGAGCGCCGGCATCATGCGGGTGACGTTGGATTACGGTATTCCCGTTGCCAACGGAATCCTCACGACGTACGACGATGAGCAGTGCAAGGCACGCACGGAAATGAAGGGACGCGACTGCGCCCGGTGCGCGGTTGAGATGGCCAACCTGTGCGAGCAGTACCCCTCTGACACGGATCTGATGGATTTTGAAGAAGATGAGTGAGAATAAGGTTCGGAATCCCCTGGCGGGACGCCGCCGCAAGGCGCGCGAGTTTGCCCTGCTCGGCGTGTATCAGTCCCTGATCGATTCAGAGGCCGACTATGCGAAGATTGACGCCAATTTGCTTTCGGTTCTGAGCGATGAGGACGAGCCGGTTGTCTCTGAACTCACGGCCGATGACTTCAGTCATTGCGAC
>OMXR01000047.1 GCA_900315045.1 uncultured Sutterella sp. | reverse complement strand
GGCACGGCAAGCGCGACCGTGGCCGGGCCGAGCAGAAAGTTGATGTACCTGCCGCCTTCAAAATACGTGTTGTAGCCGGTCTTTGTGGCAAGCAGGATTCCGACCACGAGGATGATTGCCGTGAGGAGCGGCGTGAAGATCGGCTTGTAGCCGCTTTTTTTGTAGCCCCACATGCCCGCGGCATAGGCGAGCAGCGTCACTGCGAGCCAGGTTGCGGGCTCGGCCTGCAGCACGCGCCAGGTGTGTGCGAATTGTTCCAGCATTTGGTGTCTCTCCTAATCCTTGATGTGCATGAGGCGCATGACACCCCGCGTGACCAGAATCGTGACCGCCATCGCAAGAACCGAGGAGATCAGGATCGACGCGCAGATCGGCAGCCATTCGGCGGCAAGCCGCTCTCCGTGCTGCATGATGCCGACGCCGGCGGGAACGAACAGCAAGGCAAAGTGCGCAAGCAGCACATTGACGACGGGCAGCGTCTTTTGCAGCAGTCCGTCAAAAATCATGAGTGCGAACAGAAACAGCACCATTCCCATCACGGCACCCGGAACGGGCAGTCCGAGCAGCGTGACGATCGTGATGCCAAGCAGCTGAAACCCCAGCAAAAGGGCAATCGTGACAACCATAGGCAAGAACTCTTTGCGTGAATAAAAAAAGAAGGGGAGGGATTCTGTCACGATCGGGCGCATGCGGGATCGGGAATTGTGCCGAGATGGAGAAAAGTTTGACGCTCGCCCCAAAAGCCCGGTAGGCGGGGTGCTAAAATGCGCCGAATTTTGATCGGCCGGCAGGCAAGCGTGCTTTTTCTTGTTCTGCCGCCCGATGGAGCAGAGCTTCTGATGCGACGACAGCAAGGACATTCTTTAGGCCTCAGCCGCCAGATCCTGGGACTGGCGGCGGGCATGGTGTTTTCTCTGCTGTTTGCCCTTTCCGCTCCCCCTTCTTCCCAGGCCGCCGCACCGCAATCGCCTTCCTCCCGGCCTTCCGATTCCGCACTCGCATCCGATTCCGTTGTCGTTCTCACAATGGGCACCCTCATTCAGGCGCAGGTCTTCGCGAGGGACAGCCGCACGGCTTCAGCCCTGACGGACCTGATTCAGAACCGCGCCCTCGAATACAACCAGCTGTTCACGGTGCATGAGAAGAGTCCGCTTACGGCCATTGCGGAGAACTCGGGCAAGTGGACCGCCATTGACTGCAGGGCGGCCGGATTGATCGAGCAGGCAAAGACGGTTGCCAGGGACTCGGCCGGCGCCTTTGATCCCACGATCGGACCGGTGGTCAATGTCTGGAAAATCGGCTTTGGCGGCAATGCGGAACCCCCGGCCGGGCAGATCAAGGCGGCTGCAGCGCTAGTCGACTGGAAGAAGATCGAAACGGATCTCACGCCGGGGAAATGCAGGGTGAGAATCGGGCCGGGGCAGAGCCTCGATCTAGGCGGCATTGCCAAGGGCTGGATCGGGACGGAACTTGCCAAGGAACTCGAAAAGTCCGGCGCCGTGAGCGCAATGATTGACCTGGGCGGGAATATCGCCCTTCACGGGCTCTCGCCCAAGGGGCGGGACTGGATGATCGGAATCCAGGTGCCCGAGGCCGAGCGGGGCGAAGCTTTTGCCGCGGTGAGCGCAAGAGGCGAATCGGTCATCACCTCGGGCGACTATGAGCGGTTCATCGCCGCGGACGGCAAGGTGTTCGGACATATTCTTTCCGCTGCGACGGGCCGCCCGGTGCCGATGACGATGAGTTCGGTGACGGTTGTGGATCCCGATGGCGCAAAGGCCGATGCCTGGTGCACGGCGTTCTTTGCCATGGGACTGGACAAGACGCTCGAATACATGAGGACGCACCCGCAGATGCGCGTTCTGGTTCTCGGAGCGGACAAGAAGACGGTTTGGGTCAGCGAGTCGCTCGCCGCGCGGGTGACGCTGATCGATGATCTCAAGATGAATGTGGTCAGGGCGCAAAAGCCTGACCTTAGCGAGGGCAAAAACTGATGACGACAACGACGCCGCGTACGATCCGCGAAATGATCGAGCCGGAGATTCTCAAGCGGGGAGGCTGGGTCAATACCCATGCGCACGCCGACCGGGCTTTTACGCTTTCGCCGGAAATTCTGGAAATGCGCCGCACCATGACGCTTCAGCAGAAGTGGGATGCGCTTGACCGGCTGAAGAGGGAATCGACCGAAGAGGTCTTCTATTCGCGCTTTTGCCAGTTCTTTGAGCTCATGATCTCGCAGGGGTGCCGCGCCTGCGCAACGTTTGTCGACATTGATCCGCAGACCGAGGACCGCGCCATCCGCGCCGGCATCCGCGCCCGGGAGCACTACAAGGATGACATCACGGTGAAGTTTGCCAACCAGACCCTGAAGGGCGTGATCGACCCGGAGGCGCGGCACTGGTTTGACATCGGCAGCCAGATGGTCGACATCATCGGCGGCCTGCCCAAGCGCGACGAGCGGGATTTCGGCCGTGCGGCCGATGCCTTTGACATCCTCATCGGGACGGCAAAGGAGCAGGGCAAGATGGTGCACTGCCACGTGGATCAGTTCAACATGTCGAGCGAATACGAGACCGAGATGCTCGCGAGAAAGACGATCGAGCACGGCATGCAGGGCAGGGTGGTTGCCATCCACAGCATTTCCGTCGGCGCACATTCGAAGATGTATCGCCAGCGCCTCTATGAACTTCTCAAGCGGGCTGACATGCCTGTCGTCTGCTGCCCCACGGCCTGGATCGATACTGCGCGCAGCGAGTCGATCGGGCCGATGCACAACTCGATGACTCCGGTTGACGAGCTGGTGCCTGCAGGCATCACGGTTGCGCTCGGAACGGACAACGTGTGCGACGCAATGGTTCCCTGGAGCGCGGGCGACATGTGGCATGAGCTGCAGCTCCTGGCAACGGGCTGCCGGTTCGACGTGTTTGAGGAACTCGTAAGAATTGCAACAGAGAACGGCCGCAAGGTTCTCGGTATCGACTAGGAGGCGCAGAAGATGGTCACAAAGTTCAAGCCCAGCTACACGAGCAGCATTGCTGAAGACATCATGGCCCAGCGCCTGCTTGACGCTCAGGCCGTCGAGTTTCTCAAGGACGCGCCGATGCGCCTGAAGTCCGGGCTCATCTCCCCGGTCTACGTGGACAACCGAAAGCTCTTTTCTCACCCCGAGTGCTGGGTTGACGTGATCGAGACCATGGCAAGCCGCGTCGAAGAATACGACCTGCAGTTCGACATGATCGCGGGCGTTGAGGCTGCGGGTTCGATGCATGCGGCGGCGCTCGCCTACCGTCTGCAGGCGCCTGCGCTCATGGTGCGCCAGAGAGCCAAGACCTACGGCGACAAAAGCCGCATTGAAGGGGCTTCCTGCAAGGGGCGCAACGTGCTGCTTCTGGAAGACCACATCTCGACCGGGCTCTCCTGCCTTGATGCCATCAGCGCGCTGCGCGACGAGGGCGCGACGGTGACTCAGGTGATGTCGATCACCAACTACGCCATTCCGGAGACCGAAAGGCTCTTTGAGGAGCGCGGCATCTCGACCTATGAGGTGATCGCCTTCCGCAAGGTGGTGGAGAAGGCAGAACAGATCGGACTGATCGACGCAAAGAACAAGAAGCTCGTGCTCGAGTGGCTGCGCACGCCCTGGACATGGGCCGCAATGCACGGGCTCGTTGCCGAGGCGCACGAAAACTGATTTGAGGTGCTTGCCCGGCGTGCCTTCGGCAGCAAGTCGGGCCGCACTCAGTGCTCTTTGCCGTCAATGAGATCGATGGCCTTGAGAATGTCGGATGGGGTTCGGGCGTAAAAATCCGAGCCCCATTTCTTCAGATCCTCGCCGCCGCCCGTATAGCCCCAGCAGGCCGCTGCGGCAGGCAGTCCCGCCGCGTGCGCGGCCATCGTGTCGCGGGCGTCATCGCCGACGTACATCGTGTTCTCGGGAGCAAAGCCGCACGTGCGCATCGCAAGCTGCAGCGAGAGCGGCTCGGGTTTCGGTTTGTCGACCATGTCGCCTCCGACCAGGCATTTCATGGTCGCCGTAAAGCCCGCCGCCTCGCAGACCGGGCGCGCGAGCGTGCTGAACTTGTTGGTGACGACGCCCCAGCTGATGCCCCGGTCGGAAAAGGCCCGGATCATGTCGTAAATGCCGGGAAAGACGGTGAGATGATCGGTGAGGTGTGCGCCATAGTGCGTGAGAAACTCGGCTTTGACCCGCTCGAAGCCGGGGGCGTCAGGCGCAATGCGCAGCGCCGCCCAGATGAGCCCTCGCGCGCCCGAGCCGCACACTTCCCTGAGCGCCCGGTAGGGCAGAAGCGGCAGGCCGCGCCTGCGGCGCAGTTCATTTGCCGAGGCGGCAAGATCGGGCGCGCTGTCCACGAGCGTGCCGTCCAGGTCAAAGAGCACGAGCCGAATGCGTCCCATCGCGAGCGTCCTCTACGGAATCAGGAAAGCGCAGCCTTCTTGGTCACGCGCCGCGTTTTGCTTTTGGCGTTGATCTTGCGCTGGCCGTGCTTGCCGGTCAGCTTTTTCTTGGCCGGGGCCTTGCGCGCAGCGCCCTTGGCGTCTTCCTTTGAGGCCGGGCGGCGGGCGCCCTTTGCTCCGGGATCGCGCGAGGGGGCGTTCCGAAGCAGATCCTCGGCGCGCTCCTTTTCCTTCTCGGCCTTTTCGCTCGGGCGGAACATGACAAGCATCTTGCCGATCATCTGAATGCGGGCCGCATTCAGGTTTTCTGCAATGGTGTGGTACATTTCCACTCTTTCCTCCCGATCGTCAGAAGGAACGTGGATCTTAATGAGGCCGTGGTCATCGAGAGCCCGGTCGATCTCCTTCAGAACCGCGTCGGTCAGCCCCTGCGAGCCAAGCAGCACGGTGACGGGGAGGTGGTGCGCTTCGGCTCGCAGTTCAAGCCGCTGGGCGCGCTCTAAAATCAGTTCAGTCATTATTGTTCTCAGAACTCAATTAATTCAAACAAGAGGCAACATTTTAGCCGTATGCCGAAGTCATTGAAAAAGCTGCGATCGAATCAGGCGTGGATCCAGCGCCACATCAACGATCCGTTTGTGAAGAAAAGCCGCCAGGAAGGCTATCGCGCAAGAAGCGTCTACAAGCTGACGGAGCTCGATGACCGGGAGCACCTGTTCAAGCCCGGGATGACCGTGGTGGACCTGGGAAGCGCTCCCGGCAGCTGGACGCAGATCGTGCGCGAGCGCCTGAGCAATCCCGATGGAACGCTCAACGGGCGCATCATCGCCATGGACATCCTGCCCATGGATCCGATTGAGGATGTCATTTTCCTGCAGGGCGACTTCAGGGAGCAGGAGATCGCCGACAAGCTCGCCGAGCTTCTCGCGGGCGGCAAGGTCGACGTGGTGATCAGCGACATGGCGCCGAACCTGTCAGGCGTTGCGATGGTGGACGCGGGAGCAAGCATCTACCTGAACGAACTCGCGCTTGAGTTCGCAAAGGAACACCTCAAGGATTCGGGCGTCTTTGTTACCAAGTCCTTTCAGGGGTCGGGCTACTCGCAGTTCATTGAGGCGTGCAAGAAGGTGTTCAAGTCCGTCGCGCAGAGAAAGCCCGAAGCTTCCCGCAGCACGAGCCCCGAGATGTACGTGGTCGGCCGCGGGCTGCGCCGCTGAAACAGTTTGCAAAACAATCGTTGGGCTTGCTGAGGATTTTCCGGATACTTCGATGTAGATTAACACCCTTGGATTCAAGCCAAAAATATCAGGAAGGAAAGAGCTTTGGATAACAGAAACAAGATGATAAGCAAGATTGCGGTCTGGGTCTTGATCGCATTCGTTCTCTTTACGGTGTTCCGCCAGTTCGACACGACGGCAACAGAAACCCTGCCCGCCGACCAGATCAGTTACACGCAGTTCATGCAGGACGCCAAGGCCGGCAAGATCAGCCGTGTGGACGTGCAGGGCCGGCAGCTCACGGTCACCCCCAAGAGCGGCTCAAAGTATTCGATCACGAGCCCCGGGGATCTCTGGATGGTTGATGACCTCAGAAAGAATGACGTGCAGGTGTTCGGCAAGCCTGAAGAGGAGCCCTCGTTCCTGCAGACCATTCTCGTGAGCTGGTTCCCGATGCTCCTGCTCGTTGGCGTGTGGGTGTTCTTCATGCGCCAGATGCAGGGCGGCAAGGGCGGCGCGTTCTCCTTTGGCAAGAGCAAGGCAAGAATGCTCGACGACAGCGCGAACAAGGTGCGCTTTGCCGATGTGGCCGGGTGTGATGAAGCCAAGGAAGAGGTGCAGGAAGTTGTCGACTTTCTGCGGGATCCGACCAAGTTCCAGCGGCTTGGCGGCCACATTCCGCGCGGCATCCTCTTGGTCGGGTCGCCTGGCACCGGCAAGACGCTGCTCGCAAAGGCGATCGCGGGCGAGGCCGGCGTGCCCTTCTTCTCCATTTCCGGCTCGGACTTTGTCGAGATGTTCGTGGGCGTTGGCGCGGCGCGTGTGCGCGATATGTTTGAGAACGCCAAGAAGAGCGCTCCCTGCATCATCTTCATTGACGAAATCGATGCCGTGGGCCGCCAGAGAGGCGCAGGCCTTGGCGGCGGCAATGACGAGCGCGAGCAGACGCTCAACCAGATGCTCGTTGAAATGGACGGTTTTGAGACCGGCACCAATGTCATCGTGATTGCGGCGACGAACAGGCCCGATGTGCTCGATCCGGCCCTGATGCGTCCGGGACGCTTTGACCGCCAGGTGGTGGTGCCGCTGCCCGACATCCGCGGCCGTGAGCAGATCCTTGGCGTGCACATGAAGAAGGTGCCTGTTGGGGCCGACATCAAGATCGACGTGATCGCCCGCGGCACGCCGGGCTTTTCCGGCGCGGATCTCGCGAACCTCGTGAACGAGGCGGCGCTTTTTGCCGCACGGCGCAATGCGCGCGTCGTGGAGATGATCGACTTTGAAAAGGCCAAGGACAAGATCATGATGGGCGCCGAGCGCAGATCCATGGTGATGACCGAGGATGAGCGCAGGAACACCGCCTACCACGAGTCCGGCCACGCGCTCGTCGCCAAGCTCCTGCCCAAGTCCGATCCCGTGCACAAGGTCACGATCATTCCGCGCGGGCGCGCTTTGGGCGTCACGATGCAGCTGCCCGAGGAGGACCGCTACGCATACGACAAGCAGTACATGCTCACCCGCGTTGCGATTCTCTTTGGCGGTCGCATCGCCGAGGAGATCTTCATGCACCAGATGACCACGGGCGCGAGCAACGACTTCGAGCGCGCGACGCAGATGGTGCGGGATATGGTCACGCGTGTTCCTCGGACGGTCGGTTACGAAGACCACGCATATTTCCGAAAAGACCATGCAGGAGATCGACGCGGAAATCCGCCGCATCCTCGAAGAGCAGTATTCAAGGGCAAGGAAGCTCATCGAGGACAACCGCGACAAGATGGAGGCGATGGCGCAGGCGCTCCTGAAGTGGGAGACCATCGATGCCGAGCAGATCGACGACATCATGGCAGGAAAGGAACCCCGCGAACCCAAGCCCTCGGATGCCGTGCCGCAGCAGAGCGCTGCAGTGGCAGAGAAGAAGGAAGGGGCATCCGCCGCCCAGGCAGAAAAGCCCGAGGAGCCGTCCGGACAATCCGCTCAGGCTGAGCCCGCGCAAACTCCTGCGGCGGCTCCTGCTCCCAAGGCCGATGAGGCAAAGCGGGACGAGGATTCCGCGCAGTAGGAGAGGCGTGCATGCCGGCCCGTTTTTGGCAGGTGAGGGGCAGGCGGCTCAGTCTGGCTGAGCCGCTTGTCATGGGCATTCTCAACGTCACGCCCGATTCGTTTTCCGACGGCGGCCGCTTCGTGGATGCGGACAAGGCCGTGAAGCATGCGATTGCGATGGTGAAGGACGGAGCCGACATCATCGATGTCGGCGGAGAGTCCACGCGCCCGGGCGCGGCACCCGTGCCTGAAGACGTGGAGCTCGCCCGCGTGATTCCCGTTGTCAAGCGCCTGGCGCGCCGCGGCATCGTGGTGTCCGTCGACACGAGCAGCCCGCGGGTCATGCGCGAGGCTCTGGATTGCGGCGCCGCCATCATCAACGATGTCCGCTCGTTCACTCGCCCGGGGGCGCTTCGGGCCGTAGCGGGTACTGGCGCCGGCGTTGTCATCATGCACATGCAGGGCGATCCCCGAACCATGCAGAACGATCCGCGCTATGACGATGTCACTGCGGAAGTCCTGGCGTTTCTTGCTGTGCAGGACGCACGTCTTTTGTCGGCCGGAATCCCCGAGGAGTGCATCTGCTGGGATCCGGGTTTTGGCTTTGCCAAGAATGTCGAGCATAACTTCAAGCTTCTGGCGGACACGGAGAAACTTGCTTCTTACGAGCGGCCCGTTCTCGTCGGGCTTTCACGGAAATCCTCGATCGGCATCGTGACCGGCATCAAGAAGCCTGAGGAGCGTGTGCACGGTTCGGTTGCGGCACACCTGCTCGCGGTTCTGAAGGGCGCCTCCGTGCTGCGCGTTCACGATGTCCGTGCAATGCGCAGCGCACTGGATGTCCTGAAGGCGATGCGGCAGGCCAAGGGCTGAGCCGTGATGCCGGCATCCAGTGTGTTCGGCGCGCTTCGGGCGGCTTTTCCGCGCACGCTTCCCGTCTTTGCCGGATACTGGTTTCTCGGCATGGCCTATGGGGTGTTTGCCCATGCGGCCGGATTTTCCGCCTGGTATCCGGTCGCGATGGCGGTTTGCATCTACGGCGGCTCGATCGAATTTCTGGCGATCACGATGCTTGCCGCCCCATTTGCTCCGATCCAGACCTTTCTTGTCGCGCTGATGGTGCAGGCTAGGCACCTTTTCTACGGCATTCCTCTGCTCTCCCGGTACGAAGGGCTCGGCTGGAAAAAGCCGCTTCTCGAGTTCTGGCTTTCCGATGAAACGTTTGCGGTCAATGTATCGGCCAAGGTGCCGGAGGGGATTGACCGCGGCTGGTTCTATCTTTGGGTATCGGGCCTGGACTGGTTCTACTGGGTGAGCGGGACGGCAACGGGGGCGGTGTTCGGCGCCCTGGTGCAGTTCGACACCACGGGACTCGAGTTCGTCATGACGGCGATGTTCGTGGTCATTTTTCTCGAGCAATGGCTTTCGGAGCGGAGCCACTGGACGGCGCTTGTGGGATTTGCCGCTTCCGTGGGATGCCTGCTGGTGTTTGGCAGGGAGTATTTTCTCGTCCCGACGCTTTGCATGATGCTGGTCGCTTTGACTGCGCTGCGCAGGCCGCTTGAGCCTGGCCTTGCCGCGGGGAGAGAAAAATGACGCTGACCGAGCAGATCGCCACCATCGCGCTTTGCGTCGCCGCGACGATGCTGACGCGGTTTCTGCCGTTCGTGCTCTTTTCGGAACGGCGCAACACCCCGGCGTTCGTGCAGTATCTGGGGCGGGCGCTGCCCTCGGCCATTTTTGCGATGCTTGTCGTGTATTGCCTGAAGGACGTGGATCTGACGTCGGGCTGGCGGGGGCTGCCGGAGGCTTTGGGCATTGCCGCCACGGTCCTGCTGCATCTTGCTTCCCGGCGCAACATGCTGGTGTCGATCGGAGGGGGCACGGTGTTCTACATGCTGCTCGTACAGCATTTCTGTCTTTAGCTGCTCCGCCTCTCGTGTACAATTCGCATTTCTTTTCAACGCTTTTTTAGGAAGCAGGCTGCTTCGGCTTGTTCAGCCGTCTGTAGCCGGCAGGAAAACAATATGACGCATATTGCTGAGCTTGTCGCCCGCAACCGGGTGCAGATCGGTTGGCTCTCGATCATCCTTTTCATTCTGACGATTCCCCTTGGCAACTGGGTGGTGATGAACGTCGGGTATGTCTGCCCCGAGGGCGGTCCGTGCCTCGTGCCCGTGTGGCCGGGGATCATGTCTCCGTCGGGCGTTCTGATTGCCGGCATCGCTTTGGTGCTGCGCGACGCAGTGCATCACTTCATGGGCGGCAAGTGGGCCGTCTATGCCATTTTTGCCGGCGCAGTCGTCTCCGGGCTCGTTTCCGACCTGAATCTCATCGTTGCCTCGACGTGCGCGTTCGTATTCTCCGAACTCGCCGACTTTGCCGTATACGCACCGATGAGAAAGCGGTTTCCGGCCTGGGCCGTCATCGCCTCGGGCCTGGTTGGCTCGGTTGTCGATTCGTGCATCTTCCTCTCGCTTGCCTTCGGTTCGCTCGAGTTTGTTCTGGGGCAGGTGATCGGCAAGGTCTGGGTCAGCCTCATTGTCGGACTGCTGATCGCGGTTTCACACAGAATCCAGTCCCGCATGGTGCCGGCAAGGCAGGCATAGGACCTCGCCGGCGCGGCAAGGCTGGCTTAAGGCGGTATGATCACAATGCCGCCAACAAGAACGATCAGGACCCCACGCTGATGACTAATCCTAGAACAGCTCTGCTGCTAGTCAATACAGGCTCGCCGGCCGCACCGACGCCGAACGCCGTCAAAAAATACCTTACGGAGTTCCTGAGCGATCGACGCGTTGTGGATCTTCCGCCCTGGCTCTGGCAGCCCATCTTGCGGTGCCACATTCTGCCGCGCCGCAGCAAGGCCTCCGCAGCGCGCTACGGGAAGGTCTGGACCAGAGATGGTTCGCCCCTTGTGAGCAATACCGCGCGTATCGCCGAGCGGCTCCAGGAGATGCTCGGCTATTCCCTGAGCGTGCGCTGGGCGATGTGCTACGGGACGAGCCGGATTGATGAAGTCCTGCCGGAGATTCTTGCCGAGAGGCCTGACCGGCTCGTGGTGCTTCCGCTTTTTCCCCAGTACGCGACGCAGACCACTGAAGCTGTTTTCGATGCGGTGAGCCGCGTGACGGGGACGCTCTCCGCGCCCGTCAGGGAAATACGCATCAAGGACTATTTCGAGCACCCCGCATACATCAGGGCCGTGGCCGCTCGGGTGCGGGCGCACTGGGCGGCAGTCGGGGAGTTGCTCCCCGGAGATCACCTGCTCATCAGCCTGCACAGCATTCCGCTCGATTCCGTCAAGAAAGGCTCGCCCTACGAAAGCCAGTGCCGCCGTACGGCCGAGCTCCTTGCTGCGGAACTCGGGCTCGATGACACGCAGTGGACGCTTGCCTTCCAGTCAAAATTCGGTCACGCCAAGTGGCTTGAGCCCACGGCGGCCGAGGCCGCTGAGAGGCTTGCCGTCGCGGGCGTGCGGCGGCTTGATGTGGTCTGCCCCGGGTTTGCCGCCGATTGCCTTGAGACGATCGAAGAGATCGGAATCGATCTGAAGGAAACGTTTTTGCAGGCGGGCGGCGGAGCTTTCCACTGCATCCCCGCAACGAACGATCTGCCTGAGGCGATCAAGGCTTATGCCGAAATCGTGCGCGATCATCTTGCCGCGGATGCGGCGCAGGCTTGAAAAATCGCCTTGCCGCCCCCATATGAGGAGGCACTAGCAACATATTCTTTTGCGGAGCATGCGCAGAATGTCGGATAACGAACACAAAGACGAAGAACTCAGCCCGGCTGAGGAACTGAAGAAGGCCGCCGAGCAGGCCGACCTGGCCGAGGAGGCGGAGGAAGCGGCGGCAGAGGGCGCTGGCGAGGGCGGCGAGCCCGAGGCCTTCGATCCGGAGATGGCGGTTGCCCTTCAGGAGGCGCAGGCCAAGGCCGCCGAATCCTACGACCTCTACGTGCGCGCTTGCGCCGAGATGGAAAACATTCGCAGGCGCTGCGCCGAGGATGTGGTCAAGGCGCAGAAGTTCGGGGTCGAGAAGTTCGCCAAGAACCTGCTGCCCGTTGTGGACAGCCTTGAGAAGGCGCTTGAATCCGCGAAGGATGAGACGGGCCCCCTCAAGGAAGGCATGGAGGTGACCTACAAGCAGCTCATCCATGCGCTCGATCTGAGCGGGATGACCCCGATCAATGCCAAGGGCGAGAAATTCGACCCTGCAGTCCACCAGGCGATCGTCATGGTGCCTGCCGCCGAAGGCCAGCTCCCCGGAACGGTTGCCGCCGTGTTCCAGACCGGCTGGAAGATCCACGAGCGCGTGCTGCGCCCTGCCATGGTGAGCGTGGTGCAAGGCTGATTTCCTGCCAATTGAAACAAATTGCGAATTTTTTGGACGCCCCGTTGAATTTTCACGGGGCGTCCCCATATAGGGGTTATGAGCCGGTGGGGCGAAGCAGAACTGCAGCCTGCCGGTGAAGGGTTTAACAACAAAGAGGCGGGGCCGCGCAGGTTCCGCCGGCATTAGAGGATTTGAGAAACATGTCTAAGATCATCGGCATTGACCTCGGCACGACGAACTCGGCAGTTGCCATCATGGAAGGCGACAAGGTGCGCGTGATCGAGAACTCCGAAGGCGCCCGCACGACGCCTTCCATCGTTGCATACATGGATAACGGCGAGATCCTTTGCGGCGCCACCGCAAAGCGTCAGGCCATCACCAACCCGAAGAACACGCTGTTTGCCGTGAAGCGCCTGATCGGCCGCCGCTACGAGGATGCGGAGGTTCAGAAGGATGTCTCTCACGTGCCCTTCAAGATTGTCCGCGCCGACAACGGCGACGCCTGGGTTCAGGTTCAGGACAGCAAGAAGCTTGCTCCGCAGCAGGTTTCCGCTGAAGTGCTGCGCAAGATGAAGAAGACCGCCGAGGACTACCTTGGCGAGCCTGTGACCGAAGCCGTGATCACGGTTCCGGCCTACTTCAACGACAGCCAGCGCCAGGCAACCAAGGATGCCGGCCGCATCGCGGGCCTCGAGGTGAAGCGCATCATCAACGAGCCGACGGCGGCAGCCCTTGCTTTCGGCCTTGACAAGGCTGGCTCTTCTGACCGCAAGATTGCCGTGTACGACCTTGGCGGCGGCACGTTCGATATCTCCGTGATCGACATTGCCAACGTTGACGGCGACAAGCAGTTCGAAGTGCTCTCCACGAACGGCGACACGTTCCTGGGCGGCGAGGACTTCGACCAGAGGCTTGTGGACTACCTCATCGAGGAGTTCCGCAAGGACACGGGCGCTGACCTCAGCAAGGACGTGCTTGCACTGCAGCGTCTGAAGGATGCGGCTGAAAAGGCCAAGATCGAGCTGTCCAACCGCCAGCAGACCGAAATCAATCTGCCGTACATCACGGCTGATGCGACCGGCCCCAAGCACATGAACATCACGATCACCCGCGCCAAGTTCGAGAGCCTCGTCGAGGATCTCGTGCAGCGCACGATCGAACCCTGCCGCAAGGCGCTTTCCGATGCCGGCGCGAGCACCTCGGACATCTCCGACGTGATTCTCGTGGGCGGCATGAGCCGCATGCCCCGCGTGCAGGAAGTTGTTCGCGAGTTCTTTGGCAAGGAGCCGCGCAAGGACGTGAACCCGGACGAGGCCGTCGCCATCGGCGCCGCCATTCAGGGCTCCGTGCTCACGGGCGACCGCAAGGACGTTCTGCTGCTTGACGTGACGCCGCTTACGCTCGGCATCGAGACGCTCGGCGGCGTGATGACCCCGATGATCAAGCGCAACACCACGATCCCCACCAAGCACGCCCAGGTGTTCTCGACCGCCGAGGACAACCAGCCTGCCGTGACGATCAAGGTCTATCAGGGCGAGCGCCAGATGGCAGCTTCCAACAAGCTCCTTGGCGAGTTCAACCTTGAAGGCATTCCGCCCTCTCCGCGCGGCCTGCCGCAGATCGAGGTGACGTTCGATATCGACGCCAACGGCATCCTGCATGTGGGCGCCAAGGACAAGGCGACCGGCAAGGAAAACAACATCACCATCAAGGCGAGCTCGGGCCTGTCCGAGGACGAGATCAACCGCATGGTGCGTGATGCCGAAGCCAACAAGGCCGAGGACCAGAAGCGCTTTGAGCTTGCTCAGGCGCGCAACCAGGCCGACGCCGCCGTCAACCAGGTCCAGAAGACCCTGAAGGATCTGGGCGACAAGGTTGAGAGCGCCGACCGCGCTGCCTGCGAGTCCGCGATCAAGGAGGTCGAGGAGGCCGTGCGCGGCGAAGACAAGGCCGTGATCGACAAGAAGGTCGAGGCTCTGATGGCTGCGGCCCAGAAGATCGGCGAGAAGCTCAACAAGGCGGCTGCCGAGGCCGGACAGGCTCAGCAGCAGGCTGCGGGGCAGGCCGGTGCCGGCCAGCAGGCTTCTTCCGGCAAGGCCGCCGACGATGATGTCGTTGACGCCGACTACAAGGAAGTCAAGCACTAACCGCGGGCGATATCGGAGTAGGGCGGCCGAAGGACGGCCGCCCGCTCTCGGGTGATTCAGGGGTCGCGCAGCTTCAAGGAAAGCTCCCGGCCCTGTTGCTGTTTTATTGGGTTGTTCACAATGGCTGATCTAGATTATTACGAGGTACTGGGACTGCAGCGCGGTGCCAGCGAGGATGAGATCAAGAAGGCGTACCGTCGCCTGGCGATGAAATACCATCCCGATCGCAATAACGGGAACAAGGAAGCCGAAGAGAAGTTCAAGCAGGTCGGCGAGGCCTATGCGATTCTTTCCGATCCGCAAAAGCGCGCCGCCTACGACCGCTACGGCAAGGCCGGCGTCGATCCGAGCGCGGCTGGCGCCGGCGGATTCGGCGGTTTCGGCGGCTTTGGCGAAGGCATGGGCGGCTTTGAGAATTTCTCCGACATCTTCGGGGAGATTTTCGGAGGCGCAGCCCGGGGCGGCCGTCGCGGACCGCAGGTCTTCCGCGGCGCCGACGTGAGCTATTCGCTCGAGATCACGCTTGAGCAGGCCGTGAACGGCGCCAAGACCGACATCCGTGTTCCCGTCTGGGATGAGTGCAAGACGTGCCACGGCACGGGCTGCAAGCCCGGCACGGGCAAGAAGACCTGTCCGCATTGCCGCGGCACCGGCACGATCAACATGAGCAACGGGTTCCTGCAGGTGCAGCAGACCTGCCCGCACTGCCAGGGAACGGGCGAGATCATTTCCGATCCGTGCCCCGAGTGCCGGGGAACCGGGCGCACGCGCTCCACGAAGACGCTCGAGATCGATATTCCGCGCGGCATCGCCAACGGCCAGCGCATCCGCTTGTCCGGCAAGGGTGAGCCGGGGCGCAACGGCGGGCCCTCGGGCGACCTCTACGTGCAGATCATCATCAAGGAGCACGACATCTTCGAGCGCGAGGGGGACGACCTGCATGAGGATCTGCCGCTTTCCTTTGCGACGGCCGCTCTGGGCGGAGAGGTTTCCGTGCCCACGATGGACACCGAGACCCGGATCACCATCCCCGAGGGGACGCAATCCGGCAAGGTGCTTCGGCTTCGCGGCAAGGGCGTGCCCAACCTGCGCACGGGGCAGAAGGGCGATCTGTATGTTCATGTGTACGTCGAGACCCCGGTCAACCTGTCCGCGAAGCAAAAGAAGCTTCTCAAGGAGTTCGACGAAACCTTGCAGGAGAATGCCGGCAAGCATTCGCCCCGCAACCAGGGCTTCATGGACAAGATGAAGAGGTTCTTCGAGTCCTGAGCCTGCTGACCGCTTCTGCGCGTCTTTCGTTCCGCTGCGGCACACTTTGCTGTGGCGGAATTTCTTATCTGCCTTCTTCACGCGGATTGCCAGTCCGGAGAATGCACCGGAACGGTGCTCAATGCTCTAAAATCAAGCAACTTTCTGTCCGCTCTCTTCCGGGAGCCCGATCCGGGCGGGATTCTGAATCTGGCACGGGTTTTGCATCTTCTTGGGCAAGAGGAAAAAGGCGCAAGGCCTTTTTTGAGGACAACCCAAAAATCCGCACCTAGGAGAATGACATGACGTCACCAGCAGATGTAGTCCAGATGATTCGCGATAACGATGTGAAGTTCGTTGACTATCGTTTGACCGATACGCTCGGCAAGGAGCACCACGTCACGGTGCCCGCGAGCCGCTGCACGGAGGATACGTTTGAGGACGGTCACCCCTTTGACGGCTCTTCGATGAAGGGCTGGAAGGGCATCGAGGCTTCCGACATGATTCTGATGCCCGATCCCGAGACCGCGCACATGGATCCGTTCCGCGAGCAGAACACGCTGATCTTGACGTGCGACGTGGTCGAGCCGGATACGGGCAAGGGCTACGCGCGTGATCCGCGCTCGATCGCCAAGCGCGCCGAGGCGTACCTCAAGAGCACGGGCATTGGCGATCAGGCGTTTTTCGGTCCTGAACCGGAGTTCTTCATTTTCGACGGCATCACGTTCTCGACCGAGCCGCAGAACTCGTTCTACAAGATTTTCTCCGAAGAGGCGCCCTGGTCCTCGAAGATCGAATACGAGGGAGGCAACCTCGGGCATCGCCCCAACTGGAAGGGGGGCTACTTCCCGGTTCCGCCGGTTGACAGCCTTGCCGACATCCGCGCTGAAATGGTCACGCTGCTCGAACAGCAGGGCGTGCCGACCGAACTGCATCACCACGAGGTGGGTGCGGCCGGCCAGTGCGAAGTCGGAACCCGCTTTTCCACGCTCACCACCCGTGCCGACTGGAACCAGATCCTGAAGTACACCGTCTGGAACGTGGCTGCGGCTTACGGAAAGACCGCAACCTTCATGGCCAAGCCCATGCCTGGAGACAACGGCTCGGGCATGCACGTGAACCAGTCGATCTGGAAGGACGGCAAGAACATGTTCGCGGGCAACGGCTACGCAGGGCTTTCCGATCTTGCCCTGTACTACATCGGCGGCATCATCAAGCACGCCCGGGCGCTCAACGCCATCACCAACCCGACAACGAATTCCTACAAGCGTCTCGTGCCGGGCTTTGAAGCGCCGGTGAAGCTTGCCTATTCGGCCTGCAATCGCTCGGCCTCCCTGCGCATTCCGCATGTGCCGGGCGTGAAGGCGCGCCGGGTCGAGGTGCGTTTCCCCGATCCGCTTGCCAATCCGTACCTTGCGTTTGCCGCACTGCTCATGGCAGGCCTCGATGGCATCCAGAACAAGATTCATCCGGGCGACCCGGCTGACAAGAACCTGTACGATCTGCCGCCCGAAGAGAACGCCAAGATTCCGACGGTCTGCAGCAGTCTTGAGCAGGCGCTCGACTATCTTGAGAAGGATCACGAGTTCCTGACCCGCGGCGGCGTGTTCTCCGAGGACATGCTCGAGGGGTATATCGCCGTGAAGCGCGCCGAGGTGCAGCGCTATCGCATGCAGGTGCAGCCCATCGAGTTCGAGATGTACTACGCCGGATAGCGATGCCCCGCAAGGCCGAGAAAGGCGCCGTGCTGCGGCAGTCTCCGCAGCACGCCAGGCATTCCGGCGACGGGTTCTGGATCGCAGCCGAGGTGCTTGCCACGGCTGTGATTCTTGTCGACGACCGCGCGCGGATCATCCGCTGCAATTCTGCCGCGGAGATGCTTTTCGGCCTGTCGGGCAGGGCGCTCGCGGGAACCGATCTCACCGCACTCATCGACGGCCTGAAGGGATGGTTTGCGGCGCCGGAGGTCAAGATTGCGCAGGGCGTGCCCTGCAGCCTGGTGACCGAGCTCAGCACGCCGCTTCAGGCGGCTCGGCACGTCTTTGTCACGGCCACTTCGGCGGAGGAGCCCGGCAGATACCTCGTTGAGGTTTCCGATACGCACGAAGCGCTCGAGCGGTTCCGTGAAGAGCATCAGAGCGACCTCTCGGGGGCGGCCCGGGGGATGTTGCGCAATCTTGCCCATGAAATCAAAAATCCCCTGGGTGGCATCCGGGGTGCGGCGCAGCTTCTGGAACTGGAGCTCGCAAGCCCGCAGCTGCGCGAATACACCGACGTCATCATCCATGAGACGGACCGGCTGCTTGCACTCCTTGACCGCATGCTCACCCCGTACCGGGCCGAGCGCCGCGTGCAGGAGATCAACATCCACGAGGTGCTCGAGCGCGTGAAGAATCTTGTGCTGGCCGAATACGGCAAGGGGCTGGAGATCGAGCGCGACTACGACGTGTCGCTGCCGGAAATCATGGGGGACGGCGAGCAGCTCATCCAGGTCTTTCTCAACCTTGCCAGAAATGCGGCTCAGGCGCTCGGGGACAAGATTTCCAGCGGGACCGCAAGAATCCGTTTCCAGACCCGCATCGCAAGACTGGTGACGATCCGCCGGAACCGATACCGCCTTGCCCTGAGCGTTCTCGTCGAGGACAACGGTCCGGGCATTCCCGCAGAGCTTCGCGAGCGGATCTTCTATCCGCTTGTCACGGGGCGCGCGGACGGGACGGGGCTCGGCCTTGCCCTCGTGAAAAATTATGTCGAGCAGCACGGCGGGGCGATTGAAGTGCAGAGCAGTCCGGGCAAAACTCAGTTCAGGGTTCTGCTGCCGATCGGAGCGCCGATTGGCGGAGAACAAGTCAAGGAGGAGGCACTGTGAAGCCGATTTGGATCGTTGACGATGACAAGTCGATTCGGTGGGTTCTGGAAAAGGCGCTCGCAAAAGCGCAGATGTCCTGCCGCCTGTTTGCGCAGGCGGGCGATGTGCTGAAGGCGATGGAAGATGAGTCGCCCTCGGTGCTGCTTTCCGATATCCGGATCAGCGACATGTCCGGACTTGATCTTCTGGCTCGGGTGAAAAAGAGATTTCCGCAGCTCCCTGTGGTGATCATGACTGCCTACAGCGACCTTGACAGCGCGGTGAGCGCCTTTCAGGGCGGAGCCTATGAGTATCTTGCCAAGCCATTTGACATCAACCGCGTGATTGAACTGCTGCGGCGCGCGTGCGAAGAGTCGGAAAAGGCTGCCCAGGGGGTGAAGGCATTCCCCGAGCAGGAGAGCCGGCACCATCCCGACATCATCGGACAATCCCGCGCGATGCAGGAGGTGTTCCGGGCGATCGGCCGGCTGTCCCAGTCGCATGCGACGGTTCTGCTCACGGGCGAGTCGGGCGCGGGCAAGGAAGTTGTCGCCCGGGCGCTGCACCGGCATAGTCTGCGCAGAGCCGCCCCCTTCGTTGCCATCAACACGGCGGCAATTCCACGGGAGCTCCTTGAGAGCGAACTGTTCGGACACGAGCGCGGTGCGTTTACCGGAGCCAATGCAACGCAGATCGGCCGGTTTGAGCAGGCAAAGGGCGGCACGCTCTTTCTCGATGAAATCGGCGACATGCCGATGGAGCTGCAGACGCGTCTGCTACGGGTGCTCTCTGACGGAAGCTTCTACCGCGTGGGCGGCAGGCAGCTCATCGCTTCCGATGTCCGCGTGATTGCCGCCACGAACCAGAACCTTGAGCAGCGCGTGGCGCAGGGGCTGTTTCGCGAGGACCTTTTTCACCGCCTGAATGTGATCCGGCTGCGGCTTCCAGCGCTGCGCGAAAGGCCGGAGGACATCGAGTCGCTTGCAGACTATTTCCTCGCCAAGGCGGCTTCAAGTCTCAAGACCGAGCGCAAGTATCTTTCCGCCGAGGCGCTCGAATTCATGAGGCAGTATCCGTTTCCCGGCAATGTGCGCCAGCTTGAGAACATCTGCAACTGGCTCACCGTCATGGCCTCGTCCCGCACGATCCGGGTGGCCGATCTGCCGCCAGAGATGAAAACGGGGGGCGCGGGCACCGAGCTCGCGCAGAGCGCCCAGTGCGCAGGCTGGACCGAAGAGCTCAAGCGCGAGGTGGCCGAGTTGCTGGAGCAGGAAAAGCCAGGACTCATGAACCGGCTCACCGACAAGTTTGAAGCTGCGGTGTTCCAGACGGCGCTTGCCTTTACGCATGGCAAGAAGGTCGAGGCCGCCCAGCGCCTAGGCGTCGGCCGCAATACGCTGACCCGCAAGCTGCAGGAACTGGGGCTTCAGGGGGACGATGAGTGAGCAGGGGACCGCACATCAGTGAAATCGTTTCGGAACTTGAGGCGCTGGGCGCGAAGCCCGCGCACATCCGCCGCGTGATGCGTGCCTGGATGCACTTGGGACCCTGGACGGAGCGCGCAAGCGACAGATTTCCCAGACTGCTTGCCGAGAGAATCCCCGAGATCCGCGCCAGGCTCGAAGGACTTTCCCGCGTGGCGATGGTGCCAAGCATGCAGGCCGAGACGATGAAGCTCATCGTGGAGCTTGCCGACGGGCAGATCGTCGAGTCGGTGCTGCTGCCGCGCGACGGGCTGTGCGTGTCCACGCAGGTTGGCTGCGCCGTGGGGTGCCTCTTTTGCATGACGGGCAGAAGCGGACTTGTGCGGCAGCTCTCAAGCGCCGAAATCCTTGCGCAGGTTGCCGAGGCAAGAGCCATCCGGCCGCAGACGAAGAAAATCGTGCTGATGGGCATGGGAGAGCCAAGCCACAACATGCAGGCGGTTCTCGAGGCGGTGCACTTCATGGGCACGACGCTGAACCTTGCCCACAAGGATCTTGTCGTGTCCACGGTGGGGGACGAGAGGCTCTTTGATGCGCTTTGCGCTTCGGAAGTAAAGCCCGCCCTTGCGCTCTCGCTCCATACGACGGACAACGGTTTGAGGCGAAAACTCCTGCCAAGGTCCAGTCCCATTCCCGTGGAGCGGCTCCTTGCGCGCACGCTTGACTATGCGGACGCGACGAAATACCCGGCCCAAATCGAGTGGACATTGATTTCGGGGGTCAACGACTCAAAGGCGCAGATCGAGCGGCTTGCCGAGCTCATCGCGGGGCGCTACGCCATGGTGAACTTCATTGCCGTCAATCCCGTGGAGGGATCAAGCTACGCGCGGCCCGAGCAGAGCCACATCGAGGATCTCATCACGATTTTGAGAAAGCGCGGCACCGTGGCGACGCTTCGCATGAGCGCCGCTCAGGATGTGCAGGGCGGCTGCGGGCAGCTGCGGGCAAGAGTGCTCAAAGGTCAATCGCAGGAGGTGCGGCATGGCGAGGCGTAGGCAGAAACTTTCCAAGGCCAGGGCGAGAACCGCCTGGCTTACATGGTGCGCTTGGGGCGTGATCGGCTCCATTTTCCTCTTTGAGGATGCGGCAGGGGGAACCGGGTGGCTGACGATGATCCTCACGGCCCCCTTCTGGCTGATGTTTGCCCTCTGGCCCGTGCTTTGGGCGTGGCTTCGCTTCCGGACAGCGCCGGATTCCGTCGAGATGGACGAGGATTTTCCCGTGGCGGGAAAATTCATTCGGGTTGTGCAGAAGGATGGCGAGCGGTTCGCCGAAAAGGCTTCGTTTGCGGCGGTGTTCCCGGGGCAAGCGAAAAAATTCGAGGAAACCCGGAAAATCCCCGGAGGGGACGAGGAGTTCTTTCCCTTCGCGGCAATCCGCCGCCTTGCGGGAGAGAACCCAGAACTCTCCGCCTGGTTGGATGCCATGGAGAGCACTCCTCTTGT